>CAKMKL010000152.1 GCA_927443375.1 uncultured Paenibacillus sp. | reverse complement strand
CGAAGGCGGGCTGACTCCCAGCCTGGGGCTGATTGAGCAGGTGCGCCAGGCTGTGGCTATTCCGGTAAAAGTGATGGTGCGTCCGCATGCCCGCTCCTTCCATTACAACAGTGAAGATGCCAAGACGATGCTGCGGGATATCGGACATATTGCATCCGCCGGAAGCCTGTCGCTGGTTATTGGAATGCTGCGCCCGGACGGGACAGTAGATGAGGAGCTGCTGAAGCGCCTGCTTTCGGCAGCGCAAGGAATGGAGATTACTTTTCACCGGGCCTTTGATCAGACCCGGGATCAGTTTGAGGCGCTTGAGGTGTTGTCGCGTTACCCCCAGGTGACAGACATTCTGACTTCCGGCGGGGAGAGCACGGCTCCGCAAGGCGCGGAGCGGATCGCGGAACTGCAGCGCCGCTGTTCGGGGTAGCCGCTCTCAATTCTGGCTGGAAGCGGCTTGAGCTCCGCCAATCTCAGCAGTTTCCTGCAGCAGACAGCAGTCACGCGGGTACATCTCGGCTCGGCAGTCAGAGTGAACGGGAACCCGCTCCTGCAGATTGATCCGCAGCGTCTGGACGCTGTACGTGCCATCCTTGATCAGCGGTAATGTCTCTCAGGCAGCACTGATTCAGAGTAGCCCTGTCCCTAACTTGCCTACTGCCTATTATATAGTGTCTATTTTCTACTGCCTTCTGCCTACAGCCTTCAGCCTCTTAGCACTTCAGCGGACAGGGCCTACATCCGTTCGCGGATTGAGGCATATCTGAAGTTCCAGTCTCCTCCATCAAGAATGAATGTAACTAAATAGAAAACAAAGAAGCTTATCAACGCCTGTTGGTAAGCTTCTTTGTGCTGAGGCGGAGTCTGGACTCTGCCGGATCAACGGAGTTAATGCTGCAAAAGCAGGGAATATGTAGCGTTTATGAGCTTCGGCAGCTCAGGTAACAGCTATTCTCTTGAGTTTATCGGAGGAAATCTTCATAATGTCCTGTCTGTCAACGCAGCCGTTTTATCGCTATCCAGGCTTATTTGAACTTCACTTCTGTACCAGCCGTAAAATGAAAAAATATGCATTTTTTTCAGAATAAATTCAGTTACGGTTGTTATGATGCATGCAGCTTGTCGAATAATGGATGATCATGGAATCTGGCCTGACAACGACTCTATGAGAGTATGGATGAAATTATGT
This sequence comes from uncultured Paenibacillus sp., assembly GCA_927443375.1. GTDB lineage: Bacteria > Bacillota > Bacilli > Paenibacillales > Paenibacillaceae > Paenibacillus_AQ. The sequence goes on along the minus strand of CAKMKL010000152.1, from coordinate 21,099 downwards.
ATTTATTACGTTGTTAGACGCTGGTAATTATGAATAAACGGTTAACTTATCATTTTATTAGGAGGGTACAAGATTGAGAAAGAACAGCTTTCACCGATTTTTTGTAATGGCGTTGTCCGTAATCCTTGTGTTAGCCAATGGGGGGTTGGCTTTGGCCAGCACGACTCTCACCGTCTCCAAAATTGTGCTGAACGCAAGCGAGCTGTCACTGTCCATTGAGGATACATCGGTGCTTACGGCAACAGCGGTATATTCAGACAGCACCTCAGGCGATGTTACAGTTAATGCTGATTGGTCGAGTGATAAGCCGGCCGTATCCTCGGTGTACAACGGAATTGTAACCGCCAAGGCGGAGGGGACAGCGACAATTGTAGCAGTCTATACCTATTCCGACGGAACAAAGTACTCCCAGGCGGCTACAGTTACTGTAACCAAGAAAGTTAAAGCCCTGACCCAGAATGTGCAGTCGCTTGATCTGCGTAAGGGAGAGTCAGGCAGCATCATCCTTACGGCAACCTACTCGGATAACACCGCTGATGCCACGGTCGCCGACCATGCGGTCTGGAGCACAAGTGATGCTGCTGTTGCCACAGTCGTTAACGGTAAAGTGAAGGGGATCTCCTCCGGCACAGCCATGATTACAGGCGTATACGGCAAAAAGACGGTTACAGTAACAGTGAATGTTGAGGTGGCGAAGTGGATTACCGTGGATCAGCCGGAGCTGTCGCTTTTGCTGAATGACAGTTCGGCGGTTGTGCTGACGGCTACTTTTCAGGATGGTACGACTGAGAATGTAAGCTCGCTCGCCACCTGGATCTCCAGTGATGAAAAGGTTGCCGATGTGCTAAAGGGTGTCATTACCGGGTACAAGCAGGGATCGGCAGTAATTACCGCCAAATACGGCACCAAAACAACGACCATCCAGGTGACGGTCGATCAGACTAGCAAGCTTGTCGTGGACGACCAGAGCGTGTTCCTGAAGCCGGAAGAAGATCAGCAGCTGAAGCTGACAGCAGTTTATCCAGACGGGACAGTCAAAGATGTGACAAGTTCGGCAATCTGGAGCTCCAGCGATTCCGGGATTGCTTATGTCTATAAGGGCAAGGTATACGGCAACACCGCAGGAAAGGCTACGATTACAGGTACATATGGAGATAAATCGCTGCAGGTAGATGTGGATGTAGCGGTGGCGCGTTATCTGGATATGAGTACGGATGAGCTCAGTTTGAAGACCAGTGCGAGTCATACGCTGACCCTTACGGCTACTTATGCCGACGGCAGTACGGAAGATGTCACGTCCCAGGCGGCTTGGAGCTCCAGTGATGAGCTGGTGGCCTATGTCAAAAAAGGGGTCATCACCACTTATAAATTAGCTGGAACGGCTACTGTCAGCGCGAATTACGGCACGCTTGAAACTACGCTTGAGGTTGAAGTCGGGGCTGTGAGCAAGCTGATTGCCAGTGAGGAAAATGTCTTCCTGCAGGTTAGCGGCACCAAACAAATCAGCTTGACTGCCGTGGCCGGGGACGGCTCCTCTTCCGATGTAACGGCTAGCGCCGCCTGGACCTCCAGCGATAAGAGTATCGCGATGGTCAGCAAGGGCCTGATTACCGGATATTTGGTAGGCTCGGCTACCATTAAAGGGACTTACAATGGCCGGGAAGCTACGATTACAGTGGATGTCGGAACCGCCAGACATCTCGCGCTCAGCGAGACGGCACTGAATTTGGCAGTAAATGCGAATAAGGCGATAGTGCTGACGGCGACTTTTGCCGACGGTACGACAGCGGATGTGACCAGCAAGGCAGTCTGGAGCTCCAGTGATGAAGCTGTGGCTTATGCAGACAAAGCCATGATTACTACGTACGCCGAAGGCAATGTGACAATCACCGCAAGCTACGGCTCGAAGACGGTGACACTGACTGCTGCTGTAGGCAAAAGTAATAAAATCAGCGTTGATGATGACAGTGTATTTTTGCGGATGAACAAAACGCAGCAGCTGGCGCTGACCGCGATTGATGCGGGTGGCGTCTCCAGTGTGGTAACAGACAGCGCAGTCTGGACCTCCGCGGATGATAATATTGCGACTGTGACCAAAGGTCTGATCACCGGCTACAAATCGGGCTCGACCACTGTAACTGCGGTATATGGCGGCAAGAGCGTTACGGTCACGGTCGATGTGGAGATCGCCTCCCGGCTCAATCTGACCATCAGCAAGCTGAACCTTGGTGTTGAACAGAGTAAAGAAGTGACGGTTATGGCCAGCTATGAGGACGGTACTTCCCAGGATGTGACGGATGATGCGGTCTGGAGCTCGGATAATGAGGCTATCGCAGATGCCAGTGACGGCACGATTACCGCGTATTCCACAGGCAGTGCTGTAATTACAACGTCATATGGCGGCAAGAAAGCCACGATTAAAGTAACAGCAGGCACCCCGAGCAAGCTGACGCTGCAGGCCAAAACGGTAGAGCTTGAGGAAGATGAGACCTATCAGGTTATCGCTACGGGTAAATACAGCGACGGAAGCGATATGATTTTGACCAGTGATGTGGAATGGAGCTCAAGCGACGAGAAGGTGGCTGAGGTTGAAGACGGCCTAATCACAGGTGCTGATACCGGAACAGCGGTCATTACCGCCAAACTGGGAGATGCATCAGCGGTGATTACCGTCAATGTCGGCCTGGTCGATGAGCTGGCGGCAAGTGCATCCCTGATTACGCTGTCTGCTGCCGACAAAGAGCAGATTACTCTGACCGCTGCCGATTCTGCTGGGGTGGAGACGGATGTAACGGCAGAAGCCGATTGGACGTCTGCCAAGCCGGCGGTGGCAACCGTCAAGAAGGGACTTGTAACCGGAGTAGCCAAAGGAAAGACAGCTGTCACCGCTTCCTACGGCGGACAAAAGGTAACGATTAATATCGAAGTTGATCAGGTAGCATCCATTGAAGCTTCTGTCAGCAATCTCGCGATGAAGTCCGGGGAATCGGCCAAAGTGACGGTAAGCATCACCTTCAGCGACGGCAAAACGAAGAATGTGACCGACAAAGCGGAATGGAAAAGCGGCAGCTACAAAATAGCCACGGTTACCGGTGGAACGGTAAAAGCCGTTGCCTACGGCAAGTCCTACGTCACCGCGAAATACGGCGGCAAAACGGTAAAAGTACCAGTAACCGTGGATGTGCTCAAATATCTGGAGGTCAGCCAGATGAATCTCAGCCTAACTGTCGGACAGTCGGTACAGCTGATTGCGACTGCAACGTTTGAAGACGGCAGCGAAGCGGATGTATCGAAGACTGCGGTATGGGCCTCCACCAAGGAACTGACCGCAGCGGGGAAGAACGGGCTCGTGAAGGCGAACAGCAAGGGCACGGCTTATATTTCGGTGAAATACGGCGGCAAAACGGTCAAGGTTAAGGTGGTTGTAAAATAACCGAATTCACACCAATTACTCTTAAATTATAATAGCAGCACAGGCAGTAACGTAGTAGACAGCCGCATTTTCCATTTGGAGGGTGCGGTATTTTTTTGAAAGGATATGTTATTAACAACTTGATAATATCAAAATCATATGCTACGCTTATGTTAATAACAATTTGTTAATAATACAAACGGGAGGTAATCATCATGTTCGGATTCAGATTCGTTAAATTCCAGCCCAGCGAGTACGTGCTTAAGGTGAAGAACGGCAAGGTTGTGCGTGAAGGTGTAGGGCTTTCTTTTCATTATTATGCCCCTACGACTTCAGTAATTGTGGTTCCGGTATCCTCGATCGATGTTCCGTTCATGTTCGAAGAAATTACGAATGATTATCAGACGGTAACGGTGCAGGGGCAGCTGACCTACCGGATTGTCGATTACCGCAAAACCACGCAAATTCTCAACTACACCTACAATTTGAAAAAAAATACCTATCTCTCCGACGATCCGGGCAAACTGGCCCAGCGGGTGATCAACATCGCCAAGGTACTGACCAAGAAGCAGCTGGAGCAGCTTCCGCTGCGCGAAGCAATCCAGTCCAGCGAGCGTCTGGCGAAGACCATTACCCAGGAAATTGAACGGAATGCGGAGATTGAGAAGCTGGGCATCGAGCTGATGGGGCTCTCGATTCTGGCCATTGTGCCGAATAAAGAAACCCTCCGCGCTCTGGAAGCCCAGGCCCGGGAGGAAATTCTCCGCAGCGCCGATAATGCCCTGTATGAACGCCGCAATGCTTCGATTGAGCAGGAACGCCGGGTGAAGGAGAACGAGCTGAACACGGAGATCGCCGTGGAGACGAAGAAGAAGCAGATCCGCGAAACCCAGCTTGATGCCGAACGGTTCGTGAAGCAGAAGCAGAATGAAATGAAGGAAGAGCAGCTCAGCTTCGATACGGCGCTGGAGGAGAAGAAGCAGGAGCTGATCGGCCTGACGGTAGCCAACCACAAAGCTGAAGCGGATGCCAAAGCCTACGAGCTGTCGGCAGTGATGAATTCGCTGCAGGGCGTATCGCCCAATGTGCTGCAGGCGCTCACCAATGTCGGCATGAAGCCGGATAAGCTGATTGCCATCGCATTCCAGGAGCTGGCCGAAAATGCCGGAAAGATCGGACAGCTCAACATAACGCCGGATCTGCTCCAGGGCATCATGGCCGGTACGGCAGGCGGAGGGACAGGTGCGGCGAGAGGAGCGGGAGGACGATGAACGGCGTGGCGCGTATGCCTCTGAACAAAATTGTACTGATCAAGCGCAAGACCCGGCTTGAAGAGCTGGTCGTCCGTTACAATACCATTCAGCAGGCCCAGTTCTATATTGAACGGCTGGGTGCGGACTTCAGCGATTATATCAGCGAGGATTTGACCTACCGCAAGGCTGTGGAGACGGCGGTTATCGAGCTGAGCGCAGTTGGCCGGGTACAGCTGCTGGAACGGCAGCATGTACCGAATTTCATCTTCGGGGATGAAGACACAGTGGTTGTGGTGGGGCAGGACGGACTTGTGGCCAATACGCTGAAATACTTGCGTGAGCAGCCCCTGATCGGTGTGAATCCCGATCCTCGGCGCTGGGACGGTGTACTGCTGCCGTTCACCGTCAAGGATCTGCGGCTCCTGCTGCCCGATGTTTTCCGCGGCCGCCGCGAGGTGCGCGAGGTGACGCTGGCCAAGGCCGAGCTGAATGACGGCCAGAGCCTCTACGGTGTCAATGACCTCTTCATCGGTCGCAAAACCCATGTGTCGGCGCGCTATCTGCTGCAGCTTAGCGGTACTGCCGAACAGCAGTCCTCCAGCGGGATTATTGTCTCCACCGGCATGGGCTCCACCGGCTGGCTGCGCAGCGTGCTTGCAGGAGCTGCAGGCATTGCCTGTAGTGCCGCCGGAATAGGGCTGGCAGGACCAGCGGCTGCGGCCGGACTGGCCGGAGCGGATACAGAAGGACGGCTCGCCTGGGATCATCCCCACCTCTACTTTACGGTAAGGGAGCCCTTTCCTAGCCGGACCACGTCTGCCGGACTTGTGTTCGGACAGATCGGCAGCAATCAGCCGCTGCGGATTATTTCACAGATGCCGGAGGACGGGGTAATCTTCAGCGATGGCGTAGAAAGCGACTTTCTGGAGTTCAACTCGGGCGTGGAGGCGGTCATCAGTCTGGCCGAGAAGAAGGGGCGGCTGGTTGTATAAAATGCAAAGGCTGTCTCTGCAGAAATCTGCGGGAGACAGCCTTTTTAAGTATCAGCGGTATTCAGAATAGACTGATTACCTGCTGATTTCAATTATTGGAAGTTGCGTCCCGTTCCTTGATTCATGGAGGAACCAAAGTTTTGTCCCATCGAACCCATAGCACCGATTGAACCTATGGAACTCATGGAACTCATGGAAGGATTGGGCATTGAATTCATTGATGAGCTTACAGGGGTATGCATAGTATGCATAGGCTGCATAGGCTGTTGATTAAAGGAAGAGTTATAGCTTGCAGCACCCGTATTAAAGTGCGGGAGACCAGTGTTGAAGCTGGCAGCGCCGGTAGTATAACCGGTAGTCTGGGAGCTCTGCTCCAGCTGTCTCAGCGTCTGAGTTACCTGCTGCAGCTGCTGAACGGCAGTGTGGTGGCCCTGCAGCGCGTTTTGTATAATCTGGCTGGCCTTGTGCTCACGCTGAGCCAGTTCTTCCAGTTTCATGGCATTTTGCTGCTCCTGCTGGAGAAGATGCTGATAATTCTGGCTGGCTTGCTGAGTCTGGGCGACAAGCTGCTGGATAATTTGCTCGCATTGATTGATCTGGCTGGAAAGATTTGAGTTCAAAGGGTTTGCCTCCTTGGCAGTTTCATTTGTCATGCGGATTTATTATCTCTGGAATACATGGGGACTATTCATGTTCCTATCTTGGACGGACTGTTTCAAATAGGTACAAGCAGCGGTGCAACTATTGTGCAGCAGCTTCGTCTATTCTGAAAAGCAGTTTCCAGTATCACCCATAACCTGGAGGTGGGGCAACATGAGTCTGCAAGGAACGGCCGGCCGGACAAAAGTTTATTCGCTGCGGAGCATCGCAATGTCACTTGTTTTTCTGCTGCTGTTTACGGCGTGCTTTACGGGTGCGGCATCAGCAGCGTCAGCGTCAGCAGCATCGCAAATGTCCACGGATCTGATCATCGTGAACAAGAAAATGAACAAACTGGGCTATTTTAGCGGCGGTAAGCTGGAAAAGGTATTTCCGGTCGCCACAGGCAAAACCAAAAATCTGACCCCGGAGGGGACTTTCCGGATCGTGCTCAAAGTCAAGAACAGACCTTACTATAAAGAGCATATCCCCGGCGGGGATCCGGCCAATCCGCTCGGCGACCGCTGGCTCGGCCTGGAAGTGAACGGTACCTACGGTACTACCTATGCCATACACGGCAATAATAATGAATCCTCCATCGGCAAATATGTCAGTGCCGGGTGCATCCGGATGCATAATGACGACATTCACTGGCTGTATCCGCGCGTGGCCAAATATACGACGGTTATCATCACTTCATCCAGCCAGAGCATGGAGAATATCGCCTCCAAGGCCGGTTACCTGCTGGGCACCAAATTTTTTGCCGGAACCTTTGTCATTAACGGAGAGGCTGTAGCGCTGAACTCTCCCTTTGTAGAGGAGAATTCCCGTATCTACATTCCGCTTAGGGAAGCGGTGAGTCTGCTCGGAGGCAGCTTGAGGCAAGAAGCGGGAACAGGTGCACTTATGATCACCATCGGCGGCCGGACAGTGATCCATAAACCGTTGTCGGCAATAGCGGCGGTGAACGGTAAAGAGGTTGCTATGCTGGCTTCCCGGAATGTGGATGGCCGACTGTATTTTCCGCTGGGCAGCTTGACTCCGCTCTTTGGACTGCCGTTCGTATGGGATGCCAAGAAAGGGACAGTAGAGCTGTGAGGCACTGATATCGGGCAGTGTGTTATAACATCCGCTGGAGAATCCCAGTGCGGAAATGGTATAATTTTCAGCAGTATTCGAGTTATCGCACTGGGAGGCCTATAAGAATGAGAGAAGAGCTAGTTGCACAACTGGAATTGTGGCATGAAGAGGATGAATTCCAGAAGATTGTGGATGCCATTATGGAGATTCCTGCCGAAGAAAGGGGTTACGTGCTGACCAACCACTTGGGCAGGGCGCTGAATAATCTTGAGCGTTACGGAGAGGCGCTGGAGCAGTTCATGTCAGTCGAGGAGGAAGGCGAGGAGGATCCGCTCTGGCATTACCGTGTCGGATTCTGCAACTACTACCTGAAGCAGTATGACAAAGCCGCAAGTGAATTCGAAATTGCGGACCGGCTCGACCCTGAAGACGAGGACACGTTGGAGTTTCTGGAGCTCAGCCGCCGCAAGGCCGCCAAGAAAGCTGCCAGAGAAGCCGCCGCAGACGCTGCAGCCAAAAAAACATCCGGCCCCAAACCCCTGCCCAAGTTTGATTCCGCTAATTTTTGGGATGACAGCGAGGAAGCGCTGGAGGACTATGTATCTGCACCGCTTACGGACGATATCATTGCATCGGTGGAAGAAGAACTGGTCTTCAAGCTGCCGGCATTCTATACCGCGATGATGAAGCAGCATAACGGCGGCATTCCCCGCAGCACCAAGTATTTACTGGGGAATGAAGCCGCTGCTGCCGGCAAAGACCATATTATCATTTCAGGCATCCGCGGAATCGGACGGGACAAGAAATATTCACTCTGCGGTGAACTGGGCAGCTGGTCTGTCATTGAGAATTGGGGCTATCCCGAGTTTGGCGTAGTGATCTGCGACGCTCCTTCTGCAGGTCAAGGCGTAGTCATGCTGGACTACCGCTCCGGCGGAAATGACGGTGAGCCTGAAATCGTATATGTGGACCAGGAGAACAACCGCAAGGTTACATATCTGGCGAAAAATTTCGAAACCTTCATCCGCGGTTTAGTGAAGGAAGAGACAGTCTAGAAATAGCTGTGGAACTATAAAAGATGATTCCTGATTACGATCAGGAGTCGTCTTTTTTCTGCTGGAGCGGAAGGAATCAGGGAACCAATATTGAAAATAATTGTATAAACATTCACACGGAAGGAGTGGAGGGGATGCTCACATACCGCAAGTTAGCCCGGGGGGATCTGGACACGATCTGTGCTTTTCCCGCGAATGAGGAAGAGCTGTTCTGCGTCAGTCCGAAATTCCAACATCCGCTGACGCCAGAGCAAATACTGCAGGTGCTGGAGGGAAGGTTTAATCCGACGGTTATCACCCGTGAAGACCATAGCGAGCCGCTTGCCTATGCAAATCTGTATGACAAAGACGAGGAACTGCATTCCTGCTGGCTGGGAAATGTAATCGTCAGCCCGGAACACCGGGGCACGGACGTTTCATCCTTTTTGCTGGAATCGATGATCGGCCAAGCCCGGAATGAGCATAACATCCACACGTTAAAACTATTTTGCCATAATACTAATACTAGAGCGCTCATATTTTACTGCAGGCACGGCTTCATCCCTTGCGGGTACAAAATCTTTCCTTATCTTAACCGGGGCAAAATTGTTGGAATTGAAATGTTCAAGAAGCTGGGATAAGAAGCATACCATGTCTATTCATTTTCCTTACAAAAAGGAGGTGCGGCAATGCAAAGCATAGCTGTCATCACGGATATACACGGGAACGCTGCGGCGCTTGAAGCGGTGCTGCAGGATATTTTGGGCAGGGGGCTCCGGCAAATTGTTTGTCTGGGAGATGTGGTGGGGATCGGTCCGGATACGGACCGTGTATTTGAACTGCTGCTGGCGCAGGAGGAGATCACGTTCATTAGCGGCAATCATGACATTGCCCTGCAGCGGGCCTTCCGCGGCGAGGAGCCGCCGCCCGGGAATCACGCCGAACGGGAGCATCACGAATGGCTGGCGCAAAGAATCAGTCCGCAATATATCGAACTTATGAGTTCATGGCCGATGAGGGCAACTGCAAGCATTGAAGGTGTGCCGATGTTGTTCACCCATTATCATCTCGGTCCTGACGGGTGGTACCTGCCTGTCGACTGGAGCCCGACGGCTGAGGGGCTGAATCAGCTGTATGCGGATACGGAGTACAGATTGGTTGCCTTTGGCCATCATCATGTGGTGCATCATTTTCATGCCGGAGAGACGACCTTCTTCAATCCGGGAGCACTTGGCTGTGCCCATTCGGAGCAGTCCATTGCCAAGTACGGCATCGTGACTGTCCAGAGCGGGAGGGTAACCGCCGAAACGGTGGAGACCGCCTATGACAACAGCAGTTTCCTCCGCTCGTATGAGCAGCTTGGCGTGCCGGATAAGGATGCGATCCTGAGAATATTCCATGGGAGGGCTTCACATTAGAATCCGGATTATCGGCGGCTGCGGGAGCGGGAAGTCTTTTATTGCCAGAGAGCTGTCGGAAAGATATGGCATCCCGTATTATGAGACGGATAATTTTGTATGGGAGAGAGGTCTTGTGGACAGCAGACGTTCTCCCGAAGCAAGAGATACCCGGCTGCTGGAGGCTGTAGCATTGAAGGAATGGATTATTGAAGGGGTGCACTACAAATGGGGGATAGAGAGCTTCCGCCAGGCGGATCTGATATTTCTGATCACCCCCAATAAATATGTCAGGGATCTGAGGGTAGTGCAGCGGTTTATGAAGACAAATCTGGGCCTGGAGCGGCGAAATTACAGACAATCCCTGCAGAACCTCTATGTCATGTTGTTCGAGTGGAACAGGGACTTTGACCGTGAGGGTTTGCCGAAGATCCTGGAGCTGACAGAAGAGTTTGCCGCTAAACGAATTGTTGTGAAGAAGAATCGTGATATTCTAAAATATGTTGGCGAATACGCAAATCAAGGCCGCGGTTAGGGAGTCGATACCCGGCGAAAATGATTATAGTTGTTCTTGACCTTGCTTCTCTGCTCTCGTGTTAGATATACTGTAGCCATCATTGAATACGGACAATTACGGAGGTTCACCCGACTGATGAAGAACTAACACGTTTCCTAATGAAGACCAGTTCACTTGTGATGTGCACTTTAGCACAAGCCACGGGACGCCCGCTAGCGGGTGTACGGTCAGGGATACGTGTGTCTGTCGGGACCTTTACGATGCTATAGAAGAACAGAACCAGGAATAGCAGCTGCCTGCTACACAGGAGACTGCCCTTGGTGATGTTTTATTTAGAGCACCGTACTCCCTTCATACGTTTCCTGTACCGCAGCCTGCTGGCTGCGGTTTTTTGTTGCTGTACACAGCACTGGCTTCAGTACGTAACAGACGATTTAAGGAAGCGGAGGAATGAAATATGACCTTGATTAAAGTGAAAAATATAAAAAAAGAGTGGAACGGTATCCCCTTATTCGAAGGGGTATCCTTTGAAATTACTGAAGGAGAGCGGGTGCTGCTGTTTGGGCGCAATGGCATCGGCAAAACAACGCTGCTGCAGGGGCTGCTCGGCAGACTGGCTTTTGAGGAGGGCAGTGTCTACTGCGGACTGGACCGGGAGGAATGGGGGGTACTGGATCAGCAGCTTGGGATTCAATCCGAAGCTAGCACCCTTGAGTTCGTCTTATCGGCTTCAGGGCGGCTTGCAGAGCTGAAGCGCAGATTGGAGCAGCTGGCCCGCAGGCTGGAAGAGACCGGTGGTACAGATGAGGAAGCCGTTGCCGGATATGGCGAAGCCTACGACAGCTACGTGCAGCTGGATGGTTACGGCTGGGAGGCCAAAGCGGAGAAATGCCTCAGACAGCTGAAGCTGGAGCAGTCCCTATGGAGTCAGCCCTACCGCCTGCTCAGCGGGGGGCAGAAGACGAGGGTACAGCTCGCTGCACTGCTCGCCCGGCAGCCGAAGCTGCTGATACTGGATGAGCCGACCAATCACTTAGACGAAGACACGATGGAGTGGCTGGAAGAGTGGGTGCGGACCTATCCGGGCACGGTGCTCTATGTGTCGCATGACCGCACCTTTATTGACCGGACCGCCACCAGTGTGCTGGAACTGAGCCCGTCAGGCTGCCGCCGCTATCCTGGAGCCTATACGCAATACAGGGAGCAGAAGGATTTGGAAGCGCGGACGCTGGAGGGGCAGCACCGGAAGCAGGAGCTGGAGAAGGAGAAGCTCCTGGAGAGCATCCGCCGGTATGCCCTTTGGTTCCAGCAGGCGCACAGTGCTGCCGGGCAGAATGATTTCCGGCGGGCCAAATCGAAGAAGAACGTCTCCCGGCTGCATGCCAAGGAAGCCAGCCTGGAACGGCTGGAGAAGAACCGCGTGGAGCTGCCGAAGGCGGCGCCCAAGCTGAATATGAAGCTGGAAAGTGAAGCCTTCCAGGGAGATGCACTTCTGGATTTGCAGAATATCACCTTAGCCTACGACGGCGGGCCGCCGCTGCTGGAGCACTTTGGACTGTCGCTGCGGCGGGGCGACCGGCTGTCGGTCCTGGGACCGAACGGAGCCGGCAAATCATCGCTGCTGAAGCTGATATCAGGGATTACGCAGCCGGCCGGAGGCTATGTGCGTGTTCATCCCTGCACGAAGATCGGGTATTTTGCCCAGGAGCTGGATCATCTGAAACCCGACTCGACCATTCTGGACAGCCTGCTCGAGCTGCCGGGCATGACCCAGACAGAGGCGCGGACCATTTTGGGCTGCTTCTTATTCCCGCGGGAGGATGTTTTTAAGACCATCGGAGACTTAAGCCTGGGCGAGAAATGCCGCGTGGCCTTCCTGCGTTTGTATTTCGGTAAAGCTAACCTCCTTGTACTGGATGAGCCGACGAATTATCTTGACATCGATACCCGGGAACGGGTGGAAGAAGCGCTTGCGGCTTACCCCGGCGGGCTGGTTATCGTCTCGCATGACCGTTATCTCCACGCCAAAGTCGCTAACCGGCTGCTGTTGCTTGGACGCGGGCAGAAACCGCAGTTCTTTCCGGGCACCTTTGCCGAATATACTTCCAGGGAACGCAGCCGGACGCTTACCCCCGAGGAACAATCCCGTGAAGGAGAGCTCCGGTTACTGGAAATGCGGCTGGCCGGGCTAATGCGGAGTGAGCCTGCAGAGACGGAGCATGAGAACCGGGAGCTGCTGCGGGAGATTGTAAGTCTGCGGCAGGAGATTAGTGGATTTATGGAGGAGAATTGAAAAATATGGAGAATTTAATAGAATAATGAAAAGCTTATATGAGGGAGGCACTCTCAAATGCAGATGAAGGAAATCAAGCTTATGGCTTCGCTGCTGCTTCTGTTCAGTCTGGCCATACCGGTACCATTCTCCTCCGCGGCGGCTGAAAATGTAAAAATTAAGGTCACGCTGGTCAGTATGGAGCTCACCGAAAATAATCATGTGGGCAATGAATGGTACACGGCAGGTTATATCAACGGAAAAGAGATTGATGAAGGTTCGTCAATGGTTCTGGATCTGAAGACTACGGAAAGCGTAAAGCTGAAGGCCTATGCGGAGGAACAAGACAAGATACCGGATTCGGCAGAAACGAGTGTCTCTATCCAGGCTTCTGCAGTGACTAAAACAATTTCCAAAGCCGTTAAAGTTACGGTAACCGAAAACCGGGGGCGCTACTCCGGCAATACGGCGACTTGGAAGTTTACTTTTAAAGTAGAGAAGCAGTAGGGCAGCAGGAGGGAAAATGAAGAAGCAGTGTGCAAAATATGGCGTAGCTGTATTAGTGGTACTGGTGGTTGTACTGCTGGGATATCTGTGGCTGCGCCCGCAACCTTTTGAACGGGAATACAGCAGCGTTATTTATTCGAATGACACCGGAATGGTAAAGAATACTGTAATGGAACTAAAAGGTGATACCTACAGAGGTTTCCCGGGCAAAAGTGAGTTTGTAGGTAAACTTACCGCGGATGGTGATCTGCAATACGGAATTAAGCTCAAGGAGAGCGGCGGCTATTATCTTGGGATCATGACTTTTTTTGGTGAGGACCGCACCATCCATACGATAGGGGTCGTCAACGCTTCAGTAAAGCTCAATAAGCTGTGGGTTATGCTGATTGATATCAACAAGCGGTACGGTTTTGAGAATGGAGAAGGATATATTGCCGGTCCAGCGAGTACGGTACAAGAGGCACAGCAGGTTGCCAGAGATATTATGGGCTCTCCATAAACAGAAGAACAGCAAGATTAAGCAGGGTAAGGAAAAACTAGCGCATAGCCGATTTGGAGGAACGAAATGGAGCGAGATATAACAGAACACCTGGCAGAGTACGATTACGTAGGATTTTGGCAAAGAGTACTGATCAGCCTGCTGGATTTTCTTATTCTGGCGATCCCCGCTTATTTTTTGAACAGATGGGCTGTTTCGGCAGCCGAACAGTATCATTCGGGGATCCCGTTATGGATTCAATGGGTGCTGCTGACGCTGTTTAATATTTTTATGGTTGTCCGGTATGGCGGAACTCCGGGAAGACTGCTCTTGCGCACGAGGATTGTGAATGAACGCGGGGAGTATCCTACGGTCAAGCAGGCGTTCATCCGTTATACTTTTTATCTGATCAACTCGCTGCTGGGAGTTATCGTTACTGCCGGGGAGGGTTCGGTGTCCGGGGGCGATAATTATTATTCGAATTGGGTGCCGCTTTCCACTGCGCTTGTTCAGATAGTCAGCTTTGTTATCCTCGTTGATTGTCTGATTATTGTATTTTCCCGGCGCAACCGGGCGTTCCATGATGTGATGGCTGACACCTATGTGGTGAAGAAGGCAGCCCTGGATGAGTTGAAGTAAGAAAAGGGACGGACAACAGGCAGCATTGCTGCCGGTGTTGACCGTCCTTTTTGTGTTGTTTGGGCCGGGGCCTGCGGCTCCGCCTTTTAGCCCACCTCCAGTACCGCCTGGATGAATGCCTTCAGCGCCGACGGGCTGCCCTCCCGGGTCCACTGCTCCAGGGCTGCATGCTGCCCCTTCACATATGCAGCCAGCTTCTCGCTGAGCAGCCGGTCCCAAGCCTCCGGCTCCCCGGCCCGCTCCGCCTGGAGCTTAAGGATCAGCAGCGGCCAGGTGTAGCCGCCTTGGCTATACATATGCTGAGGATAACGTTCCGCCAGCTTCAGAACCGAGGACAAAGGCTGCCCGGCAGCCAGCTCTGCGGCCAGATAGCTGCCGACAAAGCGGTGGCTGGAATCTTCCTTCATCGAGATCGCCAGCTGCTCCCGGGCTTCGTCCAAGCGGCCTTGAAGCATCAAAGCAGTGGCGTTGAGCGAACGTCCATAGACATTCGGCTCCTCCCCGTTTAATTTCAGGTACTGAGCGTAGTACTTGCTGTAGTTCTCCCAGTCGGAACGGTCATAATAGTAATCAGCCAGACTGAAAGCATAATTGACATCCGGGCGAAGCTCTACCAGCTTCCTCAACAAAGCCATGGCTTCGTCTTCCAGCCCGGCATCCTTCGTATAGGAATATTTGGCGAGCATCAGATGAATCAGCATTTTCAGAGCATGCGCATCCTGCGGATTCGCGGCATAGTCCCGGTGGTAGGCTTTCAGTGCCTCTTCGAGCTTCCTGTCCACAACCAATTGGTCGGCAGCGGTGAGCGTGCGTGATTTCAGGTAAAAGAAAGGCAGATTACCGACCGTCTCTTCATTAAGCCGGTAGCCGTTGCTGCGGGTGATTACGTGGCCTTGTCCGTCATAGGCATCGATGCTCCAGGAGAACTTACTGTCCGGATTGGCGAAACCGAGCAGTGACGAGGGATAGACCGATTGCCAGCCTTCTCCGCCGCTGCTGGTGGAGAAGCCGCCGCTGTTATACAGCTCATCGGCCGGGATTGTAACCTGATTATCCGCAATCTGCTGACGGACCACAGTACTGAAGCTGCCGCCGTCATCAGCAACAGTGGTACTTAAACTGTAGTAGGCAGCTCCTTTAACGGCTTCCCATTTGAATTTCACTGCGGAGCCGGTCAGAACCTGCGAATTAACGGGTGTTTTCAGCTCCAGCAGCGGCTGCAGCATGATGTTCCCGGTAAGCTGCTCCCCAGGTTTGACCTCAATCCAGTCATCGCTCTGCACAGGCCAGGTCCAGCCGTCAATCTGCTCAAAGCTGAGCCCCAGCTGGATCTGATAGAAGCCGGGAATGATACCGGAGAATTGAAAACGCCCTTCGTTATCTGTGACGATCTGATAAGGCTCGGAATCGTAGTGGACACTATGGTAAAGATCGCTTTCCGCACGCAGAAAAATGCCGGCCCGGGCTACCGGAGTGCCGTCGCTTTTGGTAAGGGTGCCTGTTATTACAGCCGGGCGGTTAAATCCCATATCCACTGCGGTTTGAAGTGCAGCCTGCAGGGCGGTAAGCTGCTCCTCGGTGGAGGATACCCCATGCTGTGGCGCTGCCGGGCTGCTGTCTTGACTGCTGCCGGAGCCACTGGCAGACGGGTTCTCCCCCTGCAAACTGCTGTCCGCTGTATGGAATTCTGCTTCAATGTCTGCCCAGTCCTTCCGGTACTTCTCCAGCGCGCCATTCACCAGACGGAGCGCTTCATTGCCTTTGCCTTGGGAGAACAGCAGCCGTCCCTTAAGCCATGCGGTCTTAGCATCCAGCTCCGCCTCGTTATACTGGACAGGGAATTCAGACTGCCGGAGCAGTTCCTCAGCCTGTGTGAATGTTCCGGCATTCAGCGCCCGCTCTGCCCGGATCAGCGTTAGCTCCCGCGCTGTCGAAGAATTGCTGCTGAACCGTTTTAGTGCTGCTGCAATTGCTTTATCTGCCTCGTTATCTGTATTTCCCCGCGCATCATATTCGTAGGCCAGCTGTTTCACCGCATTCCGCAGCCAGATGTCAGCAGACCCGTTCCGGATGTATTCCTCAAGCAGCCTAATCCGGTCTTCGGGCAGGAGCGGAGAGACCTCCGCCTCATTCCCGGCCGGATTCACCTGGTTCATCGTACCGCCTGCATATACGTTGAACCAGTAAGCCGGGAGGGCATTGGCGGGATCAATGACTTCCTTGCGGATCAGTTCCATCCGTGCACTGCCGGTACTGGCGTCTAGCCTCTGCAGCAGCTCGGTACGCGCGGCTGCGGAAGCCGCCCGGGTTAGCGCTTCAGCAGATTCTTTGGCTCCGAAGGAAGGCCGGACTATGGCTAAAACAGACAACAGAGAGAGGGGGAGCAGCACGAAGAGCACCAGATGTTTGACCTTAATTCTAATTTTCATGCTGCTTCACCGCCTGCTCATAGATGTCCTTCCAATACGTGTTTCCGCCGCTTTCAATTAATTCCCGCTGCCTTGGCATCTGCACGGATTGCTGTTCTTTTGTTCCTATGTGCGGGGCATAGAACAACAGCGCACCTGTGACAAGTATTGCTGCCGCTGCACCAAGCGGCCCCAGCGCAATTTCCAGTTCTTTATTCCAGAATGCAGACAGACGTGCCCGCAGGGCCGGAGGATGAGTCTGCCGCAGCACCTGCTCATGTCCGGTGAAGGTAAGCGGACGGAGTTCTTCCTCCAGCTGTTGTCTAATTTCTTCGCGTCTTCTATCCATGGGCAATGTCCTCCTTCTCCAGAATCAGCCTCAGCAGCTGCCGTCCGCGCATTAGCCGCGATTTAACCGTATTCTCCCGTGTGCCCAGCTGCGCAGAAATTTCACGGATACTCATTTCATGAAAATAGTACAGTGTCAGGCACTCCCGATAGATATAGTCGAGGTTTCCGATAGCATCCGTAAGTTTAACCTGGTGCCACTCCGCCATAAAAAGTTCTTCAGCTCCGGCGGAGGAACCGGCGGTATCCTCTGTCCACTGTCCGCCATCCGCAGCAGGGAAAATACTCCGCCAGCTCCAGGTACGCTGCTTCATCCGGCAGCGGTTCACAGCAATTGCAACCAGCCAGGGCCGCAACCGGCCGGGCTCCTGGAGCTGGCTGATTTTGGCATAGGCTTGAATGAAGGTATCCTGGACTGCCTCTTCAGCAGACTGACGGTCCCTCAGCAGCAGATAAGCCGTCCGGAGCAGCATATCCCCATACTCATCCATTAAGAGGCGGAGAGCAGACTCATCCTTGGCTTTGATTCTCTCTATAATATCCAGACGAAGCTCCCCTCCCTTTACTATTAAGATGCGGGCTGCGGACGTAAGGTTGCGTGAATTGTAAAATTTATTCGGCTGCTGCTTCAGCTGCCCGTTCCTGCAACCTTTACTGTCTCCCGCACGTCAGATCCAATAGCTGTTACTTGAGAATAGTTAAAACCTAGGAGATGACAACATGACAACCACATTTAAAACTATAGCTGGAATCGTTATATTAGCGGGTGTAATCGGACTTACAGCTTGTGATTCCTCCGGCAAGGCGGACACGGCAGCATCTGCGCCTGCGGGCGGGATCGCATCGGCCGAACCGGGGCCGGCTGCAACGGCACCGGCCACCTTACAGCCGGAAGCAAGTGCTTCGCCTACAGCATCAGCTTCACCAATTCATCCGGCACCGTGGATCATATTTCCGTATTCTGCGAACAGGATTCCATTAACAATATGGCAGGCTAAAGGCAATTGCCAAAAGCTAACAGCAGAAATGAGAGTGAACCTGCAGCTTTATTTGCGGGTTTGCTCTTTTTTTTATATGTGCTGGAGCAGGCCGAAGTCCGGCTGATATAATACATCCATGGATTCATCTGTAGAAAAGAGGAACAGCTATGCATTTGAAGTTTGATGAAAGCGAATTTACAGTTTCGGCGAGTGATGCGACCATTCAGCTGTTGCCCAAAGAATTTGCTCTCCTGGAGTTTATGCACCGGAATAAGGGACTTACCTTCAGCCGTGAGCAACTGCTTGACAAAGTGTGGCCGCTGGAGTATCCGGTGGAACGGACCGTCGATGATCATATTTACCGGCTGCGCAAAAAGCTCCGCAAGCTCAGCGGTGTGGAACTCAGAACCGTCCGCGGCTTCGGCTACAGTCTGTTCCTGCCGTCCGCTGCAGCCGCATATCCTGCCTTATTTGACCTGGAATTGCGCGATACGATGCGGGATGTGTTCAACAGGTTTCATGTCTATGGCCAAGGTAAATCGATCCTGAACCTTGCGGCTCAGAAGGATACGCTCGGTTTCGAGCTGGATCCGCATTACAGAATGGTGGTTCATTTTATGCAGGGAGATTTGGAGTGGCTGCTGGATACGGAAGAAGTACCGCTCCAAGACCGCCTGTTTTCTTTGATCCTATTCTACATGTTCTCCGGTGATCCCAAGGCAAAGCTTGTTTATTGCGAACAGGTGATGGAAAAGAAGCTGCTGCGTCCGGCGGATCAGCTGGAACTGGAGATTCTTACGATTCTCGATTTATTCATCCTGGCGGGTGAACCGGAGCGGGCGCTGGAGCAGCTGACAAGATCTTATGAAGTCATTGCAGAACTCGGATACGAAAATTTCGTTCCGGTGACGATGATTACCGAGCTGCTTGCGCATCTGGCTGCGGGGGCAGGAGATGAGGAATTGGACCGGCTGGATGAAGCCATTAGGCAGGCCCTGGTGGATAAGCCTTTTTTACGGGAAACCGGCAGCTATAAAATCGTAAAAGGACTCTGGCGGATGCGGAACAAACAGTGGCATGAAGCGGAACAGCTGCTGGATGAAGGGCTGCAGGTGCTGGAAATGTCGGGATTTGTTCCTTTGCGTTTATACGGCTTGTACCGGATCCATCACTTCTGCCGTGTGTTTCTGCCTCATAACGTTCTGTATCCTAAATACGAGGGCAGGTTTAGAGCGGCAGTTGAAGATTGCGGGCTGAACCAGTTTGGACAGCCTTTAGAAAAACGGATGCTGAGCATGCTGAATGCCCTCTGATATTGCTCTGACAATTCTCCATTACATTAGGGTTACGAAATGATTTGATTCGTAGAGTCTATAGGTAACCTGGAGGAATGTCAGATGGAAGCTTCATTAAAGCAGGGTACGAGCCTGCTGCACAACAAAGTATACATGCGCGTGTACAGCGCCTTTGCCACGGCAAGTTTTGGCGACTGGTTCGATGCACTGGCCATTCAGGTGCTTGTCGGCTACCGCTGGCAGGCTAGTCCGCTGATGCTGGCTTTGATCCCGGTGGCGATCGCCCTTCCGAGTATTTTGTTCGGTTCTGTTGCCGGAGTAGCCGCCGACCGTTTGAACAAGCTGAAGCTGATGCGTGTATGTGATCTGCTTACCGCGTTCCTGACGGTGCTGCTGTTATTCGCGCCCGATATGGCCTGGCTGCTGCCGCTGCTGGCACTGCGCTCTGCCATATCAACAGTCAATATGCCTGCCCAGCAGTCCTTGACCCGGAGTATTGTCAGAGAGGATCAGCTGCTTCAGGCCTCCTCGCTTAACGGCCTCGTGAATCAAGGCTCCAAAATCGCCGGGCCGCTGCTGGGCGGACTAGCGCTGATGCTGCTTACACCGCAGTGGTGTATTTTGCTGAATGCGCTGCTACGGGGCTGTTCCTACCTGCTGCTGCTGTCCGTGCGGAATATCCCTACGGAAGAGAATCATGTACCAGAGCTTCCTTCGGAAGAGCGGGTTCCGCTTCGTACAATGTGGAAAGAAGGCTGGAGCTTTATGCTGGGCAGCCGTATTCTGCTGAATATGATGCTGTATGGACTGGCCGGGGCACTCGCTATCCAGGTCATTGATTTTCAGTTCACCAGCCTGTTCCGCGAATACTCTCCGGGCGGGGAATCCGTGCTGGGCTGGATGGTTGCCGCGTCCGGGATAGGCGCTGTGCTGACCATTGTTGTTTTGGGCAAGCTGAGCCAGGCCATAAGTTATACATGGAGGCTGGGTATGGGGTATGTTCTGATCGGGGCATCAGTCGCGGGACTGGGGCTGCTTCAGCCGGGCGATTCCGTAGTATGGGTGTTTGTGCTCGGGTTTGTACTGGGGATGGGGAATGGAAGCTTTATGGTTGCTTTCAATTATCTGCTGCAAAAAGAAACCCCGCCCCACATGACCGGCCGCGTCTTCGGCATCCAGAGCACCTTGCTCAGCGCCGTTCTGATTATCGCGCCGCTGATGGGCGGCCTGCTGGTGGAGTATGCCGGCCCTGCACGTATATTCATCATATTTGGCATCATTCAGGTCACTCTGGGCATGATCGGCCTGCTATTCGGCCGCGTGCTCTGGCGGGGAAACAAGCAGGCTGAAGCAAGTACGGTAGAGCAGGCCAGTTAAACTGTCCGCTCCGGGAAGTCGATGCAGTAAGCATTAATATGGCAAGCAATGAAGGATATTAGCGGTCTGCAGGTGCTCTTGTACTAATGTGCTCCTGCACCAAATTCGCCTGTGCCGAACTGCTCTCGCACAGCACCAACCTGCCTCACACAGCAACGAACTGCTCTCGCGCAGCAACGAACTTCTCTCGCACAGCACCAACCTGCCTCACACAGCAACGAACTGCTCTCGCACAGCACCAATCTGCCTCGTACAGCAACGAACTGCTCTCGCACAGCACCAATCTGCCTCGCACAGCAACGAACTGCTCTCGCACAGCACCTATCTGCTCTCGCGCCGCAACGAACTGCTCTCGCGCAGCAACGAACTGCTCTCGCACAGCACCAACCTGCCTCACACTGCAACGAACTGCTCTCGCACAGCACCGAACTGCCAACCACCCGAACAAATGTGACTCACGCAGCAACGAAC
>CAKMKL010000151.1 GCA_927443375.1 uncultured Paenibacillus sp. | reverse complement strand
CAACGAAGGAGCTGGTTTCAGGACCTAAGGTACCGCCGGTGGAGATCAGCTTGTGGCCGGAATGCTGGAACTCGGACAACACAGCCAATGAGTTAGTGATTATCGTTAGATTCTGCTTGGCTTCGGTAATTTTGCGTAAGGCTTCAAAAGCGGTAGTACTGGTATCTGTCATCAGACTGTCCCCGTCATTAATCAAGTCCAGCACATTGGCGGCAATAATGCCTTTGGCTTCAAGGTTGATCTGGTGTCTGCTTGCATAGGAAGGATCTTCATTGGTATGCGCATTCAAAATGGCGCCGCCGTAATTCTTTTTGGCCAGTCCTTCTTTATCAAGCTTGTCCAGATCACGACGGATCGTCTCTTCGGATACCTGGAATTTTTGAGCGAGGTCAGCGACATGCACTTTTTTATGTCTATAAAGCTCGTTAATAATGAGGTCCCGCCGTTCAAATGCCTTCATGTCTTATCCACCCTTAATTAAAAAAATCATTTAATATACATAGTGTACTACAATTTACAAAGAGATAGTCAAAAATCATCAAAAATACCACACTATTTATTAATAATATCACATTAAACCACAAAATTATAAGAATATTATGTGGTTTGTTGTTGACTTCGTTGACTTTCGATTCTATTATTAACTTGAACTTCATTTTATTTGCTCCAAAAATGTTTAATGATAGCGCTTTATTCGAAGAATTGATTTATTTCTAATGGATTTGCCGCAAGAATTCAACCACTTATTTTGAGGAGGAACAGCAGTGGCAACAAATTATCCGAAGATTGGTATCCGGCCCACCATTGATGGCAGAAGGCGGGGTGTCCGCGAATCGCTGGAGGTCCAAACGATGGGTATGGCGGAGCGTGTGGCTAAATTTCTGGAAGAAAAGCTTTTTTATCCGGATGGTTCTCAGGTTGAGTGTGTTATCGCTGATTCTACAATCGGCGGTGTTAAGGAAGCCGCGGCTGCCGCGCAGAAGTTTGCAAGTGAGAATGTTGGAGTGTCTATTACTGTAACCCCTTGCTGGTGTTATGGTTCGGAAACCATGGATATGGATGCTACTATTCCTCATGCAGTGTGGGGATTCAATGGAACCGAGCGTCCGGGTGCGGTCTATCTGGCTGCGGTATTGTCTGCTTATGCGCAAAAGGGAATTCCGGCTTTCGGGATATACGGTGAGGATGTTCAGGATTCCGGCAGCGAAGAGATACCGGCGGATGTGCAGTCCAAGCTGCTGCAGTTTGCCAAATCCGCTCTGGCGGCAGCCTTGATGAAGGGCAAATCCTATCTGTCGATGGGCTCTGTCTCTATGGGGATCGCGGGTTCCATTGTTAACGAGCAGTTTTTCCAGGATTATCTGGGCATGCGCAATGAGTATGTGGATATGTCTGAATTTGTCCGCCGGTTTGAGGAAGAAATCTATGATAAAGCAGAATTTGAGCACGCACTGGCCTGGGTCAAGGAGAATTGCCGGATCGGAGCAGATAATAACCCGCCTGAGCTACAAATCAGCGATGAGGAAAAGGAAAAGCAATGGGAGACATGTGTGAAAATGACCCTTATTGCACGCGATCTCATGGTTGGTAATCCTAGGCTGGCCGAGCTTGGCTTCGAGGAAGAGGCGAACGGGCATAACGCACTTGTCGGCGGGTTCCAGGGCCAGCGGCATTGGACGGATCATTTTCCGAACGGGGATTTCATGGAGACCCTGCTGAACTCCTCCTTTGACTGGAACGACAGACGTGCACCGTATATTGTGGCAACTGAAAATGACAGCTTGAATGGCGTAACCATGCTGTTCAATTACCTGCTCACGAACACCGCGCAAATCTTCGCCGATGTCCGCACGTACTGGAGCCCTGCCGCTGTTGAGCGTGTAACCGGATATACGCTGGAGGGAGACGCGGCAAACGGGCTGTTGCATCTGATTAACTCCGGCTCCGCGGCGCTGGATGGAACAGGCGAGCAGAGTATTGACGGAAAACCGGCGATTAAGCCTTTCTGGGAGATTACAGATGAAGAAGCGGATAAATGTATCGCACAGACCCGGTTCCGCGCTGCATCGCAGGAATATTTCCGGGGGGGAGGCTTCTCAACGGATTACCTGACCAAAGGCGGAATGCCGGTTACGATGGCCCGTCTCAACCTGGTGAAGGGACTCGGTCCTGTACTTCAGCTTGTAGAGGGGTTCACCGTTGAATTGCCCGAGGCTGTTCATAAGACGCTGGATGAACGGACAGATCCGACATGGCCAACAACCTGGTTTGCTCCGAAGCTGACGAATCAGGGCTCATTCAAATCTGTTTATGATGTCATGAACAATTGGGGAGCCAACCATGGTGCCATAAGCTACGGGCATATCGGTGCAGATCTGATAACGCTAGCCTCTATCCTGCGGATTCCGGTCAATATGCACAATGTGGAAGAGTCACGTATTTTCAGACCGCGGGTATGGTCTTTATTCGGTACAGAGGATCTGGAGAGTGCAGATTACAGAGCCTGCCGGAACTTCGGGCCGCTGTATTAAATCCTCAAATGAAGCAGGTGCGGATAGTATGAACGAGGCTATTAATTTGCTGGCGATGGACCTGGGGGCAAGCTCCGGCAGGGTGATGCTGGGCGTGTATGACGGTGAGAGTATTCACGTGGAAGAAATTCACCGTTTTGCTAATCAGCCGGTACAGGCGGGCGGACATATGTACTGGGATGTTCTGAGGATTTTTCATGAAATGAAGCAGGGCATACGGAAAGCCGCAAAGGCTAAGGGTTCATTAACGGCTCTAAGCGTAGATACATGGGGGGTCGATTACGGCTTCATTGACAGCCAAGGACAGCTGCTGTATTCGCCGCACCATTACAGGGATCAGAGAACAGCTGCCAGTGCGGGCATCCTGGAGTCCTTATTGCCGCCGGAAGAGCAGTTTCGGTTAACAGGCAACCAATCAGCCAGAATCAATACAGTATATCAGCTGTTTGCCGATCTGCGAATCAGTCCTTGGCTAAGAGAGACTGCGGACAAAATGCTGATGATGCCGGACTTGTTCCATTACCTGTTCTCGGGTGTTGGTGTGGCGGAGCAGACGATTTGGAGTACAAGCGGCCTGCTGGCCGCAGGGGAAACTGGACCTTCACTGGAGGTACTGAACAGGCTGGGTCTCCCGGTTGAACTGATTCCTGCACTGGTTCCGGCTGGTACGGTTATCGGCTCTGTACTGCCTGCCTTGCAGGAAGAGCTTGGCATCGGCCAGCTCAAGGTTATAGCCGGAGCTTCACATGACACGGCTTCTGCGGTGGCCTCGATTCCTTATATATCCAAAGCAGATGCCGCATTTATCAGCTGTGGAACATGGTCCCTGGTGGGAATGGAGACGGAGCAGCCAGTCATTACGGATCTTGCCCGTGAATACGGGTTTACGAATGAAAGCTGCTATGGCAGCAGCAATCGTCTGCTGAAGAATATCACTGGGCTATGGATTTTGCAGGAAACGCAGCGGAGCTGGGCGGAAGCGGGTGAACCTCTGTCTCATCAAGAGGCTGCCATGCTTGCCCAAAGTGTTCATAGGACAGCGTATGCTGCGCCGGTCATTGATCCCAATGATGATCTCTTCAGCACACCTGGCAATATGCCGGAACAGATAGAAGCGTATTGTACCCGAACCGGACAGACGCCGCCGCGAACAAAAGCAGAGATCATTCTAACGATTCTGAACAGTCTGGCCTTCTCATACGCAGAGACAGTTAAAGAACTGGAAGCGCTAAGCGGACAGATCATCCGCAGAATTCATATGGTCGGCGGAGGGATCCAGAATGTTCTTCTATGCCAGCTTACGGCAGATGCTACCGGCAAGGAAATTGTCGCCGGACCTGTAGAAGCGAGTGCGATCGGGAATATTGCGGTTCAATTAACGGCCCTGGGAGCCGTTCAGACGGCTGGGGTCAGAGAACTTGTGGCCCGTTCCTGTACGCTTTCCAGTTATTATCCGGCTTTATAAAATCATTCATAAATAAAGGAGAGTAACCATGAATCATACTGAAGAGGAATTGCGGCTGCTAATTTGTGATATAGGCAGAAATTTGTTTAACAAGGATTTTATAGCCGCTAATGACGGCAATATTTCTGCGCGACTATCGGAAACAGAGATTCTTACTTCACCGACCGGAGTGAGCAAAGGGTACCTAAAGCCGCATATGCTGGTAAAGGTTAATCTGCAGGGGGAGATTCTTGAAGCCGCGGAAGGCTACCGTCCGTCTACTGAAGTGAAAATGCACCTTAAGATTTATAACGAGCTGCCTGAAATGAACGGTGTAGTTCATGCGCATCCTCCATATGCAACTGCATTTGCCATCAAGGGCGAGAGCCTGGACAAGATGATGATGCCTGAGTCTGTGATTGCCATGGGGGATATTCCACTGGCAGAGTACGGGACACCTTCGACAGAAGAGATTCCGGATTCGCTGATCCCTTTTCTGGGCAAGAAAACAGCAGTCCTGCTGGAGAGCCACGGTGCACTGACCTGGGGTAAGGATGTCATGAGCGCCTATCTGAACATGGAGAGGCTCGAGTATACAGCTAAGCTGACGTTTATTACACGGATGATAAACGGAGAGCGGGAATTGCCCCAGAACCGTATTGATGAGCTGGTTGCTTTAAGATCATTTTATGGAATGTAGCTTTATTCAATATGGATTGAACATTGAAATAAACATTAAGGGAAAAGTAGCGGAGGGGAATTTTGGAATTGTAGGAGCGGTAGCGTCCGCCTTTGTCTGTGGATTTCCACCGTGAACAGCGGTATAGAATCAAGAAATCTGCAGACAACAG
>CAKMKL010000150.1 GCA_927443375.1 uncultured Paenibacillus sp. | reverse complement strand
GAACCGCTGTAAGCCTCTCCGCTGGCTTCATATTGAAGCAGCGCCGCCCGCGTAGCATTGCCGATGTCAAAGCATTCCCCGGTGCTGCTCAGTTGTCCCTCACGGAACCATTTCAAATAACGCTGCATCTGGTCACCAGCGTCAAAGCCCTGCTTCGAGAGCAGGCTCTCGGCCAGGCAGAGAGCCATGGATGTGTCATCTGTCCACTGTCCCGGCTGCAAGCCGAAGACGCCACCCCCGATGATATCCTCCAGCGGTACAAAGGTGCCGGGGGCCTTGAATTCGGCCGTGGTTCCGAGCGCATCCCCTACCGCCAGCCCATGCAGACACCCCTGATAACGATCGGCATTCCATGTCATACCTGCATCCCCCTTATACACAGCGGCCCCCAGAGCTATAAACAACATTCTCTGGGGGCTGCCGGTTTCTTCAGAAGCATTTAATTATTGTTCGCCAGGATACTTAAGTCCCCACTGTGCCCGGACCTGATCCAGCAGCTTCAGAATCGCTATGGATTCATCCAGCGTCATGACCGGACTTTCCGTCAGACCGGCCTGCAGACAGCGGCCCACTTCCTCCGCCTCAAACGAATAGCCTACAGAAGCACGGTCGTCCTCAAAAGTCTCTGCCAGTTCACCGCCAATATACAGCTCGGCCGCCCGCGGATTCACCAGTGTGCCTTTCACAATAATATGGCCCTCGGTTCCGAATACATGCGCTTCCTCCAGCAGCTTGAGCCGGATTCCCCCGTTAAGCATAGCGCTTTTTCCATCGCCATAGGACAACATCAGTGAGAAATGCTCATCCACCCCGGTCTCACCGATATGTACCGTACTGGATACGGACTCAGGATGAGGCCCTAAAACCATGGAAGCGAAGGAAATCGGATAGATGCCGACATCCAGCAATGCTCCCCCGCCCAGCGCGGGATTCAGCAGACGGCCTTCCGGATTCCAGTCGGCGCGGAAGCCGAGGTCTGCCTGAACCAGACGGACGTCCCCAATCTTACCTGCAGCAATCCACTCTCTGACTTTGACGTTGGCCGGGATATAGCGGCTCCACATCGCCTCCATCAGGAAAAGCTTATGCTCGCGGGCATAGGCCACGACTTCTTCCAGCTCCCCGCTGTTCACCGTGAACGGCTTTTCGCACAGCACAGCCTTACCGGCACGGAGCGCCAGCAGTGCGTTCTCTTTATGGAACGGATGCGGCGTCCCGATATAGATGGCATCCACCTCCGGGTCGTTCACCAGTTCTTCGTAAGTAGCATAGGCGACGGGAATGCCGTGATTCTTGGCGAATTCATCCGCGCTTTCCTGGGTGCGTGATCCGACAGCGTAAGCAATACCGTTACTGGCGTGAGCCAGATCCGTTGCGAACTGGTGGGCAATCCAGCCGGTGCTGAGAATTCCCCACTTCACCTTGTAAGCGTTATCCATTAGCATTAAAGTCTCCTCCTGCAATAGTTTCAGTCCCTTTGATTCTATCAAACTGTGCTTCTTGTGTAAAAGATTCACCGCTAAGCTTAGACCATAGCCAGCAGCGCAAACACGCTTATTACAGAAAATCCGACCGTCACCAGAAGCGTAGCGGCATTCCAGATCCGGTGGTTCAGTGCGAGATTCTCAATATAGCTGCGGAGGAAAAGCCTTCGCAGCAGCAGCTGAAGCAGCCGGATGAACCCGAAGCTGAGCCAGCCGAATAAACTTACTAAAAGGACCTCGTAGCTCCCTTTGTCCACAAACCGGTCCGCCACCTCACCATTGTAATGAATAGGTACAAAATCGGGCATCTCCCGGTAGAGATACATATATAGCAATACAGGAATGATGGCAGCGATACTGCTTAGGGTGATCGTTAGTTTATTTTTGAACATCAGCTGCAGCCCCTTCTGTCTGAAGCAGCAGAATACGGTCCTTGAATCCACCGCGGCGCTCTGCCTTCTCCGCACGGATCGCCTCCAGCATCTCAATGTCTCCGCCATGGATTACAGCTAATGCCCGGATGACCTCAAGCATATCTGCCAGCTCCCCGAGTGCAAGCCCGTCCTCCTCTTCCCGGAAGTATTCCTCTGCTTCCTCGCGCAGCTTCGAACGCAGTGCCTCTATGTATTCCTCAGTATCCAGTATTCTGGTGGCACAGGTCTTCCCCTGCGATGCAATCAGCGCCGGAATGCCGTCTCTTACAAGCTTGAAATACTCGGTCAAAATCAATCAGCCGCCTTTCATTCTATAATCGGCTACCTTCAGCAAAGCTCCTTCCTCAGGCGCTCCACAAAAGGAATATCCGCCGGGGAAAAGTCGTATCCTTCCAGCTCGTCCAGTTCCACCCATCTGCAGGCATCATGATCACTCATCGCAATCTCCCCGTCCAGATACTCTGCCTTCCAGGCTATCAGCGCGATCTGTACGCTGCCATAATCATGCTCATGGCTTCCGAATGCTTCATAAGGCCGGATGGCGATCTTCATTTCTTCCATCAGCTCTCTGCACAGACACTGCACGGCATCTTCGCCGGCTTCCAGCTTGCCGCCGGGGAATTCCCACAGCCCTGCCTGCGCTTTGCCTGGTTTCCGCCGGGCGATCAGCAGCTGCCCTTCTTTATTATGGATAATCGCTGCCGCTACTTCAATCCTCATTTTTTGCTCCTCCGGACCGGCACTCCACATTTACGAGAGATGCCATATTGTGGCTTAATATGGTAAAATATGAATTGCATACTAATTAACCGTTCACTGTTTTTATAGAGTAAATGTATTTATCGGGGAGGCTAAACGTGAAATCTATTTTCAGGCCGGGTGACAGGAATGAGGATCAGAGCGCGAACCCGTCGCTTAGTCTGCGCATCAATATATTTTTCTTCGGCACTTTTATTATATTCTGCATTATTATTGTCCGTCTTGCCATTATACAGTTTGTTGAGGGGCCCACGCTCACCGAGGTCGAAACGAGCCGGGATATCAAAAACGTGCCGCTCGCTTCGATACGCGGAAGTATTCTGGCAAAGGGCGGAGAAAAGCTCGCCTATTCCACCTCGGTGCAAACGCTCTATTTCTCCATAACCAGTGACTATATGGAAACCGTTACGGACAAAAAAACCAAATTAACTTCACGATCCCCCGAAGCTACCGCCAAAGCTAATCAGCTTGCCGCCGACCTTGCTGCCGATTTCGCCAAGTACGGGGCAAAGGTGCCGGAAGATGAAGTGATTACGAAGGATGCCGTACTGAAAGCCATGGACCTTGACTCCAAAGTCTACTCGGGCTTCATGCTGCGGCCGATCAAACGCGGTCTGGTTAAAGAAGAAATTGCCTACTTCATGGAGCATAAGGACAAGTATCCGAATCTTACAGTCAGCGAGGAGGATGAGCGCCACTATGATCCGGACACAGTAGCTGTACAGACGGTCGGATATATCAAACCCTTCAAGAAAGCGGATAGCCTGGGTATCTATAAGAACATTCTGGCGGCTATGAAAAACGAGGCTGACCCGGGCCTCTCTTACCGGAGTGATGAGTTTGTCGGCTTTGACGGGCTTGAGCTGCAGTATCAGCGGGAGCTGCGCGGGCGCAACGGCTACCTGACCATAGGCGTTAATGCCAAGAACATGGCCGAGGGCATTGAATCCATTGTACCTCCTGTCAAAGGCAATGATATATGGACCACCATCGATAAGAACATTCAGCTGAAGACGGAGCAGGCGATCCTGGATCAGATTAAATGGGTACACAGCCATCCGGTGCAGGGCAAGGTTCACCCTGATGCCAAGACCGGCTACGCCGTTGCCATGGAAGTCGATACCGGCAATATTGTGGCGATGGCCAGCATGGAGGATTATGACACCAATATATGGTCTTCAGGCACACTGCCAACAGAGGTATATAACAAGATTCAACTGAATTATCAGAACGGCGCCGTAACCCCGATATCCTCCGGACGCTCCGGGCATAATTTCAGTTCTACCGTTTTCCTCGGTTCAGTAATCAAGCCGCTGACCGTATTGATCGGCCTGAACGAAGGGTTCATTACAACACGTACAACCTATCCCGACAAAGGCAGCACAACCTTCGGCAGAGCCGGTTATGAGACGACCGTCCGCAACGCAGGCGGCCATGCCTACGGATTCTTCAACTCTCCGGCTGAAGCCATAGAGAAGTCCTCCAACGTCTTCATGATCGATATGGTGGGCAAGAAACTTTATGAGAAGTACGGCTCTGAGGGAGTCAATGTCTGGGATAAATACATGAGGGAGTTCGGGCTGGGTGAGCGGCCGGGCAGCGGACTGCCGAATGAGCATAAAGGCCTGATTAATTATTTTAAAGAGGCAGATACGGATAATGACGGGGGCGGGGCCCAGTCGGCGCTGGTCTTTGCGTCGTTCGGACAGCAGGGGCAGTATACGGTACTGCAGCTTGCCCAGTATGCTTCCACATTAGCCAATCAGGGTATCCGGATCAAACCGCAGCTTGTCAGCAAAATCACGGATCAGGCCGGAAATACCGTCAAGACCTTCGGCAGGGAAGTACTGAACGAAGTGAAGTTTGATAAGGCATACTGGCGTGAAGTCATCAAGGGTATGAACACCTCAGTGAGTGCATTTGAGGATTTCCCTTATGACTTTGCACGTAAAACCGGTACTTCCCAGCAGCAATATAGGGTTAAAAAGAGCAGTTACCTGGCTGACAACGGCGTTTTTATCGCCTTCGCCCCGCGCGAGAATCCCAAGCTGGCCGTCGCCGTCGTTATTCCCGAAGGGGGATTCGGTTCCAACAGCGCCGCGCCCGTTGCCCGCAAAATTTTTGACGCTTACGATTGGGAATACGGCCTGGACGGTATACCGAAGAAGAATATCCCGCCTGTGAAGGATGACGCTAAGCAGACTGCCGGAGATGGGGCGACAGCGGAATAAGACAAACATATTCACTTATTGTCCAGTAAGCTTTCAAGTGCTGGCCTTGATTCTGAGGGAACGATTCCGCGTAATATTTTATCGCCGGTATGTATTTCCAGTGTCCACCGGTTAGTAACGGTATTGAGATCCTTAAATTCATAGCAGCTGACCTGTTCCAGGGGGATTAGTGTATTGTCTGCAGTGATACCTCTGTTACCGATGAGCATAGACACTCTGTCATGATTGAAGGCAACAGCGATAACGAGCGCATACACATAGGCGAACCAGTGTCCTTTGATCAGATCACTGACACCGAATATTAACAAGCCCAGGAGAAGGGTCACTGCAGTTACATACAGGGTTGTAACCGTAAGCAGCCATTTATGCGGTATATACTTTGACGCACTATATACGTATATTTGATCTTCACCTGCCTTTTTCAGCTTGTAGTCCTTGTATGCGTAGTAGAGAAACCAGGGAATAATTACACAGTAGGCGATGTTCAAGAGCATGATAAAAATGGATTCAATAGTCATTTACCCCAACCTTTCCTGCGGCTTCTCGTACGCCTAAATTATATATATATAATATATTAGGAAATTCAGCAAAAACGCAATCAATGAAGCACAAACTTATCCGGACAAAAACAAGCCCATTCCATAGACGGAATGGGCTTGTTTTGCTGATTATGGCGGATTTATGATGGGTAGATACTCTTCTTATGGTACTTGTCCTGCTCACTATATTACTTGCTTAGCACAAGCTCCAGACGCACTTCAAGCTCATTCTCAGTATCCAGCACGATCGAGTGCGGGTTCTTCATGCCAAAGTCTGCAAAGGTTACGGTTGTCGTCCCCGACAGCATGAGCTGTCCACCGCTGTACACCGCCTGCGAATCGAAGGTAACCTCTTTCTCAATGCCTTTTACGGTAAGCGTACCTGTCATCTGAACCGGCACCGCAGTACCCTCCGTCCATTCTGCCGGCAGCTCAGAGAAGGAGCTCACCGTAAATGTCGACTGGGGAAACTCCTCTATGTTCAGGAAATCCGCGCCTTTTACGTGCTCGTCCCGTTTTCCTTCTCCGGAATCCAGCGCACTCATCTCAATCAAACCTTCGCCAGTCATAGAGGCTGTGTCATCCAGATTGACATTCCATGTCCCTTGAACGGAGGCATTTACGAAGTTGACCGTTTCTTTGGAGGTCGTAACCGACCAGTATACTTTCGAAGTGTCGGCAATATTCCAGGCACCGTTTAATTGCTCTGCTGTAACTGCCGCGCCTGTTGCTGCCGCCGCATTCGCTACCGCTGTTCCAGAGTTATTCGTTCCCTGTTCCTGTGCAGGAATGACGGACTCGATTTCCACGTTATTGCCCAAGCTGTTGTTCAGTAACGTAAAGGCTGTGATCACCCCAACGATTACGACACCTGTGGCTGCCCACACCCATGTTTTCTTCCTCATCCATATTCCCTCCATCTAGAAATTTTTCACTGCCTTGTCCGGCTAGCTCCCATTCTAACAAAGCAATATGTCGGGAATAAGTCAAAGCACCGTCCGGTGTTCTATGGTAAAATGTCCGCTAAAGGAGGCTTGTTTTCCATGAAATCCATTTTGATTGTTGAAGATGAGGCAGCAATTGCCCGTGTGCTTGGCGCCTATCTGAAAAAAGCCGGCTTCCAGGTTACCCATGCCGCCGACGGCATAGCCGCACTTGAAGTGTTCGAGGCATCGCCTCCTTCTCTTATATTGCTCGACATTATGCTGCCGAACATGGACGGCTTTGAACTGCTGGGCCAGATCCGCAAAATCAGCAGCTGCCCCGTCATCATGCTCACCGCCCGGGACGGCATTAAAGACCGGCTGGCCGGACTTGACGGCGGTGCCGACGACTACATGTCCAAGCCATTCATCCCCGAAGAGGTCGTCGCCCGGGTGAACGCTGTGCTGCGCCGTCCTTCCCAGTGGTCCGACGGCAGCGGCAAACGCCATTTCGGCAGCCTGTTTGTCGATTTCAGCGCCCGCAGCGTCTTCCTGAATAACGCCGAAGTCAGTCTGAGCCGGCGCGATATGTCGGTCCTGCTGTTCCTGGCCGAACGCCCGAATCAGATCTGCACCAGAGACCAGCTGATCGAGCAGGTGTGGGAAATGGACTATGAGGGCAGCGACCGGGCGGTCGACCTGTCGATTAAGAGACTGCGTCAGGCGCTCTCGCACTGGCCGGCTGAGGAAGGGGAGATCCGTACGCTGCGCGGGACAGGGTACCAGTTATGGACCATATGAAACAGCCGCCAAGACGTACTTCCATCCTCTCCTACTGGACGCTCCGCTATCTTATTATTATCAGTATCGGGCTACTGCTCACCGCACTGGTGACCTTCTGGTGGATTCAGCAGGAGGCGATGAATAACCGGATGCAGACCACCGCCCTGCTCGCCCAGGAGATTGCCGACAAGGCAGTGAAAAATTTCTAGATGGAGGGAATATGGATGAGGAAGAAAACATGGGTGTGGGCAGCCACAGGTGTCGTAATCGTTGGGGTGATCACAGCCTTTACGTTACTGAACAACAG
>CAKMKL010000149.1 GCA_927443375.1 uncultured Paenibacillus sp. | reverse complement strand
GAAGACAATGAAATTTTACTTCTTAACGGACCCAAAAGAGGAAACAGGTATTGATATCGAAATCATAAGATTTTGCGGTGTCTTCCAAAATGTGAAGGAATCCGTCATTAGCAATATATTTTTAGCCAGAGCCATTGGCGGTGAGTTTAGAACATCCAGTGAAAGTTATGAACTAGGGTATTTTAATATAGATGAGGCACTAATTAAGGTGAATTGGGTTAGCATCAGGGAGCAGATTGTGCATTGCGTGAATCATAAGGATTCATATCTGATTGAATTAAATCACTAAACGGGATCCTCTTCTCTGATAAAAGCGGATCGCCCGCGTATTGTCATTGGAAGTGATCAGCCACACCTTGGAACAGCCAAGACGGGCTGCTTCCCGGATTACCAGCTCCATCAGCTTCGTGCCGGTGCCAAGATTCTCTTGCCTGCTGTCTAAATGATGTACCCGGCCTCTGGATACAATAAGCGGCCCGCTTAATTTCAGCGCCGCTTCTCTTGTTTTCGCATCGATTGGTTTAACTCACATTCCTTGCCCTTCCTTCTACCCCGTAAATTTAACTGCTGCTCTATTTGTAACCCGGATCCGTTTCGCCAGCAAGGCAAAATTCTTCATTCAGACAATTGATTTCTCCAGGGTTTTCATTTACAATAGGCTCATAAACGCGCGTTTACAATCGAAACAGCTATTCCGTTGTTAAGCGGACGGCATCAGTTTCAGCAAGAAATATAAGGATGATTATAACCTATACCTTATTAATCCTTATGTTTTGGAAAAGGGGGCAATATGCGCAGCGAAGATATAGCCAAGCTCGCAGGGGTGTCCCGAAGCACGGTATCCCGCGTGATCAACAATTATTCCAACGTCCCTGAAGAGACACGTGCCAAGGTACTGAAGGTCATTGAACAGCACCAGTACGAGCCTAACAGCTTTGCAAGGGCGCTGGCCGGCAAGAAGACCGATACGATCGGCCTTTTCGCCATCAGCATGAATGAGAAGGAGAATACGACCCGGATCTATCAGAACAATTACTTCGCGCCTTTCGTCGATGCCGTAGTCGACACGGCGAATGCCCGCGGCTGTTATGTGCTGATCCACACTGTATATTCCCCCGATGATTTCCTGAAGGTGAAGCAGGCTTTCCTGCAGAAACGGATTGACGGCGGCATCATTGTCGGCACCCAGAAGGATATTGATATCGTGCGGGAAATGGTGAGTCTTGACTCCCCGCTTGTGCTGATTGATTATGATATTTCGGAGATTATGTCGGAGCACCTGGACCGCAATCATCTGGCCATTGTCAACTCCAAGGATTATGAGGGTACAGTCGAAGCGATTGAGTATCTGATCAGCCTTGGCCATGAAGAAATCGGTATGATCTGCGGACGAATGAACACCTACTCCGGCCGGGAACGGTTCATGGCCTACGAGGATACGCTGAAGCGTCACGGGCTGGCTCTGAACGAACAGTTTATCCTCCGGGGTGACTTTCTGAAGGAGACGGCTTATGAAGAGGTTAAGAAGCTGCTAAGTAGCGGCAGTCCGCTGCCAACCGCCTTCTTTTCTTCCAATGACGACATGGCTATCTCCGCAATGGAAGCGTTCACCGAACATGGAATCTCCGTACCGGAAGACATGTCCATTGCCGGATTCGATGATGTGCAGCTTGCTGCCCGCATCAATCCGAAACTGACCTCCGTGCGGCTGCCGATTTACGAAATGTCCAAGGCTGCTGTAGAGAAAGTTATCGAGCTGTGTGATTCCCGGCAGCCGACCTTCAGCACCATCAGTTTTCCGGCCCGGCTGGTCGAAAGAGATTCGTGCCAGCCGCCGAAGTCATCTATTCAATAAATCCGAGAAAATCCCTTTACCCCGAGGGAATTTTTTCTCACCACCGTAAACGCGCGTTCACAATTGAAAGGAGACTTTCCTCTATGAAATTCGGAACTTTTGACGACACTCGTAAAGAGTATGTAATTAACACTCCTAAAACACCTTACCCATGGATCAACTACCTTGGTAACGAGCAGTTTTTCGGCCTTATCTCTAATACTGCCGGTGGTTACACCTTCTACCGCGATGCCCGCATGAGAAGACTTACCCGTTACCGGTATAACAATATTCCGCTGGATACAGGCGGCCGCTACTACTATCTGTATGACGACGGTGATTTCTGGACCCCGGGCTGGATGCCGGTTAAACGTGATCTTGATTTCTACGAATGCCGCCACGGTCTGGGCTACACTTCCATTACCGGCGAACGCAACGGCATCTCTGTAAATCAGCTTGCTTTTGTACCGATGGGTCATAATGCCGAAGTACACCGCCTTGTTGTCAAGAACACTGGCGCTGCGAAGAAGACCGTTAAGCTGTTCTCTTTTGCCGAATTCTGTCTGTGGAATGCCAATGATGATATGACCAACTTCCAGCGTAACCTGAGCACTGGTGAAGTTGAAGTGAAGGATTCCGTAATCTATCACAAAACTGAATACCGTGAGCGCAGAAACCACTACGCTTTCTATTCAGTAAATAAAGAAATCGCCGGCTTTGATACCGACCGCGAATCCTTCGTGGGTATGTACAATGGTCTGGACGCTCCACAGGCAGTAGCTGCTGGTGAAGCAACCAACTCCGTAGCTTCCGGCTGGTCGCCAATCGGCTCCCACGCACTGGAAATCACGCTGGAACCAGGCGAAGAGCAAAGCTTCATCTTCGTACTTGGCTACATCGAGAACCCGGAAGATGAGAAATGGGAATCCCTGAATGTCATCAACAAAAAACCGGCGCTGGCTGTAATCGAACAGTTCGCTACAGACGCTCAGGTAGATGCTGCCCTGGCTGTTCTGGCTGCACACTGGGATAACCTGCTGTCCAAATATCAGATTCAGAGCGGTGACGACAAGCTTAACCGTATGGTTAACATCTGGAATCCATATCAATGTATGGTCACCTTCAACATGTCCCGTTCCGCTTCTTACTTCGAATCCGGGATTGGCCGCGGTATGGGCTTCCGCGATTCCAACCAGGACTTGCTCGGCTTCGTACACCAGATTCCTGAGCGTGCCAGAGAACGTATTCTCGATATCGCCGCTACCCAGTTCCCTGACGGCAGCGCGTATCACCAGTACCAGCCGCTCACTAAGAAGGGCAATAACGAAGTCGGCTCCGGCTTCAACGATGATCCGCTCTGGCTGATCTCGGGTACTGCTGCCTACATTAAGGAAACCGGCGACTATTCGATTCTCGATGAGCAGGTTCCTTTTGACAGCAATCCGGATCATACCGCTACCCTGTTCGAGCACTTGAAGCTGTCCTTCGAGCATGTAACGAACAACATCGGACCTCATGGCCTGCCGCTGATTGGACGCGCGGACTGGAATGACTGTCTGAACCTGAACTGCTTCTCCACTGAACCGGGTGAATCGTTCCAGACGACTGAGAATATCGCAGGCGGCGTAGCAGAATCCGTGTTCATCGCTGGTCTGTTCGTCTTCGTTGGACCGGACTATGCAGAAATCTGCCGCATGCGCGGACTGGATGATGTAGCTGCAGATGCTGTTGCGAAGATCGAAAATATGAGTGCCATTACTCTTTCCCACGGTTTTGACGGCGACTGGTTCCTGCGCGCTTATGACCACTATGGCGACAAGATCGGCAGCAAGGAAAACGAAGAAGGCCAAATCTTCATCGAGCCGCAAGGCATGTGCGTAATGGCCGGTATCGGTGTAGAGAACGGCGAAGCAGCCCGTGCCCTGACTTCCGTACAGGAACGTCTGGATACGGACTACGGTATCGTACTGCAGCAGCCGCCGTACTCCAAGTACTATCTGAACCTGGGTGAAATTTCTACGTACCCTCCGGGCTACAAAGAAAATGCCGGTATTTTCTGCCACAACAACCCGTGGATTATGATTGCTGAAACCGTGCTCGGCCATGGTGACAGAGCGTTCGAAATCTATAAAAAAATCGCTCCGGCTTACCTGGAGGACATCAGCGAAGTACACCGTATGGAGCCATATGTGTATTCGCAGATGATCGCAGGTAAAGATGCCGTACGTCATGGTGAAGCTAAGAACTCCTGGCTGACTGGTACAGCTGCCTGGAACTATGTAGCTATTACACAGTCCATTCTAGGTATCCAGGCTGATTTCGCCGGTCTGAAAGTAGATCCTTGTATCCCTGCAGAGTGGGACGGCTTCGAAATCACCCGTGTGTTCCGTGGAGATACTTACGTCATCTCTATCCAGAACCCGAACCATGTGTCCAAGGGTGTTGCCAGCCTGACACTTGACGGCGCAGCTGTTGAAGGCAACATCATTGCTCCTGCTGGTGATGGTGCTGTTCACCAAGTGGTTGTAGTCCTTGGTTAAGCCGTTATACGGACGGAGCCTGAGCTGATAATTCCACAACAAACAACCCGGATGTCCGCTGAGGCGGTACAACCGGGTTGTTTTGTTGTGGTGCTGCCGGGCTAATGTCGGCTGACACCGATGGATTCACGATAATCCGCATACCGTCTGCTCGGGGTGTAAACATCAAAAAAAACCAAATAACCTTTCTTTGCTTGCTGAAGCAGTAAAGGCTAATTGGGGGTCTTGATGGAATACAGCTTATTCTCCTGTGTGTATAGGATAGGCGCGAAATTCATACAGCTCCCGGCTGTAGGATAAACCGCGGATGCGAACAGAATTTGGGGTATATTCTCTGATGCGTCCGCCATCCTCCAGAATATCATCCTCATACTCTTTTACGGCAACCGCTACCGGGACCTCTGATAGCGCGGCTGCCAGCAAGTCCAAGTCGCTTTCCAGCACTTTATATGTATAGTCCATCCGTCGTCCACCTGCTTTGCCTGCAATATGTTATTCGTAACGTTTACTATTAATATATATTTTTTTATCTGCTTCGGCAAGACTTAATGTTGCACTTACAGTTTATCTCCGTATAAAACTGGTTATGCCGGACATCCTAACTCCACGTTCCCAACTTTATTTGTGAAGGAGTTGTACAAGTTATGGGTGTTCTATCCGGAAATTCTAAAGATGAACCGCTACATTACGGGGAAATCTTCAACCTATGGCAATTTTCCGCGTCAACCAAAATGTCCTTATCCACTTTCCAGGCTTTTCATTATCATGCTGGTGATCAGGATCTGAAAGAAGTCATTGATAATTTCATCGATCAGGTACACCGGGAAATCAAGGAATGTGATAAGCTTCTGAAAACACATGGCATCACACCTCCCCCTGTACTCCCGGACCGGCCTTCAGTAAAGCTGGAGGATATCCCCGCCGGAGCAAGGTTCTCCGATCCTGAAATTGCTGCTGCCCTTTCTGCTGCCGCTTCATTAGGCCTCGTGGTATGCAGCCAGGCTATGGGAACCTCGATCCGTGAGGACCTCGGAGCAATGTTCATGAAATTCCATGCACAAATGGCTGCCCTGGGGCTGCAGGTGCTCAAAATGAATAAAAAGAAAGGCTGGCTGGTACCGCCTCCGCTTCAGCTTAAAACTCCGGAGCCTGTGCCGGTCTAATATCCCTGTGACCTGTCCCATCCTGCGCAAGCAGGATTTTTTGCATTCCGGCTATTTTTTGTAAGGGCAAAGCATATTCTTTAAGACATGCCTCATTTTGGAGATGTTGAATATGCGCCCATTTTTACGGTACACCATCATATTATTGGGGGGGCTGCTTATTGCAGCCGGAACTAATTTTTTTCTTGTCCCTTACAAAATTCTGGACGGCGGAATAATCGGCATTGCCCTCATTATCAATTATATAACCGGTACAAAAATCGGACTGGCTATCATCTTGTGCAGCTTCCCCATTTTTCTGCTTGCCTGGGTAAAGGAACGGGACATTTTCTATAACAGCATTCTCGGACTTGTGATCTCTTCGTTCCTGATTGAGCTGCTCGGGCCGCTACAGTTTTATTTTCTCTATTATATTGAGCTCGGTTCCATCTCCAGCGCCATTATCGGAGGCTTTCTGATGGGCAGCGGCCTCGGGCTGATGCTGCGTTTCAAGGCAAGTACAGGGGGCACGGATCTGCTTGCTAAATTTTTGAAACGGTATGTTCCGCTGAATGTAGGGGTCATTATCTTTCTGACAGATATTCTTATTATCGGAGCCGGCGGTCTGCTCATCTCCA
Organism: uncultured Paenibacillus sp.; assembly: GCA_927443375.1. Classification (GTDB taxonomy): domain Bacteria; phylum Bacillota; class Bacilli; order Paenibacillales; family Paenibacillaceae; genus Paenibacillus_AQ. The sequence continues at coordinate 3,583 of CAKMKL010000149.1, read as the reverse complement.
AAGAAACCTTTTTCCATTCGATCCTGACAATCCTTTCGGGGGGCGTTGCGACGGGATTATGTACCATTGAAAACAAGCCCAACAGCACGTGGAAATAACGGATGCATAAGCGGCTATCCTCTCAAGATCAGAGAACATCCGGGAGAATACGGGCGGAATATGCTGGACTATAATGATTCCGGACATATCCGGCGGCAGTGCATTAATCACGCTGGCAATGGCTTCCGTACCTCCGGTCGAAGCACCGATAACAATCAGCCGTTTCTTAAGGGATTGAGCACTTCCTTTAATACCATTGCCAGGCCAAGCTGCTGACCCGACGGTCATAGCGGGCTGCACCGGCGCCAGAATCTCTGCATGAACAGCATTCTTAATCTTTACAATCAGCTGTTCCAGGAAATGCTGCACACTCCCGGGTGAATTCATGTCCGTCTTCGCTTCAAAATCAACAGCACCAGCATTCATTGCCTCAAATACCGTTTCTGTTACTCCACTGACCACAATTAGCGGATCTGAGGAGATTCCCCGGGAGATAACTTCCCTGTTTATTCAGCTTGCGGGTCATATCCCTAACTATCCGGCCCATTTTATGAAATGTAGACGCAAGGGGAACCATTCGCAGCGACATAACCACATCCTGCATTTCAGCTGAAATCTTGCGCAGCTGTCGGGCAGCTTTGTTAAAATTGTCCAGCGTTCCGCTCACAGCAGTCAAATCCGGATTCTGCGTGACCATTGCCTCGGCTATTACCAGCTCACCGATCAGGTCCATCAGCTTGTCCATTTTCGCCACATTCACATTGATCATCGTCTGATGTGCTGGGTGGGGGTTCCCGCCCTCCTTGGTTTTTTTCTAACAAGAGGTTTGAAGATTAGGATCCGGCAGCTGTGCAGACAATTTCGCTGTATCGCGTGACAGCTCTGACTCTTGTTTTATTGATGTATTCGGGGGATAACCGGCAGAAGGCCGTCCATGAAGCTGTTCAAATTGCAGTCACCTACATAAGGGGCTTTCCGCAGAAAATCAGCAACCACTTCACGGCATACAGCGGTCTCCAGCACTATCACAAAACCGTCCCGGCGAATGATATCCGCGCTGTCCGGATTTTCTATGATATCTTCCGGCTGGAAGGTAAAGGTGCATTCCAGTGTCTCATCCAGCCGGTGGATCACGGTGAAAGCGCGGATATTCTCCAGCTGGCAATTCTCTTCAAAGCGCAGAAGCGCTCGGTACCATGAAGTTCCTGATGCCGCAGCATCGGCGGCTTGGCGCGTACCGCAGGTTGCTGAAGCTTAGCTGCGTTTGCGTTACTTTCAGCATAATCATTTTCAGGCCGGGTTTTCAGAAATTGCAAATAGGCTGCCAGTTCATCAGCAAGCGCAGAGGCGTCTCCATCTGCCGTATCTCCGTTTCTGATCTTGATGGTCTCCAGCCTGGTGAAATCAATCCCCTGCAAAATAAAATCCGATAGTTCGGAGCAATCACAAGGGGCTTTCGGGTGGTCGCGCAGATAAAAGAATAGATCCTCCATGGCATGCGCGAGTGCGGAAATATTCGTATACCCCATCACGGCTGCTGAGCCCTTGATAGTATGCATAATGCGAAAAATGAGGTTGATATCCTCTGGCTTAAGCGAATCCTGCTGCTCACTGGCAAGGATCGAATCTTCTAACTGCTGCAGTGATTCTTCCGGAAAAGAGCCTGACATAAAATTCTCCTTTCGGCCGATTTCAAATTGGAATGTATACTTCTCTTTCCTATTTCTCCCTTTTTATATCGCAAACTGGAAATAAAAAGTTAACCTGAATCCGTGAAATGAAAAACCTGAAAGGTTAGAAAAACAGCCTCCAGTGAAGTAAAATAAAGAAAAAGGGGAGAATTCCCGTATTTCAAGAACTCACCTTGGAGGTGCATAGATGAACCCCGTCCGCTTTCAACTCGATCAGTCCGTGGAACTGCTGACCGCTCATTCCGGTTTGGCTCTCATTGGTCTGCTCCTTTCTCATACCCGGATCGCCAAACGTTTGATTCGCTATTCGTTGCCTGGTGCCCCGCACCCTACGGTCACTCACCCGGATGTACTCTTGGCCTACCTTGGACTGCTTTGCCAAGGCAAAAGCGATTTTGACCAGATCGAGCCCTTTCGGGAGGATCGCTTTTTCGCCAAATCCTTAGGCTTGAAACACATCCCGTCCTCCCCTACCCTTCGGCAGCGTCTGGATTTGGCCGCCTCTCACAGCTACGACTGGCAGACGATTTTGCTCGAAGAGTCAGCGGACTTGCTTCGTGCGCTGAACGTACCGCTGACCCCTGTTCAGGTCTCCCTTCCCGAAGGGAAAACAATGTCTTGGCTACCGCTGGATCTGGACGTCTCGCCGTTTGACAATAGCAACACCCGCAAAGAAGGGGTGTCCCTAACCTACAAAAAGGTGGACGGCTATGCGCCGTTTTTTGCCTATCTCGGACAGGAAGGCTACGGAGTGAACGTCAGCCTGCGCGAAGGCAGTATGCATGTGCAAAAAGAAGCGGCTGCGTTTCTATCCCACAGTCTGGACTATGCTCGCCGTATCACCGATGCGCCCCTGCTCGTGCGTATGGATGCCGGGAACGATGCGCTGGAGAATTTGAATGTCTGCCTGAACGAAAACGTGGATTTTATCGTCAAGCGCAATCTTCGCCGGGAGTCGCCAGAGGAATGGATGATGATCGCCAGGCAGGACGGGATGTGCTGTGAAGAACGGGAAGGCAAACGGGTGTACCTCGGCGCAATGGAGTGGAACGACAAGAAGTTGGAACGTCCGATTCGCGTCGTGTATCAAGTGATCGAGCGAACCATGGAAGCCGATGGGCAGCTCCTGCTGGTGCCACGGGTCGAAGTGCAGGTATTTTTCACGACACTGGCATGTTCCCCCTGGCAAGTGATTCGGCTCTACCGTGACCATGCCACGAGTGAACAGTTTCACAGCGAACTCAAGACGGATTTGAACTTAGAGCGCCTGCCTTCGGGTAAATTTGCTACAAATGACTTGGTGCTATGTGCGGGCCTCGTGGCCTATAACTTGCTTCGAGCGATTGGGCAAATTTCGCTGCAGGAACCCGACGCTCCGGTGCGAACGAAGGTCAGCCGCAGACGAGTAAAAACAGTCATTGAGAACCTGATCTGGCTGGCTTCGCGTATGGTCGAGCACGCAAGGCAGACTAAACTCCGTTTTGGACGGCACAGTCCCTGGTTCCCAACGTTTCAGCGTATTTATATGAGCTTGTCAGGTTGAACCGTTGGAAACATATGTTCGAAAATGGCTTGTTTCAGGGCAAGCTCTGTTTCCTCATGACTTATTGCAAACAAATCTGCTCTCTTGTCGAGTTTCAACGCCAATCCCTTCATGTCGACAGGTGCACTTGCTCCGGCTTTAGCTATTTCACGGATTCAGGGTTAATATATATATAGATTGAACTCATAAATTTACAAACCGTCTTAATCGGGTAAAAGATAGTAAAGAACCGAAAGGACGGGGATTGAAATGAATCATGAACATAAGATTAAACAATTGACAACAGCAATGAAAGACACAGAAAACACAC
>CAKMKL010000148.1 GCA_927443375.1 uncultured Paenibacillus sp. | reverse complement strand
GGGTGGAACAGTATGACGCTGCCCAGCAGACGCTGGGCCGCAGCTTCATTGATGCTGGAGCAGATCTGGTCATGGGCGGTCATCCGCATGTACTGCAGGGGATCGAACCTTACAAAGGCAAGTGGATTGCCTACAGTACAGGGAATTTCATTTTTACACGCTCAACAACTGCAGCCACCTGGGAGACCGCTGTCTTTCAGGCGGAATGCGGCATCACAGGCCAGTGTTCGCTTACTCTGCATCCGATGGATGCAGAATTAGGCCAGCCGGTGCCAATGAATGATGCTGATGGACAGCTATTGCTGAACAAGGTTCAGTCCTTATCTTCCGGTTTAGTCAAGATCGGCAGTGACGGCCGCGTTACCGAAGGCCGGTAGATAGGCCGGAGCAAGGCATTATAGTTGTAAGCAGCCCGGGGACTGATCATACTTCTGCTGGAGGTGGTTATGATGAAAAACATATGTGTTGCCCATCGCGGGTTTTCCGGTAAAGCCCCGGAGAACACACTCGCTGCCGTCCGGATGGCACTTGCTCTGCCCTATGTCCGCTGGATGGAAATCGATGTGCAGCTGACCGGGGACGGCGTGCCGGTTGTGATTCATGATTTCACGCTGGACCGGACGACCAACGGCCACGGGAAGGTAAAGAATATGGATTTTGAGCCTATGCGGCGATTGGACGCGGGTGGCTGGAAGAGCCGTGCTTTCCGCGGGGAAAAGGTTCCTTCTCTCGAAGAGGTGCTGGATCTTGCTTCCGGGAGACTGAAGCTGAATATTGAGCTGAAGACGAGCGGCGACATGTATCCGGGTCTGGAGAAGGCCGTTATTGATCTAATCTCCGCCAAAGGCATGCGCGATGAGGTAGTGCTGACCTCTTTCGATGCTGGGGTGCTACAACGGGTGAAAGAACTGGATGCCCGGTTTCATACCGGGCTGATCTATGACTCCCGTTCAGGTGATCCTGCACGCAAGGTGAAGGAGCTGGACTGCTCCTTTCTATCAATCAGCTTTACTAGGATCAACGCGGGGCTGGCCAAGCTGCTGGCCGAACGCGGAGTGAAGACCATGGCCTGGACCGTTGATAAGGCGAAGGAAATGCGCCGCCTGGCTGAGATGCATTCGGATATTATGATCTGTACGAACCGCCCGGACATATGGGGCGACACTTTTTTGGAAGTCTGATTGCATTCAAATATGACGGGAAAGCGAGCTGAAGCCTCGATGTGTGCTGATGTAAATAATGTGTACTGTGTTGGACGTAATTATAGATTGCATGCGGAGGAACTGGGCAACAAGGTTCCTGCAGAACCGCTGATTTTTCTGAAGCCCTCCCATGCTGCTGTTCCGCTCGATAAAGCGATCATTCATCTTCCCCAGGACGCCGGGCTGATCCATTATGAAGGAGAACTTGTCCTGCGTATCGCCCGGGATTATGTGCCGGGCATGACTGTCGATGAGCTGGTAGATGTCATGGCGCTGGGCCTCGATTTCACACTGCGGGATGTGCACAATGACCTGCAGAAGAAGGGGCTGCCCTGGACGCCGGCCAAAGGCTTCAAGAACGCCGCTCCGCTTACCCCTTATATTGCCTTTCCTGAAAAAGAAGAACTCGAGGCTACCGATTTCACTGTTCTCAAGAATGGTGTAGAGGTGCAGCGGGGGAATGCGAAGGATATGATCTTTTCACTTCAGAAAATCGTCGAATTCATAGCTGCACGGTATGGGCTTGGTAAAGATGATGTGATTTTTACCGGAACCCCGGCAGGGGTGGGGCCGGTCGTTTCAGGAGACTCCTTCGAGCTGTTCTGGGGCGACAAGCTTTTAGGCACCTGCCTCGTTGGTTAACGGGAGCTGAATGATATGCTGTGGATATTAGGTGCCTGTGGCGCCTTGCTGGTTGCCGGAGCAGCTTACCGGAAGCGTTCGCTGAGCTTCTCCGGCATGATCGCGGCTTTTGTAATGGGTACCATTTACTTTGGAGCAGGCAACGCTTTCTGGTTCGGTATCCTTCTGCTTTTTTTTATCTCTTCAAGTCTGCTCTCGAAGCTTCATCATGAGAACAAAGCAGAATTAGAGCTGACGTATGATAAGACCGGCACGCGTGATGCGGGGCAGGTCTTCGCGAACGGCGGCATGGGTATGCTGCTCGTCTTGCTGAACGCGGTTTATCCGCTGGAGCTTTGGGGATTTCTTTTCATTGGCGTAATGGCGACCGTAACCTCAGATACTTGGGCCACAGAAATCGGCACCCTGGCGAAGAAGCCGCCCCGTTCTGTGCTGACAGGCAAA
>CAKMKL010000147.1 GCA_927443375.1 uncultured Paenibacillus sp. | reverse complement strand
TGAACGGTTTTTTGAAACGCATATTCACTCCGTACATCGCCGGTTCGGTAATCCCCATCATCGCAGTAACACTTGTTGAGAGTGCAAGCGGTTTAAGCTTGCTGTTCTTCGTTTTCAGATACACACCAAAGGTTGCACCGGCCTGGGCAAAGTTAGCGACCATCATGATTGGAATCATGTAGTCATATCCAAGGCTGGCAATCGAGGCGATTATAATCGGAATCAGTGCATAGTGCATTCCTGTAATGATCAAGAGGGACATCGTACCGCCCAGCAGCAGGCCTGCGAACAAGCCTGTATTGTCAAACAGCCAGGAGATTCCACCGGTCAGCCCGTTACCAATGATAACTCCCAGCGGACCTACAGCAATCAGGGTTAATGGCACAATCACTAGCAGTGTAACAGTAGGAACAATGATCAGCTTCAGGGATGCGTGGGTGATTTTATCAACCGCTTTTTCCACATAGGAAGCTAGCCATATTGCAATAACAATCGGAATAACCGACGAGGAATATGTTGCCGCAACAACCGGCAGGCTGGCAAAAGTAACCGGCTCACCTGAACCCAGCAAAGTCGTTACTGTCGGATGAAGAATTGCTGCACCGATCGCAGCGGCAATATACATATTACTGCCCAGTTTACGGGCGGCACTGACCGCCAGAATGATCGGCAGGAAGTAAAATGCGCCGTCGCCGATGGCCGAAAGAATGACATAGGTTGAACTGGTGCTGCCCATCCATCCCGCAGCTACCAGCAGGGCGATGATCCCTTTGATCATCCCCGCGCCAGTGATCGCCGGCAGGATCGGTGTGAAAATACCGGAAATGAAATCGAGCACACTGCTCAGCGGATTCTTTTTCTTCTTGGCCGGTGCAACCTTTGGTGTGTATCTGAAAACGAAGAACAGTCAGCTTAAACCGCTTGCACTCTCAACAAGTGTTACTGCGATGATGGGGATTACCGAACCGGCGATGTACGGAGTGAATATGCGTTTCAAAAAACCGTTCATTGCCGCTTTGATAGGAGGGGCAGCAGGCGGAGCATTCCTGAGTCTGTTTAAAGTAAAAGCTTATGTCATTGGCGGTCTGGCAGGGTTGTCCGGGATTCCAATGGTTCTGGGTGCAACCTTTGTCTATTCCCTTATCGGGTTCGCCATTGGTATCGCTGTTGCAACAGTGGTAACCTATATCCTGGGCTTTGAAGAGGAGCCGGAAGCCGCTGTGCAGAAGGCGGCAGTTCCTGCCACAACTGTTTCTGCAAGTGCATCTGTTCCCGCAGCTTTACTCAAGGAGGAACATGCGCAGAAGGCTAGTGAAGTTATCTATAGCCCAATTACAGGTGAAGTTAAGCCGCTCAGCGAAGTGAATGACCCTGCATTTTCAGAAGAAATCATGGGTAAAGGCTTTGCGGTTCAACCTTCTGAGGGACGGGTAGTTTCACCTGTCAGCGGCACGGTGTTCTCCTTGTCAAAGAGCGGGCACGCCATTGGTCTGGTCAGTGACAACGGAGCCGAGATGCTTATTCATATCGGTATTGATACGGTGAAGCTAAAAGGATTGCATTTCTCGCCTAAGGTTACAGCTGGAACAAAGGTAGCCGTCGGCGACCTGCTGATGGAATTCGACCTTGCCGAGATCGAAAAAGCAGGCTATAGCACCATTACGCCGATCATTATTACAAATATTCAAGAGTACGATTCCATTAAGTCTTCGGGGCGTACATCTGTGAAGGAACAAGAGCTCCTATACACTGTGCAAGCTTAAACTATTTTATAGAAGAAAGTGAGAGTGCCTGTTATGCAAAAGATTTTCAAAATTATTGACGAAGACGGGATTCATGCCCGCCCGGCAACAGCGCTGGTCAATACAGCTACAAAATTCAAAGATACCGAGGTTTTCGCCGAAGGCAACGGCAAGAAGGTTACCTTGAAATCGATTCTTGGCGTATTATCGCTCGGACTGGAGCCCGGCGATACCCTGATTCTGATCACCGAAGGGGGTCAGGCGGCCGAGGCGCTCAGCGCTCTTCAGGACGTAATGGTTAAAGAAGGACTGGGAGAGGTTCAGGAGTAAGGCCGGCTTCACCGCCGCATATTTGCTGGTGTTCGGGTACCTGCTGCTGCAGGTATTTTGAACACCAGTTTTATTGTGAACTGCTTTATACCTCGATTTTCGGGAATGTGTTATGTTCATGGGGATTCAGTCATCATTGAATTGCCCGTTCCAGAGTACTTTACGATGAGGGGATATAAGCATGCAGTTGGTTCTTATCTTACTGGCCTGTTATGCAGGGGTCTTAAATTATCTATGTAATTATGCGGCAGATGTTATACAAGAAGAATGGGGAAGCGGCAAAAAATGGCTAATACAACAGGCCGGCTATCTAATTGGAGCATGGGCCCTGCTAACTGCTCTGAATTACCTGCTATTAACATTCACGGGTAAATTTCTCGGCCGGAGTGAAGTGATCTTCCTGAATGTTTTCTGCGGAGGCGTCGCTTTTTCGGCGGCACTTGGTTTCTTTGCGCGCAGGCTTATTTTCAGTGGTGTTATTTTTCTCCTGTACCTGTTTGATCTGTTTCTGTTCAACAAATTTGCAGCAGCGGTGACGGGAGATACTTTACAGGACAGCGGGATTGGCTGGGGGTTATTATTCAGTCTTTTTATTAACTTTGCCGTGTTTGCGCTCGCTATGCTGGCTGACCATTTTAATAGCCTGGAAGAACCGGAGAATGAATTCTGGTAATTTCGCTTTTTTGTGCGGTCGGTCTTGTATTGTGTTGAAGATTTGTACTGCAGATTAACCTGTCGATTGGTGCTACCGTTTAGTTGGAATTCATCCGCTTTCATTATCCGTGCTTGATCAGATGCTGGATTTAGTGGGAGAATGTCCAACTAATTCCTTCTGTTTCTTTGCAAATGCTGGTTTTATGTGGAACTAAGCGGACTTTTTCCAACTAATCACCTTTTTGAGCAAGATAAATGTGAATTAGTTGGAGTTTTTCCACTTGGTACATGCACCGGCAAGCGCTGCCAAGCCGCTTGCCCCATTCTGCCCTCACCCCTTCGCGGGGTGAGGTTTTGCTTTTGCCTTATAAGCGCAGCGGATGGGCGAAGTAACGGAGGGAATTTTGGAACTGGAGGAGCGTGAGCGTCCGCCTTTGTCTGCGGATTTCCACCGCGAACCGCGGTATTAATTCAAGAAATCTGCAGACAACAGCGGCCGGAAGTCCAAAACTTCCCGCAGTTACGAAGCAGCCCATCCACCATCCCGCATTTTTTAACACAAATCCACCCGTCACCCCGCCCCCTCCCTAATCATATGCTATTGCAGCAACACGGAGGGAGGCCCATGCGATGGAATATAAAGGGTTCATACTGCATCATTCCCGCTGTCCGTCTATTAATGGGAAAGGATTTGACTTTTGGGTAGCCAAGGATGGGGAAATCTATGCCGGTCCCCTGTTAACAGACCCGGATCATATCCATGTCTGTCTGGAGGGGAACTACGGGGAGCAAGAGGAAGGTTCGCAGCTGACTGGCCGCAAAGAACAGCTGTTTGCTGCAGGCAAGCTCATTTTGGAGCTGGCTGCACGTTATGAAATATCCCCTATGCTCATCGAACCGCATAGTAATTCGTGCCCGGGAGTATTTTTTCCATGGAATGAACTTGTGATTTATCCCGCTGATGGTTATCATTAACCTGAGGTGAGTAGTCGAAAATGGAAAGATTACAGAAAATTTTGGCGCAAGCAGGTGTTGCGTCCAGACGCAAATGTGAAGAAATGATTTTGGCCGGTAAAGTGGAAGTCAACGGGGAACTCGTAACTACGCTTGGCACGAAGGTGGACCCCGAACAAGATATTATTAAAGTGGCCGGTAAGCTGATCCGGGGCGAGAATAAAATCTACATCATGTTCAACAAGCCCAAAGGCGTGATCACAAGCGCATCCGATGACAAGGGCCGCAAGGTAGTAACAGATTATCTGAAGGGCATCAATGAGCGCGTATATCCTGTAGGCCGTTTGGATTATGACACGGAAGGGCTGCTGCTGCTGACGAATGACGGAGAGTTTGCTAACCTCCTTACCCATCCGAAGCATCACGTGCCGAAGACGTATCTGGCCACGGTCAAGGGTATACCGCACGGAACAGCCCTGGACAAGCTTAAGGCGGGCATCAAGCTGGAGGACGGTATGACCGCTCCCGCGGAAGTAGAATACAAAGATGTGGATGAAGTGAATAAGGAAACCGTCATCAGCATTACGATTCATGAAGGACGCAACCGTCAGGTGCGCTGTATGTTTGAAGCGATTGCCCACCCCGTGATCCGGCTGAAACGGATTTCCTTCGGGGACATTTTGCTGCAGAATCTAAAGCGCGGCTCTTACCGCCATCTGACCAAGGATGAAATTAACCATCTGCAGCAAATTGCTAAGGCTGGTGCGCTAAAAGCAAATACGACACGCAAAGACACATAAAGTTCACAATTCCCTCTCCTAAAACTGTGACAATATTCGGTATAATGTTCATAGGATGTTCACACCTGACAACTAAAGTATGAGTTGCGTCACAGAAGGGGGCTTCGCGTGTGGGCAAAGCGAGAAAGCCGATTCAAATCGTAATTCTTTCAGTAATACTTTTGCTTGGAGGTTATGCAATCGGTTCCTCGGTGTTCGGGGGAGACGGAAAGCCCAGGGAAGGTAGTAAAGCGCCATCCTTTGAGCTGCTTGGCCTCGACGGTTTGACCCATACGCTTGATGAGTATAAGGGCAAGTCGGTGGTGCTTAATTTCTGGGGTTCCTGGTGCGGACCTTGCGTGAAGGAAATGCCTGCTCTGCAGGCACAGTGGGAGAAGTGGAAGGATCAAGGAGTTGTAGTCATTGGAGTGAACGTCGGAGAAGACCAGATGACGGTGGAGAATTTCATCAAGCTGGTTGACATCGATTTCCCGGTAGTCATGGACTCCGGGCGCAGCGCTGTCCGCAGTTATGGCGTTTCTCCTTTGCCTACTACTTTTTTCATTAATACTAAGGGCAAAGTGGACAGCATTCATATCGGACAGCTCGATCTGGATTCGCTTGACGGGCAAATCGGGAAGCTGGTGAACCCATGAACGGGCGGGAACCGCTGATTAGCAATACCAAATGTGAATGCGGCCATCAGAATCCGGCAGGTACCGTACTCTGTGAAGCCTGCGGCAAACCGCTGGATGAGAAGGACCGAGAGTCTGCAGATAATCTTGAAATGCGCTATGACGGTGTCGCCCGTCGTTCACAGCGTGTGAACCCGGGGATAATCGACCTAATCTGGAACTTTTTCTCCTCTGTCAAAATAGCGATTTACCTGATTGTGCTAACTCTGCTGGGTTCCATGCTGGGCACGATTTTCCCACAGGAGAGTACCTTTCTTAATATTGATGCCTCAACCTATTACGAAGAAACGTACGGAACAGCCGGGAATATTTATTATAGACTCGGCCTTTCGCACACCTATGAATCCTGGTGGTTTGTAACACTGCTTGTGATGATTGGCGCTTCACTGGTCATCTGCAGTCTGGACCGTGTCCTTCCGCTGTATAAGGCGCTGACCCGGCAGAAGATCCGCAAGCACCGCCAGTTTCTGACCCGCCAGAAGGTTGTGCTGGTAACGAAAGTGGAGGAGGAACCGGAAGTCTGGGTGGCCCGGCTAAGTGAGCCGCTGAAGAAAAAGGGCTACCGCGTCAAGACGGACGGAGGCGCACTGCTGGCCGAGAAACACCGCTTTAGCCGCTGGGGACCGTATGTCATACATATCGGTCTGATTATATTTTTGCTCGCTGTACTGGCGAGAGGATTGCCGGGACTCAACATGGACCAGCATCTTGCCTTTCCGCAGGGTGAGGTCACGAAGATTCCGGATACAACGTATTATCTGAAAAACGAGAAGTTCACTGTAGAATTCTATACGGATGAAGAAATGCCTGAAGAGTTCCGCGGCAAAAAGGTTCTGCCCAAGCTGTATGAGACCAAGGCCGTGCTCTATGAATGTACTGCAGACTGTACCGACCCATCCAAAGAGCCTAAGCTTTCAAAAGTTGCCGTCCATGACATCCGGGTGAACTCGCCGCTTAGCTACAAAGGTTTGAAAGCGTATCAGTTTGACTACGACCTGACCCCTGTGCTGCGTTCCGTGCAGCCGGAGCTCGTTAACAGCGCCACCGGAGAAGGGTACGGCAAATTCAAGCTTGATATGAAGAACCCGCAGCGCACATTCCAGTCCGGGCCTTACACCCTTTCGCTCAAAGAAAAGTATATGGACTTCGGCTTGAATGATGAGGGACAGCCGGTCTCCAAATCGCCTTATCCGAATGCGCCCGCATTCCTCTTCCTCATTACGGGGCCGGATCTGCCGGCGGAGGGGCAGCAATATTTTTATTTTCCGAAACAGGTGGATAAAGAGCAGTTCCAGCAGCAGGCTATCAATGACAAGCTGGGCGGCAGCGGACGCTTTCTGGAGCTTGCGGTGCAAGGCATGAGCGATGTTGATTTTGCTGAATCCACAACTTATCTCAATATCCGTGTAGACCGGGCGATGCCGTTTGTCTGGGTTGGTGCAGGGATCGTAATGCTAGGACTCGTGCTGGGCTTTTACTGGCAGCATAGACGCATTTGGTTAAATCTTGAGAACGGTGAGCTTGTCCTTGGAGGGCACACTAACAAGAATTGGTTCGGCTTCCGCCGTGAGATCGTATCTATACTGTACAAGGTAGACGTGATAGTCGATGAAAAATCATTGGACAACGGAGGAGGTCTGGCATGAGCCTGCTCGATTTCAGCAGTGATGTCTTTATTGCCGCATTCTTTTTATACAGCGGTGCATTTATGTTATTCACGATCGCCATCATGGGCCGCCGGTGGTCCGGCAGAAAGCCCGAGGAGCATACCGCCCGCTGGGGGAGAATCGCTTTTATCGCCTCGTCCGTAGGGCTGCTCTGTCATTTCGCTTATTTCATTACCCGCTGGATGGGCTCGGGCCATATTCCCGTCAGCAATATGTATGAGTTCATGACCTTTTTATCGATGATGGTGATGGTGGCCTTTACTGTGATCTTTGCCATTTACCGCAAAATTATTCTCGGGGTGTTCGCAGTACCGATATCTATTATAGTGATGGCGTATGCGGCGGTGTTCCCGCAGGAGGTTCAGCCGCTGATTCCATCATTGAAATCCATCTATCTGAATATCCACGTCACGCTTGCAGCGCTCGGAGAATCCTTTTTCGCCGTCGGTTTTGCCGCCGGACTCATGTACCTGCTGCGGACTGTTGATTTTGAGAGCAAGGAGCGGAGTGACCGCAAGCAGCAGAGGCTGGTTGAATTTACTCTCTTTTCAATCATTGTTATAATTGGTTTTCTCGGGAGTGTGTTTGCCTTCCGCGGTGCCGGATACGAGTCTGTTTTTGTCCGCAGCAACGTTACGATTGACAGCTCTGGGCAGGAAGATAGTACAATAGAGAAAGTGAGTTATAAAATGCCGCCGATTGTGGCACCTTACCATAGCGAAACAGAGGTTTTCCAGTCGTTTCTGGGGATAAAAGAGCCGCTGTTCGAAGCACCTTCATGGATGAATGGCGTCAATGCCGGGCGAAAGTTCAATACCGTAATATGGTCGCTGCTTTCCGGTCTCATTTTATATGGAATTCTTCGTCTTGCTGTACGCAAACCGCTGGGCAAGGCTATTCATCCGGTACTGGACGGAATTGACGAGAATGATCTCGATGAAATTACGTACAGGGCGATTGCCATCGGCTTTCCGATTTTTACGCTGGGGGCATTGATCTTTGCAATGATCTGGGCTCAGGTTGCCTGGGGCCGGTTTTGGGGCTGGGACCCCAAGGAGGTCTGGGCGCTTGTTACCTGGCTGTTCTACAGCGCATATCTCCATTTGCGGCTGGCCCGCGGGTGGCAGGGACGCAAATCCGCATGGCTTGCCGTATTGGGTTTTTTGGTTGTAATGTTTACCCTTGTAGGTGTAAATCTGGTCATCGCTGGGCTTCATTCTTATGCGGGGACAGACTGAGTATACGATATTCGCAGTTGCAGCACAGAAATCTAGTACGTACTAGGGTAACGTTCAACTGTATTTGATGAAGGGGTTGTTGTTAATGGCAGAGCATTTGAATAGAATTCTGGTGGTGGATGACGAAGAACGTATTCGCCGCCTGCTGAAAATGTATCTTGAAAAAGAAGGCTACGAAATTGACGAGGCGGAAGATGGCGAAATCGCTTTGCGCAAAGCAACGGCAAATGATTACGGCCTCATCCTGCTCGATGTTATGCTGCCGGGTATCGACGGGATCGAAGTGCTGACGAGACTCAGAGGCGTCAAATCGACTCCGGTCCTGATGCTGACTGCCAAGGGGGAAGAGATTAACCGGGTGCAGGGCTTTGAAATGGGTGCAGATGACTATGTGGTTAAGCCGTTCAGTCCGCGTGAAGTGATTTACCGGGTCAAGGCGATTATGCGCCGCTCTTCGGCTACAGCATTTTTATCGAAAGAAAGCAATTCCAGCAACAATATTGTGTTCCCTCATCTGATTATTGAACATGATGCGCACCGCGTAACGGCAGGCGGCCAGGAAGTGAGTCTGACTCCGAAGGAATATGAGCTGCTTCATTATTTGGCAATCTCGCCGGACAAAGTTTTCTCCCGTGAGGAACTGCTTAAGGATGTTTGGAATTATGAGTTTTTCGGAGATTTACGTACAGTGGACACGCATGTCAAACGGCTTCGCGAGAAACTGAATAAAGTATCACCGGAATCGGCAGCAATGATCACCACGGTATGGGGAGTAGGCTACAAGCTTGAGGTACCTAAATAGGTGAACTTCTGGAGAAGCCTTGTCGGCAAGCTGTGGGTAACGATCATCTGCCTTGTTGCCGTCGTGCTCATTACGCTGGGGCTGTTCCTGCTGCCTTATATCGATAGCAATTTCGCCAATTCCGGGGCGATCAAGCGTTTATTTATGTATACCTGTATGATCGGGTTTTCATTGACAACGTTTTTTGCGTTGTTCCTGTTTACGAAGATTACCCAGCCCATGCAGCAGGTGATTGAAGCGGCCAACAATATCCGCCGCGGCGAATACGGCACGAGGCTGACGCTTCGGACCAGCGACGAAATCGGCCAGCTGGCCACTTCCTTTAATCACATGGCTGAAGAGCTGGAGGAGAATATCCGCAGTCTCAATCACGAGAAGGGGCATCTGTCCAGTGTTCTGCGCAGCATGACCGACGCCGTGGTTACTTTTGATATTGAAGGACAGATCATACTCACGAATCCGCATGGACAGAAGCTGCTGGAGGCCTGGGGGGATCTGGAGCCGGACCTTGAGGAAGAGATCAATGCTGAGCAGGATCCGCATGGCGGAGCTGCAGGAGCAGTCCCTGTTCCGCTCCGGCCGCTCTTCTTCAGTACACTGAGCCAGGGAGGAGACCAGCGCTCCAATGTGCATGTCCGGCAAGGCGTGTGGTCTGTGCATATGGCTCCGCTGTATTCGGAGGGGAATCTCCGTGGTGCTGTAGCTGTGCTGCGTGATGTTACGGAAGAAGTAAGACTTGAGAAAATGCTCCGTGATTTTGTAGCGAATGTCTCGCATGAAATCCGCACACCGCTTTCGATGATGCAGGGATACAGCGAAGCACTGCTGGACGGTATGGCCTCCTCGCCGGAAGAGAGCAGTGAGCTTGTGCAGGTTATTCATGATGAATCGCTGCGGATGGGCCGGCTGGTTAAAGACCTGCTGGATCTTGCCCGGATGGAAGCAGGGCATACAGATATGAATAAAACACAGGTGGATATGGACGAACTGCTCGAGCGGATCTACCGCAAATTCTCCGTGCGGGCTAAGGAGCGGGACATCATTCTTGAGCTCCATAAGACAGAAAGCGCTCTGCTGCTTAAATCGGCAGATGTAGATAAGCTGGAACAGGTTTTGACCAATCTGCTGGATAACGCCTTCCGGCATACCCCTGCGGATAAACATATCTCGATCATCACCGGCTCTGCGGTAATTGAAGGGCGCCGCTATCTTGAGATTGCGATCCGAGATGAGGGCGCAGGAATTCATCCGGAGGATCTGCCCTTTATCTTCGAACGCTTCTACAAAGCCGACAAGGCGCGTGTACGCGGAGAATCCGGAGGCACCGGGCTGGGGCTGGCGATTGTTAAAAATATCGTCGAGTCGCATCACGGGCAGATTTTTGCCACCAGTAAACTTGGCGAAGGCACGACCTTTACGCTAAGACTTCCTGTCGAAAAACAGTAAATTCAGACCAAGACTGACGGCGCCTCTGACTGCAGAGGTGCTTTTTGTTGAAAGGACAACTTTAATCTTGTTTATCGTGGAACGTATAGGAGGCATCTAGTCATGATTCTATCATTGGACCAAGGCACCACCAGCTCTCGGGCCATCCTTTTTAATCAGCAGGCGGGAATGGTTTCCCAGGGGCAATATGAGATTAAGCAGTCCTTTCCCCGCCCCGGGTGGGTGGAGCATGATCCGGAGCAGATCTGGGAGAGCCAGCTCTCAGCAGCCAGATATGCGATTCAGGACAGCGGAATAACGGCTGAGGAAATATCCTGTATCGGCATCACCAATCAGCGCGAAACCGTACTAATTTGGGACAAGGCCACAGGAGAGCCAATCTATCCGGCCATCGTATGGCAGGACCGGCGTACGGCAGAGCAGTGTGAGGAGATCAAGCGTCAAGGCCTGGCGGCGGAGATTGCCCGCAAGACAGGTCTGGTCGTGGATGCCTATTTCTCGGCTACCAAGCTGGCCTGGATTCTAGATCATGTGACAGATTCCAGGGAACGTGCTGAACGGGGAGAGCTGCTGGCCGGGACAATTGACAGCTGGCTTATCTGGAAGCTCACAGGAGGCGCTGTGCACGCTACAGACGTGACAAATGCTTCGCGGACCATGCTGTTCAACCTGCATGAGCGGAGATGGGACGAGCAGCTCATCGAACAGCTGCGGATTCCACGCCTCATGCTACCTGAGGTGCGGATGTCCGGCGGCGATTTCGGTACAGCTGAGGCCCGGTGGTTCGGTGCGGAGATTCCTATCTGTTCTGTGCTTGGCGATCAGCAGGCCGCATTATTCGGTCATACCTGCCTGGAGGCAGGCAGCGCCAAAAACACATACGGAACAGGCTGCTTTATTCTGATGAATACAGGAACTGAGCCCGTTGTCTCCAAGCATGGATTGCTGACGACTGTTGCCTGGGGGATGGGGGATGAAATGTACTATGCGCTGGAAGGCAGTGTGTTTGTAGCCGGAGCAGCCGTACAATGGCTGCATGAAGGACTGGGATTGATCGAAGGGCCGTCTGATTCAGAGCACAAAGCTGCTGAAGTACTGGACAGTGAAGGCGTTGTGGTCGTGCCTGCCTTTACCGGGCTTGGGGCCCCCTATTGGGATATGTATGCCCGCGGGGCTATGTTTGGGCTGACCCGGGGCACGACGGCTGGCCATCTGGTCCGGGCGACTCTGGAATCACTGGCCTTTCAGTCACGCGATGTTATCGGCGCCATGGAGAAAGACGCCGGCATGCCGCTGACGGGACTTCGTGTAGACGGCGGTGCTGTACGCAACGACCTGCTGATGCAGTTTCAGGCCGATATTCTCGGCAGTGAGGTGACCCGCACGACCTACGCAGAGACGACAGCGCTCGGGGCTGCACTCCTGGCAGGGCTTACCTCCGGGATATGGTCTAGGGAACAGCTGGAGAGCTTTAATAAGGCGGAGAAGGACTTCTTGCCCCGGATGGGTGAAGAGGAGCGGGAACGCCGCTATGACGCCTGGAAGGACGCTGTGTCACGGACCATGGGCTGGGAGAAGCATGAAGGCCGGGGTTAGCAGCATTGGACTGAATATGCATTACGATGGTCTTATCTTGACTTAATCAAAAAGCAACCTGAAGGTTAGCTATTAACCTTCAGGTTGCTTTTTTGTTAGTGCAATAAATAAGTGCTTAGTATTCCATCACAAAGGCTACGTTCTGCCAGCCGGCGCCGACCGTCCAGAAAAGAACCTTGTCACCCCGCTCAATCTTGCCGGTAGTCACCGCTTTGTGAAGAGCGACAAAGGGGCTGCTCGTTGATGTATAGCCGAATTCATCGCCGATATAGACGGCTGCGTCGCTGCCGATACCGGTTTTGTCAGATACGGCACGAATGTTCGGCAGGGATAATTGGGAGAAGCATGCCGCTTTGATGGTTTCAGGAGCGATCCCGTTATCACTCAGAAGTGTATTGATAGACTCGGAGGCTGCATCCACACAAATGGAATCGTCAAAAGGAATGAACTTAACGTTGAACTCTCCTTTGCCTACCCCGCGGCGGCCAAGGTTCGCCATGCCTTCTGCAGGGAACATCGAATTGCCATAGACGCAGGTGTCTGTCTGGTAAATGGAATCGATGAAGCCAACGGAATTCTCATCACGCTCGAGGATCACTGCCGCGGCAGCGTCTCCGAAGTTGGCGTAGTAGACAGGATCATTCCTGTCGGCATGCGGGGCCACATGGTCCGAGCCGATAACCAGTGCCCGGCGGATTCTCGGGTTAGCCATCATCTGGCGGCTTACCTGTTCCACCGAAGCGGTCATACCGGCGCAGTTCGCATTACTGTCGATGCAAATGGTATGGGAGGCACCGCCGATCAGCCTGTGAATCATCAGCGAGTTCGTAGGAAAGATATATTCAGGAGTCTGGCTGGCATAAGCGATAAGGTCAATGTCAGCGCCGGTAAGGCCCGTCTTGTCCAGTACATTGCTTGCTGCCTCAAAAGCCATAGTCAGAGAATTTTCTTCCTCGCTGTCAATACTGTAGCGGCTCTCACGGCCCAGAGCTGTCAGGAGTCCGCGGATATCTATACCTTTTTCGTCAAAATGCTGGATGAAAAAGTCATTATCAATCTTTTTACTTGGATGATAGATATCAATATCCCTTATACATATTCCGGCCATGATAGCCCTCCTGTAAAGTTAATGGAGTGATGCGTTTAAACGATCGAAGTGATTTCCAGGTTCTCTAGTCCTGCTTTGCGGCCAAGACGGGCGAGCTGCATTTTGAGGATTGGATTGTTTTCAAGGGTCAGGCTGACTTTTTCGAAACCGTCTGCTTTGAACATGATGAAGCAGCCTTCGAGCAGCGGCACAACATCTGGAGCAGTAACATTTAGCTTTCTGCAGTCGATCTGCAGAGCATATTCAGAGGGTGTGATCGGATTGACCGTCTGCTGATAGGCTTGAATCGATTTAAGGCCGTCCTCATTGGAGAAGGTACCCTCTAATTCGACATTAATGATCTTGTTAACAGAATCGGTTTTCAAAATAAATTTACCCATGTGCTCATCTCTCCCAAAATTGAATGTGTGTGTCTTCTGCTAAATATGAGCCGGCCTGCATTGGTCGGCTATTATATATCCAAAAACTAGAAGTTTTAAGCCGGTTTTCGACAACAAACTTTAGGTAATGGGATAATTTGCCTTAATATAACCATAATATTCTCAATTGTGCAAGAAAAAAGTCGAATTATGCATAAAAATGCCGCAAATCAATTTATTAGATTTCTTCGAGTGTGGCAAGCAGGACATTAAAGGCGGAAATGACTCTTGGAGCACCGACGCACGGTACCAGATGCAGCAAGATCCCCTTGATCTGATCCACGGTCATACCGACTCGTAGCGCCATTACATAATGAACTCCTAATTGCTCAAACTGTCCCATGGTGATCAGAGAGGAAATGACGGCAATCTCCTTCCAGTCAGAACCGATCGTAGTGCGCTGAAAAATGTCGCCATAGGCATTACCCATGATGTACTCAGCCAATTCCGGAAAATGCTCTTTAATCGGAGCCAGAGCTTTGGCGCCATAGTCGCCGGACAGATTGGAGAAGTGTTTTAGACCGCTGTTAACGGTATTTTCCACAGAAGATACCTCCTGAAATTTGATTGGATCACGAAAGAAAAGGATAGGTTTGATTTGTGCCAATGAATCCGGTTAGTTGAGATTTAAGGTACGGTGGGCTGTTGGAGGCATTTCATCACGGTCCGTCAGCAGCTCAATAACCGCTACCCGGTTTGATTCTACCGCAGCATTTACGGCTGCAGAGAATTGGTCAGCTGTCTCGCATTTGTAGCCGGCCGCTCCGAGTGATTCGGCGAATTTCACTGCGTCCATCGGAACTTCGAAGATCGTGCCATCGATTCTGCCGGTTGTTTTTTCCATACCCTTTAGAGCCATGTCCAGCTGCATGTTGTTGACCACGATAAAAATAACCGGAATGTTCTTGCACACTGCGGTGTTTATCTCCGCGCCAAGCATCATAAAGCAACCGTCTCCGGTAATGCAGAATACCGTTTCTTCCGGCGCAGCAACTTTAGCACCTATAGCCATACCGATGGCATTGCCCATGCAGGCAAAATAAGCATCGAAGATAAAGCTGCCGGGTTTTTTCACGTTGTACCATTTCACGGCATTGAAGCCATGGCTGCCATCATCTACAAAAACTGAACTGTTATATGGGATCAAGTCGCTAAATGTACTCATTACTGAAGCAAGTGAAAGTTTAGGCAATACTGGTAATTCTTCTGCATAATGAACATCGGCTTTTGTCTCATGTTTTTTAATAGTGACCCCATCAATATTCTTCAGATAGTAAGCCAGATTGTCACGTACATCACCGCTAACCGGGATCGTCTGCGAGTTCAGAATTTTACCGACATAAGTTGGATCGACATCGAATTGGATCAGGGTAGCCGGATGATTCTCCGCCTTAAGATTACAGATGGTCATATCACTGAGGCGTGAACCAAGTACAATATATAGATCGCTGCTGTTCAGCAAATCATCACCATGTCTGCAGCCTCCCACACCGACCGGGCCATGATACAGCGGGTGATCCCAGGCAATGGCACCCTTGCCCCCGGGAGAAGTAACGACAGGAATATTGAACGTTTCTGCCAGCTGCACAAGCTCCTTGTGCGCACCGGAACGGTTCACACCCTTGCCGGCGATAATAAGGGGATTTGAGGCCTTGTTAATGGCGGAGACTACCCGCTCGAAATTAGCAATACTGAGGAGTGGCTCGCGCTCAGGAATTACAATTCGGCATTCTTCGAGCCTTTCGGTCTGGACATCAAAGGGGAGGCATAAGTGGACCGGTCCGCGCTGACCGCCGAGGGCAATAGAGACAGCATGATTAAAAAGGGTACTGAAATGATCGCCGCGTTCTACCAGCTTGCTGAAGAGTGTAGCGGGTCTGAACATCTCTGCCAGATCCGCCAGATAGGATGAGGAATCCTGGCACTGGGGAATCCCCAGCTCCTTTATGGACTGATGTCCGGTAATAAACAGGACAGGAAGGTTATTCGCCTTGGCATGGGCTGCAGCAGTAAGTAAATTCGTTCCGCCGGGTCCCGAGGTGCCGAAGGCTACCCCGAGATTGCCGGTTTTAAGAGCATAGCCGGCAGCTTCGAATCCGGAGTTTGATTCATGTCTTCCTGGAATAAACTCAATGCCGTAATCAACCATTTTGAGAACAACGGGACAAATAGATTTGCCGATGATACCAAAGGAATGTGTTACACCGAGGTTTCGTAGTGCCTCAGCCATATAATCTGCGACTGTTTTCAAAAGCTCCACCCTATCCATTGTGTATTTATCTTGCGAACATAGAAAACCTGTACTCAGGGAGTACAGGCGGCTGCTTAAATAGTCATTTAGAACGTACTAAGTCTCAAACGTTCCGGCTCTTAGGCAACCTGGCTGTCCTGGTCCCGATAAAATGAGACTGTAGATCCATGGCTTTGCGTCATTCCCTTTCGGAGAATTTTGCCAATAATTGTTTAAATTTTCATTGGATAATTTTACTTTACAATATATTTTCAACTCTATCTTTGTCAATATATTTTCTGCGGAAAAAATCAGAAATTGACGAATTGCAGAACTTTATTCAGGTGATATATAATGAAAAAAATGTCTGATAATGCAAATGCTAACCACTACTTGAATGCTTAGTGAACATAGGGGTAAGCTTCCAAAACTAAAAAAGAAATGGGCTATATGAACTATTTATATATAGTAATTGTAAATTCTTGATGTGAATTAGATTAAATAGGGGGAAAGACCTAAAGGGAGGAGTACTGGTAATAATTAAGAAGAAGAGGAGCTCCAGAGGAGAAGTGCAAAAGCATTGTCGTCATTACTTCTATGAATAAATCAAATTATGCGGAGGGGAACGACACATTAAAAACTGCCGCTTAAGGTAAGCGGCAGCAGTAAAAATAACTAATCTAAAATTTGAAAATATGAATGGTTTTTTGCAGCTGGAATACCGCTTGGGTCATTTTATCGGTCTCTTCGGCTACGGACTGCAAGGCGTTAATCTGCTCGTTCATGGCTGCGGATACTTCTTCAGTACCGGCTGCTGTCTGCTGGGTGATTGCGGATATATTTTCAATGGCACTGGAGATCTTGAGCGCACTTTCCAGCATGAGGTCACTCTCCGCAGAGAAGGCAGAGATTTGTTCCGTTATGTATTGGACGCTCTGAACGATTTGCGAGAAAATATGTGCCGTTTCGACGATCATCTCATTCTGTACCTGAACAACTTCTTCATTGATTGCGATATTCTCCACAGCCTGCTTGATATCGGCTTCAATGCTGCGGACCAGCCCGAAGACTTCTTTGGTAGAGGAAGTGGACTCTTCAGCGAGCTTCCGTACTTCCTGAGCGACAACGGCGAAACCGCGCCCATGCTCACCCGCACGTGCAGCCTCAATCGAGGCGTTGAGCGACAGCAGATTGGTCTGTTCGGCGATTTCAGTAATGCTCTTAGCAATCATCGAAATACCGCGGGCATTTTGTGAGAGCGTCTCAATGGTGCTGGCCACCTTGTTCGTGGCTTCAATATTTTTGCGCATGCCTTCTGCCTGGGTGTCAACGGACAGCCGGCCTTTTTCGACCAGTTCAAGCGTATGTATAGAACGTTTATTCATTTCCTTGGTGGAGCTTGTATAGTTGGAGACTTTGATTTCAATATCCTTGATCGAATCCGTCATATCTGCAATATCCACGGAGATCTCATTCGCCCCCTGGGCCAGGTCATTGGAAGAAGAAGCAACCTGTGCCATTACTATTTTTAGGTTCTGATTCTTATCCTCGATGCCTCTGCTGGCGTCCATTACCTGGCGGGTGATCTGTGAAGCCTCTGTCAGAATTTTCTTCAGCTTGTCTATCATAGTGTTGAAGGAACGGCTGACCTCTCCCATGGATCCGTTTTCGTCTGCCCTAAGAGTGAAGTCACCTTTTGCAATCGTGTGAGTTACATTGGAGATATCGTCAAAAGAGGATGTAAGCGTTCTCTCAACATAACGCGCAAGAGGATAAGTCAGGCCGGCCAATGCGGCCACGAGCACGATGCCGAGAATAAGTTTGCCCATAATAACCATTGTGATTAAAACCGGGACAGCAAATAATGCAGCGACAAGATAACAACCGGCAACAATTCTCTGTTTTAACGGAAGCTTGGTCATCCAGTTCATAATAAAGTTCCCCCTAAAAAATATAGTGTGTATTGTAATATTATAGGTGATTAACGATGGATCAGTCTATTGTAAGAACTGACATAAATCATCAATTAAGCATGTCTAAAGAAAGGGGTGTTGCATTCTTTCTTCATATAAGGTAACGCTTTCCCGCAAGCTGGTCATCACACTGTCAATCAGTTCCTGAGGCCCAGTAACCAGAGTCTGTTGTCCTAACGATAATATAATTTTGCAGGCAGATTCGAGTGTCTGGAAATCGGCACAGACTGTCAACCAGCCTGCTCTGGAGGACGGCTCGATACTTTTGACGGGTACATACCGCTCCGGCTGAAGCGATGTTAGGGCAGTTTCCTTGAGCAGCAAGGTGACAGGGTAGCGGGGCAGAGCGGATTTGAAGGAGGCTGTGGATTCCTCCCAATAGCGGGCCAGTTCAAATCCTGGCGGACGGGTAAACGTATCGCGGGTGATTTCCGCATCGGTGATTCTGGAAACCCGGTAGTTCCTCATTCCATTGCCGGTTTCAGCAACGACATACCAGACACCGCGTTTGGCCACAAGTCCGTGTGGAGAAATCAGTCTAGCCTTGCATTCATCGCCATTACTGTAAGTGAGCGATACTTTCCGGTTCTCCCAGATAGCTTCCTGCAGCATTGCCAGGAAAGGATAAGATTCACCGGAAGGATGCCATCCGGCACCATCGATATGGATACGCGAACTCAGAAATTGGAGCGGAGAGTCTTGAGGTTTGGCTGCTGCTTCCAGTTTGCGGACAGCAGAAGAGAAATCATCTTGGATTCCTAGCGCTTCTAGGATAGAGGAATCTGCTGTCAGAAGCAAAGAGCCAATCTCATTCGGCTTCATTCCGGTCAAGGAAGTTCTGTAGCCTTCAGCAAGCATCCAGCCGCCATCGCGGCCCCTTTCTGCCAGCACAGGGACTCCAGAGGAACTGAGCGCCTCCATGTCGCGTATAACGGTCCGCTCGGAGACCTCAAGCATATGTGCAAGCTCACGTGAGCTGAGTTTGCCGCGGCTTTGCAGCAGAAGCATTATTGATGTCATATATAAGCGTTACAATAATTACGAAAGCGGAGAAACAATACTAAGGACTGAAAAAGGAAGGGGCACAATAATAATGATAAATCTGCAGGGAAAGGTAGCGCTGGTTACCGGAGCAAGCAGAGGAGCAGGACGGTGGATTGTGATGGAACTGGCCAAAGCGGGTGCTTACGTCTATCTAACCGTCCCTTTCCGGTGCCCAGCAGGAAGGGCACCGGAAAGGGACGGTAGAAAGTGTGATAAATGAGATTCTCCTTAGTGGAGGTGAGGGTGCGGCTATCCGCTGTGACCACACCCAGGATAGTCAGACGGAGAGTGTTGTCAGGCAGATCACCGAAGAGCAGGGCAGACTTGATATCCTGGTCAACAATGTATGGGGCGGTAATGAACTGCCGATCGACAGCAAACCGTTTGGGAGGTGCCGGCAGTGCACTGGAAATACGGATTTACGGATATTGACGGACGCAGAGTGCCGGTCTTTCACGTCCCTGAATTGAATAAAAACGCCCGTTAGGAATGGACGGCAATCCAGCCGCATTCCGAACGAGCGTTTTTATTGATGCTTACAGATTCTACAGCAGAATAACTTCTTCTGCAGTGTTTATTTCCTGCAATCCGGCCAGCTTAACCAGGACCTGCTGCGGCACTGCCTTGTCGACGGTCAGAAGCATAATTGCCGCACCGCCTACGATTTTGCGTCCCACCTGCATGGATGCGATATTGACATCATTTTCACCCAGCAATGTGCCGACGAGACCGATAATCCCCGGTTTATCGTTGTGGGAGATCAGAATTTGATGACCTTCCGGAGCAATGTCGACCGGGAATTTATTTACCTGGACGATACGCTCGCCGTATCCCTGCAGCAGGGTACCGGCTACCAGGCGTTCCTCGTCCGGATCGGCTTTCAGAGTAACGGTAATCAGGTTAGTGAAGCCTTTGGTCTTAGGGGATTTCGTAACAACTACGTTAACATCCCGGGTTTTAGCCAAATGCATGGAGTTGACAATGTTGACATCGCCGCCGAAGTGGCGGGAGAGCACACCCTTAACAATATAACGGGTCAGCGGCTGTGTATCCACGTCCGAGAGATCTCCGGCATATTCGACAGTGATTTCACTGATCGCACCGTGAGTGAGCTGTGTAGCAAAGCTGCCAAGCTTCTCGCCGAGGGTGAAGTATGGCTGGAGCTTATTCATTACGCTTGGTGCAACCGGCGGAATGTTAACAGCATTGATGAACGGCTCGTTGCGCAGAATGTGCAGCACCTGCTCCGATACGTCGATAGCTACGTTCTCCTGGGCTTCTACGGTTGAGGCACCGAGATGCGGGGTTACGATGATCTTAGGATGGGACAGGAAAGGGTGATCGGCCTGCGGCGGTTCTTTCTCGAATACGTCGAAGGCAGCCCCGGCCACAATTCCGCTGTCGATTGCTTCAACGAGTGCCATTTCATCAATGACTCCTCCGCGGGCACAGTTAATGATACGCATTCCCTTTTTCATAACTTCAAACTGCGGGCGGGAAATCATATGACGGGTTTCGGCAGTGAGCGGAGTGTGAACGGTAATGAAATCCGCACCTCGGACGATGTCGTCAACGGAAGCGAGTTTAACTTCCAGCTTCTCCGCACGGTCAGGGGTCAAGAACGGATCGTAGGCGAGAATGTTCATGCCGAACGCTTTGGCACGTTTAGCTACTTCGCTGCCGATGCGCCCCATACCGAGTACACCTAATGTTTTGCCGCGCAGTTCTACGCCAAGGAAGGTCTTCTTATCCCACACGCCGGAAATCGTCTTGGCATAAGCCTGCGGGATGTGGCGTGCCAGTGCCATCATCATGGCGAATGCATGCTCACAGGTTGTAATTGTATTTCCGTCCGGGGCGTTAATAACCACGACACCGCGCTGCGTAGCCGCCTCCAGCTTGATGTTGTCGACTCCGACTCCGGCACGGCCGATAACCTTCAGGTTGGTGCCGGCAGCGATTATTTTCTCTGTAACCGTCGTCTGGCTGCGGACAAGCAGACCGTCATATTCGCCAATGATGGCAATCAGTTCATCTTCGCTCAGTCCTGTTTTCTTGTCCACAACTACATCGTTTGCGTCCATCAATTGCTGAATGCCCAAATCGCTGATTGGATCCGATACTAATACTTTAAACATGGTTTCTTATCCCCCTTAAAAGTTAGAAAGCTTAATATGCCTAAGGATGCCTTCATAAGGCAGTCCACAGTACCAGATTCCACAATAACAGTTGTCTAGCATTGTCAAAACAACAGAGTAACGCGCTGTCGCATAAAAGAGAAAGCGTGTAGGAACACCCGAAAACACGGATAGAGGACCTTTTAGACCAAAAATCATACATTTGGGTAACAAAAAAACTCCCAACCCCATACTACTGCCGTAGTAAGGGACGAGAGTTATCGTGGTACCACCCTAATTCACTGCAACTTTTTAAGAAGCAGCCTCATTGGCCTGTAAAGGCCACACTGATAACGGAGATGATCCGATTGCACCTACTATTCGTTCGATACAATATCTCAGGAGCGCTAAAAAATTCTGTCCGCCACCGGTTTGCACCACCCACCGGCTCTCTGAAGACTACCAGAATCTTTGTTCCTTCATCGGTTTTGCGTGATTAATTTTTCATAATGTAACACGGTGATGCCAGATGTGTCAATAGGCTTATTCGCCGGGCCGCCTTGAAGTGAATTTCATTTTTCGTTATGATGCTATAGCTGGTTCTACTCATAAAAGAAGGGCAGCTGCGGCATGATTTCCTTGCCATAGTACTGTTCCCGCCATTTCATGAAGTCCTGCTCCTGTATAGCGCCCGTTGAAATTAACAGGGTAACGGAAGACTGGACGTCCTTCAGATTCAGTGAGCTGGCTGTGCCGGAATAGATCATGTCATCGATCTTCGCTGTAATATCCTGAGGATCATATCCGCCGTATATCTTTCGGTTCAGCATAATATTCGCGATAGTCGCATTTTTGAGCAGGAGAGGCATCTTTTTCCATGCTACGAAGGACAGCGTTTTGAGCTCGCCGGCCTCAGCAGGGATGCTGCTGTTCGTTTTGGAACCCCATTTGAGCATGGAGTCGTAAAAGTCTTTTTGACCGAGCAGCCCGAATTTAATTGCACTTGCTGTAAAAGTGTCGTTCTTCAGTACTTTGGCAGTTTCGGCGCCGGATGTGCCTGCAGTAACCTTGCTCGAAGCCTGGGAGAAGAGCGTCAGGCTTTTAAGTATGTTAAGCTGGGATTGGAACAAAAGCGGTGAACTGGTGAACAGCGAGTCCTTGCTGACCTTGTCGTATTGCTTGTCCGCCAGAATACTGAGATTTTTCAGCGTTGCCGCGTTTTCACGTGCATCCTTGCTGCGTGCGAGATTTTCTACTTCGTTGTTCCAATTCCGCTTGAATTCCCGGTAAGGCAAAAATACGTTATGATAGAAAGTAACGAGATCCTGCTGCTGGTATGAGCCGGAGAATTCCTCCACCGCCCCTTCAGCATCGTTCAGATGAGAATATTTTGCCTCTGTCTTGTCAGCTCCAACCTTCACTCCCGTGAAAAATGCGGCAAATGCGCAAATCAGGAAAAATAAAAAACTTAGGGTATATAACATTTGAGTGCGGGAGGTACGGCTATTCATAATTAGTGCTCCTTCTTCTAGGGAAATTATCTTATGTAAAAACAATTTAGAACAGGCAGGTTACCATGAAAAAATTTAAATTTGGCGAAATCAAAATCAAAAAGGCCGACCCTCAGCATCTTACTGACAAGCTGCTTCTGCTTAATCTCTATATTACACAGGGGCTTACCTTATTTATCGGTTTGATATGGATATTATTGCAGAAAAGAAATCCGTTTGACATATTAAATTTTCCCGACAGCGCCAAATTTGCCCTTTGGGGCCTTGGTTTAGCGGGAATTATGCTGATTGTGGATTTTTTGTTAACCCATATCGTACCGGAAGAAAGCATGGATGACGGAGGCATAAATGATCTTTTATTCGGACACAGGCCTCTCTGGCACATCATCATCATCGCGGCCATGGTGGCCATTTGTGAGGAGCTGTTGTTCAGGGGAGCTATCCAGCACGCATTCGGACCCTACTGGACAAGCATTCTGTTTGCAGTGATTCATGTGCGTTATTTGCGCCACTTTATTCCGACCGGCTGGGTGTTCCTGAGCAGTTATGGACTAGGATATATTTACATTCACACAGGAACCCTGTGGGCGCCGATATTATGTCATTTCCTGATCGATCTGTTCTCAGGGGTAGTGATCCGCTACAGGAGGGAATCATGAGCGAGGAATTAAGCCGGGTGAAATCCCGCCGCAAACAAAATAATGGTAAAGGCCAGCCTCAACTCAAGAGGGAAAAAGCAATGAATACAACCCTATCAGCCACTGTGCAGAATGAACCGGTTGTACCGGTGACTGGAACGTTGTCCAGAAAAGCGAAATATGCGGCAGCTTCACCGAAGCCTGCAGGAAACAGCCAGACAGCTCAGGAGCCGGAAGATACGCCTTCCCGCTCCCAGAGCTATCCTTCTGAACGCATCCGCCTGAGTAAAATATTCGTCAACTCGCTGTATTTTATATTTGTCCTGCTGCTTGCATCACTTGTATGGTGGGGAATTGAAGGCGCACCTGAGCTGAGGACGTTATGGTAACCGCCTGGATGACAGCTATAGCGGCAGCAGCTGTTCTTGCACTCTGCATCTTTGGATCAATAATGATAGCTGCCGCTTTCAGGCATAGAATTATTGCCGAGGAAATAGTCCTGGATGCTTTGCCTCCAGGATTTGACGGCTTCCGTATTTTGTTTATTACTGATATCCACCGCAGACGGCTTCCCAAAGCCTTACAGGCGTCCCTGGGCAGGGAGATCGATGCCGTATTCCTGGGCGGCGATATCACTGAGAAAGGGAATTCGCTAACCCGACTTTCTGATAATATGAACTTACTGTGTTCGATTGCTCCTGTCTATGCCGTTCATGGTAATCATGACTACAAGACAAAGGTTGCACTGGTAGATAATATTATCCGCGGCAGCGGAGCCAGACTGCTTATGGATGAGAACGTCTTTCTCGAACGGAAAGGGCAGAAGCTGCTGCTGACAGGTGTGGATTTCCCTAAGCAGGGGGGCAAGAGAAAGTATGCCCCATTACCGCTTGCTCCTTTATCTGCTGTACCTTACTGCAGAATCATCCTCGTGCACGACCCGCTGTGGCTCTCGAAGCAGTCCTCCGTTCCTGCGGACCTTGTCCTAGCCGGGCATACTCATGGCGGCCAGGTTGTTCTGCCGTTTGGCCTGCAAATGCATACCGATCCGTTCTACCGTACATATAATGCCGGTAAATACAGCATTCCCCGGGAAGACGGAACAGGAGCCGATGCCAAGCTGCTGATCAGCCGCGGCTTCGGCACGGCACATCTCCCGATCCGCTGGCGCAGCCCTGCAGAAATTCATGTCCTGACGCTGCGTCAAGGACAGAGCAGGGCCTAAACTTGGAGCTATGAGGCTTAAACAGCTAATGATGAATTGTGTATTCCCTTTCATCGAGTTCTGTTCATACCCTAATGTAAACGTGAAAAAGGGATCCCGGGCAATAGTGCCTGAGATCCCTTTTTTTGGAACAGCTATAAGTACTTTATGCTTAGCGCATCTTCAGCTCAATGCTTCGCGGGTCGACAAAGCTGTATCCTTTGCCTTCCAGTGTGGTAAGCAGCTTATCAAGCGCCTCCACAGTCCATGGAAGCTCATGCATCAGTATATTGCTGCCGGAATGGAGCTGGTCTGTCACATTTTTGATCAGTGTATCGGTTTTTCCCTGTTCCTTCTCTTTCATTTCCCAATCCAGCGATCCGACAGACCAGGTCATATAAAGCAGGCCGTTCTCCGCAGCTACCTTTTTACCGACATCCCCGCCTGCACCGTGCGGCGGACGGAAGAATACCGGGGATTCACCTGTAACCTGCTTCACGATAGTCTGCACATTCTCAATCTGTTTCTTTACTTCGCTGTACGATTTGTCTTTCAGGACAATATGATCCCAGCTGTGATTGCCTAGAATGCCGCCGCGGTCGTGGATCAGCTTTAGCAGTTCTGGATGTTCCTTCACCCGGTAGCCGTTCACGAAAAAGATTGCCTTCGCCTGATGTTTATCCAGCGTGTCGATCAGTGAATTAATCATATCCGCTTCCTTAGGACCGTCATCAAAGGTAAGCAGAACCACTTTTTTATTCGTACCTTCTTCATTTGGGACAATGTCGTAATTTTTGTTCATATGGTACAGCAGCGGAACTTCTGCTGCAGCCGGTTCTTCACTGGGCTGGGCTGTTGCGCCTGTTCCGGAAGTAGCTGTTGCGGCTGCTGTTTCATTTCCTCCGGTGCCTTCAGAGGCCGGAGAAGGGGAAGGACTTGGAGCTGCAGGGTTCTTACCCGGGTCAGCTGGTGCTGCTGTGGCTTCCTGGGTAGCGGTGGCTGATGGCGTTACACTGCTCCCTGTAGTGTCCCCGTTGTTCCCGCCGCTGCAAGCAGACAGCAGTAGGGTTGCCAGTAGGAGCGCTGATATTGCTTTACCCACTTTTTTCATCTCGCTTTCTTGTTGTTTGGCTGTATGAGCCGGAATCTTTCCGCGAACACTAAGCATGATTTTACCATACAAGGAGGTTAGAGATATGAATACTTCGTCATTTCTATTCGGAGTGATGCTGGGTGCAGCAGCCAGTATGATGATGTCCAAAAAACGCAGTACCATGATGTCCTCGCTCCTGCAGCCGGGCGGCCAGATGCAGGGGGCAGGGGAGAAGGCACGGGACAAAATTATGGGTATGGCGATGACCGGATTCGGCAGCACCCAAACGGACGGCACCCATGACGCACCTGAGCACAAGGCTGCGGGCAATGCCGACCACAAGGAGTCTGCGATTAAATCCAAGGAATCCAATCTTAAAATGCTGAAGGATTTCATCCGCAGCAACCCTGAAGTAAAACATGAGGTAGAGCAAATTCTTAAAGAAACTCATACAGCAATACCCGGTTTGTAACCGCAAAGCAACATTGCAGAATCATTTTGGGGATGATTCCATCCGCAAAATGATTCTTTTTTTATTAGACAGCCGGAATAAATGGGTCATAAAAATATTTATTTACGTGCATTTACAGCGCCAAAATGATAACATACATACATAGTAACGATTTTTGGCTCATTACTCGGGACTCATCATACATTAATATTAAATGAGCTTGCAAAAGGAGGATCCTGTCATGAGAATAGAGCGATTAGGTCAAGATAAGATACGGATTTTCCTCACTTTTGACGACCTGAGCGAGCGGGGCATCCAGAAGGAAGATATGTGGCAGGAAGTTCCCAAGGTGCATGACCTTTTTACGGAAATGATGGACCAGGCGTACAGTGAACTTGGTTTTGACGCTACAGGTCCGCTTGCCGTGGAAGTGTTCGCATTGCCCGCGCAAGGTATGGTCGTTATCGTGACCCGGGGGAAATATGATCACCATCAGTACGGTGGAGCCGGGGAAGAAGAAATGCCTGAAGAGATTTACGAAATGGAAGTTACTCTAGAACAAAGCGACTCCATTGTGTATGCATTCCGCGATTTTGAGGTTTTGGTTGAAGCGGCTCATGTGCTCATCGGCAATATTACTTCCCAGGGAAAACTGTATTCTTATAACGATAAATGGTACCTCTACTTCGATCCGAAGGAATATGAAGAGAATGTTCTTACGGGAATTGTAGCCGTATTGTCAGAGTTCGGGGATTCGTCCCCTGTTACAGAAGCTGTTCTGGATGAATACGGAAAGACCGTTATGACTGAGAACGCAATCCAGTTATTGTGCACTCATTTTAAGCGCCAGGAATAAACGGTTGAGGAGAACCCCGGGCCTGCGGCCCGGTCTTTTCCTCTAGTTTGGAAATATGACTTTCCTGTATTCCGCGGGTATAGCGGTAACAGATAGGAGAGATAAGCTCGGGGAGGTTATTCGGTGCTTTTGTTATCGGTCATTACGTCGGCAGTGGCACCGGGACTTGCGCTGCTGACTTTTTTCTATCTGAAAGACAAGTATGATCAGGAACCTCTGCTTATGGTCCTAAAGGTATTTATAGTCGGACTGCTGATTGTTTTTCCGGTTATGATCATTCAAAGAGGCATGGTGCTTGGGCTGAACGGCGGTCCGTATGTCGATTCGTTCCTCATCTCTTCAGGAGTCGAGGAATGCTTGAAGTGGTTTGTGCTGTACCATATGATTTACAATCATACCGAATTTGACGAGCCTTATGATGGAATACTATATGCTGTAGCGATTTCGCTCGGCTTTGCAACAATTGAGAATGTAATGTATGCCTGGTACAGCCATGCTTCTATCGGTTCAATGTTTATGAGGGCGTTGCTTCCAGTCTCGGGACATGCGATGTTCGGGGTTATTATGGGATACCACATGGGCAGGGCGAAGTTCTCTGAGGGGAAAGGGACGAGAGGGATCCTTCTTGTTTCCCTGTTGCTTCCTTGGCTGTGGCACGGAATTTATGACTTTATACTGAGTACTACAGCGAATTATTGGATCTGGTTTACCGTTCCTCTGATGGCTGTATTGTGGTATGGAGGCATGGGGAAGGTGGCACTCGCCAACAGCCGCTCGCCATTTCGTTTTCTGAAGCGTGAGGAAGAGGTTAACCTATAAATTTGATGGACACACTTAATCTTACCCGGAAAGTTCCGTAAGCAAGGAATTCCAGAGAGGAGAGAGGTGTCTTTTTTGCGTGTAAAAGTGCGGATTGTATGCAAGCAGTGTGGTGAAACCTACATTTTAAGAGGGAACAAGGAGCACGGAGTGATACAGACGGGCTTCAAGCAGTGCCTGTGCAGCAGCAGCAGCGGTTTTGAGATTGAAGAACGGGCCTGAACAGGGAGCTCTGGAAGTATTCTCTTTTTTTTGCGGGCCTATAAGGTGCATAACTCTTCTCAGTTATTGTCAAACTAACGGCAATAAGCTACCGAAAGGAGTCTTGCAGCCCTATGTACAAAAGATTAAGTGCCATAATGTTCCCGCTTACCGCATTGTTGCTGGTAGGAGCGCTGGTCTGGGGATATCAGGAGAACCAGGAGAAAAACTCAATTCTAATCAAAGCAGAGAATCAGTATCAGCGAGCCTTCCATGATCTTTCTTTTCATGTGGAGCGGCTTCATGGTGAACTCGGAAATACCCTTGCAGTGAACTCTTCCTCTAACGGAATGCACCGCAAAGGCCTCGTTAATGTATGGCGGTTAACCAGTGAGGCACAGAATGAGATCAATCAGCTTCCGCTTACATTGTTACCGTTCAGTGAGACGGAGGAATTTCTTTCGAAGATCGCCAATTTTTCTTATAAAGCCGCTGTCCGTGACTTCACGAAAAAGCCGCTGACAGAAGCCGAAATGGGGAACCTTAAGGCGCTCTATAAAAACTCCGGTGAAATTTCCAGGGATTTGCAGGATGTGCAGCGTAAGGTTATTGGCAATAAGCTGCGCTGGATGGATGTGGAGTCGGCGCTCGCGACTGAGGAAATAGCTGAGGACAATACGATTATTGACGGTTTTAAAACAGTGGATAAAAGGGTTGCAGCCTATCCCGAACTGGATTGGGGACCATCCGTGGCGAGCATCTATGACAAACGTTCCGTGAAGAAACTCGGGGGCAAGCCGGTTACTGCAGAGGAAATCAAAGCAAAAGCCGTGAAGTTTGCCGACATCGGCGGTAATGAGAAGGTGGATGTCCGTGAGAACGGGAAAGGCACCGAGTGGGCTTCATTCACGGCTATGGTATCCAGCCCCGATCATCAGCAGCCGATCAGCATGGACTTTACAAGAGAAGGCGGGTTGCTGATCTCGTATAATGATAACCGCGAGGTCGGTCCGGCCAAAGTCACGATGAAACAGGCGGTGACCAAAGCAGGCGAATTCCTGAAGCAAAAGGGTTATCCGGGAATGACCGCAGTCAGTGCGGACCGTTACGATAATCTCGGGAACCTGACCTTTGTGAGCAGCCAGAACGATGTTCTGATCTATCCTGAGAAGATGACGGTGCGGGTTGCATTGGATACAGGGGATCCTACTGGGTTCCAGGCGAGCGATTTTGTCAAGGAACATCAGGAAAAGCGCGAAATCCCCAAACCCGGCCTATCACTTGCGGAGGTCAGAAAACATTTGAATCCGGAATTCAAAGAGCTTTATCACCGTCTGGCCTGGATCGAAAATGAAGATGCTGTGGAGCTTCTTACGTATGAATTCGGGGGAAAAATCAACGGTTCCCAATACCGGATTTATCTGAATGCAGCGGATGGAAATGAAGAGGCAGTGGAAGAGGTGCGGACTTCCTCAGGAGCACAGGATAAATAAGGGCTTGATTCGCAGGAGGGCTGTTCCTTAGAGGAGCCCTCCTTTTTATGTTTAAAATTCTGAACTTTCATAATATTTACTAACCCGGTGCCAAAAGGCCATGCTATAATCAAAAACAGATAAACTTACTAACTTTGTGGCGGTGACAGGTTTGTATCCCAAAATTAATGAACATCTATACATACAGGTAGCTTCCAGTGACCCGGCGGAAACGGAAATCGAATACCGGTCCAGAATTGCGGATATGGAAGATGATGCTTTTCTGATTGAAATTCCGATGCAGGTGGATAAGGGCCGGCTGAAAAAGCTGTTTATGGGTGACGAGCTCTCCGCATATTTTATTACTGAAGGCGGGATTAAGAATTATTTCAATACTCATGTTACCGGATTTAAAGAAGATGTGATTCGTATGGTCCGGATTCGCAAGCCGGAGGCGGAATCTATCATCAAGATTCAGCGCCGCAGCTTTCTGCGCGTTAACGCTGAGCTTGAGCTGGCTGTGAAGGATGCTCTAGGCAGCCGCTTTCTCGTCCGGACCGATGATATCGGAGGCGGGGGAACTTCATTTCTCAGCGATGCCAAGGTTAAGCTTTCGGTTTCCGACAAGCTCAGCTGCTGGCTGCTCCTTCCTTACCGCAACGGCAGCATGGAGCATGCGAATTTCGAAGGGGAAATTGTGCGGATGAAGCCACTGGAGAACGGGCGCAGTCTCGTTATGCTGAAGTTCTTGTCCATTTCTGATACTGAACGGCAAAAAATTATCCGCTATTGCTTTGAACGGCAATTTGATTTCCGCAACCGCTGACCCTTTTACCGGATGTTTGCATACTTTTAGCGGCATATGCTGTTTTGCACTGTGTTCCAAACTGTGGTATAATTTTATAAGTCGCAGGCAATGCCTGCTTTTTTCTTGATAATATCAGTAATTCCCTGGAAATATGCGGCATTGCCCTGTTTCCGGACGAAAGAGTGTTTGAGGAGGAATGCCCCGTTGGATAGGCAGGGTACACATACTAACGACAGAATTAACGTCGCCATCGACGGACCTGCCGGGGCAGGCAAGAGTACTGTAGCCCGATTGGTAGCACGCAAGCTGTCTTACATTTATGTTGATACGGGTGCTATGTACCGCGCGATTACCTGGTATATGCTCCGTGAAGGCATACCGCCGGAAGCCCATGAACAGGTGGATGAACTCGTCCGCGATATGGTGATTGAGCTTATTCCGGAGGAAGATGTACAGAAGGTGCTCATTAATGGGGAAGACGTAACCCCCCATATCCGCAGTCTTCAGGTCAGCGGTCAAGTCTCGCAGTATTCGAAACTCGAAGGCGTAAGATCCAGACTCAGTCATCTGCAGCGTCAGATGGCACTCCGCAAAGGGGTAGTCATGGACGGCCGCGATATCGGTACGACCGTACTGCCGGATGCCGAAGTGAAGATTTTCATGACGGCAAGTGTGGAGGAACGTGCCCTCCGCCGTTACAAGGAGCTGAAAGATGCGGAAACAGTGACTCTCCAGCAGCTTGAACACGATATTGCAGCCCGTGACCGTCTTGATGAAGGACGGGAGATTTCGCCGCTGCGCCGTGCAGAGGATGCTATTCTTCTTGACACGACCTATATGGATATCCATCAAGCCGTGGAAGCTATTGTCTCCCACTGCAGATCTCATGTTAACGGGGAGAGAAATCATTCATGATTTATGTTATTTGCCGTGGATTGCTTCGCTTGATTTATGCCATCCTGTTCCCGCTCAAGATAGTGGGGAAAGAAAATGTGCCAAAGGAGGGCGGGGTACTGCTCTGCGCGAACCATATCAGCCTGCTCGATCCGATGACCATCGGGATTAAGCTGAAACGTCAGGTCAAGTATATGGCCAAGGCCGAACTGTTCAAGGTTCCGGTGCTGGGCTGGCTCATAGACAAGCTGGGCGCTTTTCCTGTCAAACGTGGCGGCGTAAGCAAAGAATCCATTAAAACGGCCCTTAATACGCTTCGCAGCGGACATGTAATGGGCATTTTTCCGGAAGGAACGCGTAACTCTGATTCCGGTGTTGCTAAGAAAGGCGCAGCAAGCTTTGCGCTTCGCAGCGGCGCAGCAGTTGTTCCGGCCGCTATTATCGGTTCTTATAAGCCTTTCCGCCGGATGACCGTTATTTATGGGGAACCCATTGATCTCAGTTCATTTGCCGGAGCAGGCAGCGAATCTCTTGAAGATGTTACCGACGTAATTATGGGACGGATTTATGAGATGAGTAAGACCGGCAAGCCCAGTACGAAATAGAGCCGTTAGCTTTGGGCTTTTTACGAATGCTGAGGAATAACGGCATAACCGCTATTTTTTGGAACATACTAACTTAAAAATACAAGTGGTATTACATGTAATGATTGTTTTGAACTCTGCGCTACGCGGGTTTAAATAAATGGGGTTTTGAATCGAGGAGGGTAATCACATGTCTGAAGAAACAAGAAATCAGGAAGCTGCGGCTAATGTTGAGAACAACGAAACCGTAGAAGCAACGGAAACTGTGGAATCCACTGTGCCTGTTGCCAGCAATGAAGAAGAAGTGACTAGCCAAGAAGGTTTGGAAATCATTTCTCTGAAAAAAGGCGATACCGTGAAAGGAACAATCGTCAAAATCGAAGATAACCAAGCTTATGTAAGCATTGGATATAAATACGACGGTGTGATTCCGATTCGCGAACTTTCTTCCGTACAGCTGGACAACGCTGCTGCAGCGGTTGAAGTTGGACAAGAAGTGGAATGCAAAGTAGTCAGCATTAACGACAACAAGGAAAGCCTGGTGCTCTCCAAACGTGCGGTTGACAGCGAAAAATCATGGGAAGATCTTGAAAAGTATTTTGCTTCCCAAGAAGCATTCGAAGTTACTGTGGCTGATGTTGTCAAAGGCGGCCTTGTGGCTGACGTTGGCGCCCGCGGATTTATTCCTGCATCCATGGTTGAACGTCACTTCGTAGAAGATTTCAGTGACTACAAAGGCCGCACCTTGCGCGTGAAAGTGAAAGAACTGGACCGCGAGAACAGCAAGGTAATTCTGTCTGCCAAAGAAGTGCTGGAAGAAGAATTCGAAGCCAACAAACAAAAGATTATGTCCGAGCTGTCCGAAGGACAAATCATCGAAGGTACAGTACAACGTCTGACTCAATTCGGCGCATTTGTTGATGTAGGCGGCGTTGACGGTCTGGTTCACGTTTCCGAAATCGCTTGGAACCACGTGGAAAAACCATCTGATGTTGTATCTGAAGGCGACAAAGTTCGCGTTAAAGTCCTTAAAGTGGATCCGGAAAAAGGCAAAATCAGCCTCAGCATCAAAGCGGCTGCTCCAGGTCCTTGGGATTCCGCTGCCGGCAAAATCAACATTGGCGATGTAGTAACAGGCGAAGTTAAACGCCTTGTAAACTTCGGCGCATTTGTTGAGCTGCTTCCAGGCGTTGAAGGCCTTGTGCACATTTCGCAAATCTCCCACAAGCACATTGGCACTCCGCATGAAGTTCTCAAAGAAGGACAAGAAGTTCAAGTGAAGGTTCTGGACTTCAATCCATCCGAGAAGCGTGTTAGCCTCAGCATCAAGGAAACCGAAGAAGCTCCGGCTCCTACGGCTAGACCTGAACGCAGAGAGAGCAGAGACAGAGCGCCTAAAGAAGTGCTGAACAATCCTAACGTATCGCTCAGCAACGAAGGCCTCAGCTTCACTCTGGCTGAACGTTTCGGCGACAAGCTGGACAAATTCAAGGGCAATAACTAATCCCTTAATTTATGTTTACACAGAAATATAAGGATACCGCATAGGGTGACTTATGTGTCTTATATTTGGTGTCATACCGGGTAAAGTAATCGGCGGGCCCTCATTCGGGGGTTCGCCGATTGTGTTTTCCAATTGAATTGTTTTTTGCTATGATGAAATACGTAAGGAAGACAGGAGGAATGAATATGGCAAGACCCGTTGTGGCCATTGTAGGCAGGCCTAACGTCGGGAAATCGACGATATTTAACAGGCTGATTGGTGATAGACTGGCCATTGTAGAAGATAAACCGGGGATTACCCGTGACCGGATTTATGGCGTTTCCGACTGGAACGGTAAATCCTTCAGTGTAATTGATACCGGAGGAATTGAGATTGACGGTGAAGATGCGATTCTGAAATCGATCCGCGTTCAGGCGGAGCTGGCGATCGAGGAAGCGGATGTCATTGTCTTTATGTGTGAGGCGAAAAGCGGTCTTACGAATGCAGATGAAGAGGTAGCGCAGATTCTGTTCCGGTCCGGCAAGCCGATCGTGCTGGCGATCAACAAAGTAGATAATATGAAACGTACGGAAGACATCTATGAATTTTACGGCCTCGGCATTGGTGATCCGATCGGTATTTCCGGCAGCCATGGTACCGGAATCGGCGATCTGCTGGATGCGGTAACTGACAAGCTTCCGGAAAAGGAAGATGAAGAATACGATGAAGATGTGATTCGTGTAGCTTTGATTGGACGTCCGAATGTAGGGAAATCCTCGCTCGTGAATGCAATTCTCGGTGAAGAACGCGTTATAGTCAGTGATGTTGCCGGAACTACACGCGATGCGATAGATACTCCTTTTGAACGGGATGGACAGCGGTATGTCCTGATTGATACGGCGGGTATGCGTAAACGCGGCAAAGTATATGAAACTACAGAGAAATACAGTGTCATGCGTGCCATGCGTGCTATTGAACGGGCTGATGTAGTACTTGTTGTCATCAATGGCCAGGAAGGCATTATCGACCAGGACAAGCATATTGCCGGTTATGCCCATGATGCAGGGAAAGCCTCGATCTTCGTGGTGAATAAATGGGATGCTGTCGAGAAGGACGACAAGACGATGCAGAACTTTGAGAACACCATCCGCGACCATTTCCTGTTTATGACCTATGCTCCGGTTGTTTTCTTGTCAGCACTTACGAAACAACGTCTTCAGAAGCTGCTCCCGGTTGTACAGCATGTTGCCCAGCAGCATGCATTGCGGATTACGACGCATCTGGTTAATGATGTGGTATCTGATGCTGTAGCGATTAACCCTCCGCCTACGGATAAAGGACGCCGCTTGCGAATCAACTACGTAACCCAGGTTGCGGTGAAGCCGCCGACGATTGTTGTGTTCGTAAATGATCCGTCACTGATGCATTTCTCCTACGAACGTTATTTGGAGAA
Source organism: uncultured Paenibacillus sp. (assembly GCA_927443375.1). Taxonomy (GTDB): domain Bacteria; phylum Bacillota; class Bacilli; order Paenibacillales; family Paenibacillaceae; genus Paenibacillus_AQ. The sequence goes on along the minus strand of CAKMKL010000147.1, from coordinate 101 downwards.
TAAAATCCGTGCAGCGTTCAATTTCGAAGGTACACCGATCCGTCTCTTTACGCGGCGCAAATCCGAAAACGAAGGTTAGGGGAGAAGAGTAGTGGCTTTTT
>CAKMKL010000146.1 GCA_927443375.1 uncultured Paenibacillus sp. | reverse complement strand
GCTGAAGAATTCGGGCTGCTGATTACCGGCGGCTCGGATTTCCATGGTGCGCGTCAAGGAGTCATCTTCCATGGCGATTTGGGCAGTGTGAGTGTTCCGGTAGCTGTGCTGGAGCAGCTCCGGAAACAGGCGGAAGGCAACCGGGAATAACGATGAGTGGCGGCACAATATCGATGTGCCGCCATTTCTATGAAACTTCCAGCTGCTCTATGACCGGCAGCAGACAAAACCCCCGTAAGGCTGGACGAGGAATCGTCTCAGTTATACGGGGGTTTTTATATAAAATCATAAATTATCATAGAGCTTAACGATTCATTAATTAGCTCCGCAGAACATTCGGCAGACTTTTAATCCGCTCCTCATCCGGTGTGACAAACAGCGTCTTCTGATGATCGTAGATGACGAAGCCGGGTTTGGCGCCGCTCGGCTTGCGGACATGGCGGATTAGCGTACAGTCTACAGGGACGCTGCTTGATTGCTTGGCCTGGCTGTAATAGGCAGCAAGCTGTGCCGCTTCCTCTAGTGTAGCGTCGCCGAACTCTTCGCTGCGGATTACGACATGCGAGCCCGGAATGTCTTTGGTGTGCAGCCAGGTGTCATTAGCCGAGTATATGGATTTCTTTGCCTTCAGTACGGGTACTGATCTCAACGCCAGGTACAACGGTAATTCCGTGCTTCAGGCCTGCTTCTATTGCTTCCGTGACGCCGCTGACCGTATCATGATCAGTAATCGCTACTGCCGACAGCCCTTTGGCATAAGCAATCCGAACATTCTCCGCCGGCGGCTGCATGCCGTCCGACGCTTGGGTATGCGTATGCAAATCACAGCGCCCATGGAGTTCGGGGTTAGCATCTTTTCTAATTTCCAATTGCTTATCGTCTTCCTTCGGTTTGTCCACGCCTGCCACTCCTTTCCCAAAATTTATTATCTGCCTGCCGACTCCCATTCTTCACGAAGAATCCCCATTTTGATGGCATCATAATACTCGCCCCGCACGATCCGTGCTTTACGGACACGCGCTTCTTCTACCATACCGCATTTAGCAGCCAGACCCATCATCCGGACGTTGCCGGACCAGGTACCTATGCCGAGGCGTACCGTCTCAAGGGAATCAAACAGGTAAGCCATCCACATTTTGAACGCCTCGGTGCCATAACCGCCTGACCAGTACCGGGAGTCGAAAATAACGATGCCGATTTCGAACCAGTTCGTAGCCTCTGACACCCAGTATCTGCCGACTGTACCTTTTAGCTCACCGTTGATTTCAATAATCAGCCGGCTCCGGGGTTCTTCCGTTCCAGCAAGGGCTAGAGCCCCCTGATATTTCCCGGCGAATTGTTCATAACTCAGCTCTTCCAGCGGTTCATACGGTCCATCCCAGCGCTGAAACTCCTGGACTTCTGCCTCATAGTAGTGATAATAGATTTTACGTATATCGCTTTCGGTCAGATCCCTCAGTACAACCTTCTCACCCCGCACGAATACAGCCATTCTCCGACACCCCCGTTAATGTTATATACACAACAGCCTATTACCATTCATCCGTGTGCTCACGCAGAAAAGTCAGAAAGGTGACCGCCGAGATCGGCAGCAGGGTCGACTTCAGATGAATCGCATAGAATTGCCGTTTAAAAGAGGCATCTGATATATTCACTATTTTCAGCAAGCCCAGAGTGACTTCATGCTTGACCGAAGAAGCTGAGATAATCGTGATGCCTAGTCCGGCCTCCACAGCTGACTTAACAGCCCCTGTGCTGCCCAGCTCCATCACCACCCTCATTGCTCCCGGATCGAGCCCTTTGTCAAGCATTTGCTCTTCCATTACCCGACGGGTTCCCGACCCTTGCTCACGCAGCACGAACGGGTACTGCAGCGCTTCAGCCAGCGTCACTTCCTCCTTGTCCGCTAGCGGATGCTCCCAGGGAACGATCAGCTTCAGCTCATCGCCCATGACCGGTTCAAATACCATCGCCGGATGCGATACCGGGGCCTCAATCAGCCCGAAATTCAGCTGATGCTTATGAATCTCCTCTATGATCTGCGAGGTGTTCATCACCTTCATCATAATAGAGATATTCGGATAGGCTTTACCGAAAGGCCCAAGCAGCCGCGGAAGCACATACTCGCCAATCGTCAGGCTGGCGCCCAGCTGCAGCCGCCCCTCCAGCATATGTGTGAACGCCGACATGGCCTGATCTGCCTCCCGGATCAGCTGAATGCTCCGGCGTGCATAAGGCAGAAGGACCTGGCCTGCTTCCGAGAGAACGATTTTTTTGCTGGAGCGGTCGAACAGCTTGGCGCCAAAATAATCCTCCAGCGCCTGTACCTGCATGGTCACGGCAGGCTGCGTCATGTGCAGTCTCTGGGCCGCAGCCGAGAAGCTTCCCTGTTCGGAAACGGTATAAAAAATATGCAGCTGATGAAAATTCATGCATTCAGGACTCCTTCATTGCTATATAAATTGAAATGAATGTTTTAAGAATACGAAGTTCAGTCGCAACTGCGGTGAATATTTGGACTTCCGGCCGCTGTTAGGTTTGGATTTTCTGAATTCAGCCGCTTTTCGCGGTATAAATCCAAGCCTAAAGGCGGACGCTACCACTCCTCCAGTTCCAAAATCCCCCTCCGTCACTCCTTTCCCTTTTCTTAAGTTTTCAAGTCAAAATATATAGCAATTCATTTTAACTTTCAGTAGAGACTTCTTCTTAAAAAAAAGAACATGCAGCCTCAGCCGCATGCCTTCTTTGTAAATCGCTGTGCATTATCTGCGTTTGCGGCGCTTCTTCATCAGCTTCATCCGGCGGGAATTCCGCAGCCTGGAATAATACATCTGCAAATCCCGCAGTTGTGGAGTTGCTGAGATCCGCCCCAGAAAGGATATGACGACCATGATATGCAGCGGACGGCCGGAAAGGCTGGTTACGCCTTCCAGCTGCTTGAACTCTGCGATCACAACAGTGTCCTCGTCAACCAGATACGCGTTGTATTTGCTCTGCAAATATGGCTTAACCCGGTTCTGTTTCAGACATTGCCACAACCATGCGCCAATCTCCCCATTGCTGCCGCTGCTTTCGCCTTGATTTACCCGGTCCGAATAGCGGCTCTGGGCATGAGCAGTTATCACGATATCAGCGACCCTGTAATCATTCAGCATGATGTGAAAGGGTTCGAATGCCCCCCACGATTCCAGCCCCTTGCCATGCATTCTCATCACTCTCCACCGAAAGGGTCTAGCATGCTCTTATTGTTGTCAATATTACCGCATAGACGCAGCTTGTTCAAGCGTACTAACCCTACTCAGCGCTGAGAACTACCTGTGTTAGTTGCCGGATCTGCTGACAACAAGGTCAGAATCGTCTACATAGCTGCTGCCTTTAATCATTTTGCATTTTTTCTTAATCCGTGCCGCTTCCTCGGAAAGGGCTTCGACCGTTGCGAACTGGCGGAAGCGGTTAGTCACGACAGCAACGGAAATGGAGACCAGCGGGATTTTTTCCATACGCCCCGAGCGGGTTTCCGCCAGTACATATTGCTGTGCCAGATGACCGGGGTGATAGAAGCCCTTTATAGCCGTTTCGAACTCTCTAATGATCTTCTTGCAGCAGTCTTCAAACTGATAATTATTAATAAAGATGATAAAATCATCTCCGCCGATATGGCCCAGGAACCCATCCAGCTGCAGGGCACAATGTTTCAGGATCTCAGCTGCCGCCTGAATCATCCGGTCACCCTCTTTAAATCCGTAGGTATCATTATACGCTTTGAAATGATCCAGATCGATGTAGAGCACACTGAACTGCTCCTGCAGCAGCGACTTTACCATCCATTCATTAATGCTGAGGTTGCCCGGCAGACCCGTAAGCGGGTTGAGAAAGCTGGCCGCAACCGCCTGAATCTCAGCAAAATTGAGCAGCAGATCACGGACGCTTACCGCCCCGAATAAATGCTCTTCATGTGTTACAAGCACGTAGTCGTATAGATGCTCTTCACTTCGGTCCATCGCTAATCGGCTGACCTCTGTAATCGGCGTCTTATAGTCGACCACCAGCGGGTTCCGGTCCATAACCAGCTCCACCGGTCTGCCCATATAAAGCGTATACCCGTATAAAGTGCCGATCTGCTGATAAAAACGGATGCGCATGATCAAGGCTACTGCTTGTCCGTTTTCAGTAACGCAGACTCCCTGCAGCCGGGGGCTTGTTTTGAAGATTTGATCCACATACTCGCATTTATGATCCGGAGAAATTTCCGGAATCTGCTCAGCAATTTCACCGATCTGAAGAAACATAGCTGTAGCCTCCTCTTCCTGCGGCTTGAATGGATCCCGGCGGCAAGGCTCCATGTACCGGCAGCGGTGCCGGTCTGCCCAGCGCATAGCCCTGTCCGAAATCGATGCCTGCCCGCTGTAGAAACAGCAGCTCCTCCGCCGTTTCAATCCCTTCTGCGATTACCCGGGTTGCCGAGCGTGCAGCATATTCCCTGACCAGCTCCAGCAGCTCCTGCTGCTCCCGGCTGCCGTGGATTCCGCGGATCAGCGATTTGTCCAGCTTAATAAATTCCGGTTTCAAATAGACAAGTGTTTTTAGGCTGTTATAACCGGAACCCGCATCGTCAACAGCAATCCGGAAGCCCTGCTCACGGTAATGGGACAACACCTTTTCAAAGCCGACGTAATCCTGCACCGCCTGCCGTTCAGTCAGCTCAAAAACAATCCGCTCCGGTGACAATCCCAGCGACTGCAGCAAGGCCAGTGTCTCACCGCTTTTATGGCGGGCGTCATCCAGTACCCCCGGATGTACATTAACAAAAACAAGCCTTCCGCTCCCGGCCTCCGTCCTCGGCAGCCTTTCCATATACCGCGTAAGTGACATTCTGCGGCAATTTTGTTCAAATCTGTACATCTGCTCCGTCCGTCCGGCAAACTCATAAAAATGCTCGGTAGTCGGAAAATGCATTGAAGCAGGGGGCCTGTTAAGCACCTCATGACCGAGTGTCCGCCCGGTTCGCAGCTGAAGAATCGGCTGGAAAAACGTATCCAGACGTTCATTATTCATAATATCCAGCAACGCGGATAATTGGCCAAGCGCTTTGACTTCCCCCTTCAGCCTGCCGTTTAAATGCTGGAGGTACTGGGGAATTACCGCTAATTTGTGGGACATTGCCCGCCTTCTCTTCATCTTATCACCTGTATGCTTTTCTTCGTGAATTTTATCACTCTTTTTACAAGTATATACGGGAAGTATTAAGCGGCGATAAAGTGCTCTGCCAAATCTCGACAATTAGACACAAAAATCCTCCACCTGCAGCAGCAGGCAGAGGATAACTCGGTCGGAAAGATATGAAGGTTGACTATAGTGTAGTGGCAGAGCCCTTTCCCCGGCCGGAGCTCCGCTCCAATTCCTGTTCTCTTCGCTGGAGGTCCGCCATGGAGGTCCGAAGCGCAGCCTGCGGTCCTTCGAAATGCTTGCGGTAATAGGTGAAATCCATGATTACCAGGATCACCATCATGCCCAACATTGCATAGGCCGCGTTTTGATTAGGCGGAATCATCATAATTACACTGATGAACACGATCCACACCAGGGACAGGACAGCCACAATATTACTGTATTTGCCTAAATTCCATGGTCCAAGATGCTTGGGCTGAAACAAGCCTTTACGCTGGGCCAGCAGCTTCAGGAAGATTGGAATGCCGTATGCCACATAAAGGCCGACCACGCTTACTGCCGTGAGAAATACTAACGTTCCGTAGGTAGCATCCGGATTGATGATTTTAATCAAATAATCAATAAAAGCCAGCAGAAAAGAGAGGGCAACCGACAGCCAGATCGCTTTGGCCGGTGTACGGTAATTCTTGGAGATTTCCGCCCAGTGTCTGCTTAGAGGCATTCCTTTGTCCCGGGAGAAGGCGTACATCATTCTGGAGAAGGAGGTAATGGAGGACAACCCGCAAAACCACATTGCCAGGGTAATGAGCCACAGGATGATTTTGCCGAAAGTACCGCCGAGCGCCTCGCTAATGACATATATAAAAGCATTGTCTGCCGCCGTCGCCGCGCCCGCATCCTGAATCGACAAAGTCACAAAAGCCAGCATAATAAATCCGAAAACAAACGAATAGGCTACCGAGGTGAAAATTCCCCACGGCGCGCGTATCCGCGGATTCACCGTCTCTTCAATGGTATGGGCGGACGCATCGTAGCCGGTAAAGGTCCACTGTGCCTGCAGCAGCCCGATCAGAAAGGCAAAGGCATACGGCTTGTCGGAGAATGTCTCTCCAACTTTGAATAAATAACTGACCGGCTGGAGGTCGGATTTAGTGAAAAGCGCCAGTGTTACGACCAGTCCTGCGGCAATCACAATATGGTACCAGGCGGAGAAATCATTCAATCTTGCGACCATGCGGATACCGACATGATTGCAAATGCCGTGGGTGAGCAGAATAACAATAAACGTAATTAGAATCGTGGTATCCGTCGAGGTATAGCCGAAGACATCCGACAGCAGCGGATCAGCGAACAATGCAGCGGAATAATCAATGCCGGCAACAATCCCGATCTGGCCGATCAGATTAATCCAGGCTGTGTACCACCCCCACCGTTTGTTCACCAGCACCGAAGCCCAGTGATACAGCGCCCCGGCCGTAGGAATCGCAGATGCCAGTTCAGCCAGCGCAGCCGCTATCAGCAGCACGAACAGCGCTACCAGCGGCCAACCGTAGCCCATCATCCCCGGGCCGCCGTAAGTCAGGCCATGGCCGTATAGGGAGACAGCCCCGGTGAGTATAGAGATAATGGAAAAGGAGATGGCAAAGTTGGAGAAGCCGCCCATACTGCGCAGCAGCTCCTGGGCATAGCCGAATTTATTTAAATCCTTTTTGTCCTGCAGCAGTTGCTCATCTTTGATCTGATTCATGTCCATCTTCCTCTCCCGGTTCACATAATGGATGATAAGAGCCATCTACCCCAAAAAGCTTTCATGAGTGGACTCATCAAATTCACGGATATTTTTGTTCGCTGCCATTGTAATGCCAAGTATGACTAGACAAGGCAGCAGAACACATAGGATACCCAGAACCATTTTCCTCACCTCCCTGGCAAAACCTCGTTTTGGGTCAGCTGCATAGCGTGTGCGGGGAGAACTCTCCGCGGCTACAGGTGCAGGCCGACACCGCTCGTTTGCTGCTCCAGAATTTTGGCGATCAGCCCGCCCAGATAGGCTCCAGCTTCAACAGGAGGGGTACCTCCCTGGTGGATATTCGAAACGACAATCCGCTCGGAATCAGTCATTCCATAGCCGGGCCGGTAGCAGAGATACGCGCTCATTGAATGAGAGGTGATCAGCCCCGGCCGTTCTCCGATCAGAAGCACTATCACTTCCGGATGCAGGATATCGCCGATGGCATTCATGCAGCCTACCCGGCCGTTAAGTACAAAAAATGGTGTGCCTGCGGACAATTGGAGCACCTCCAGCGAATCCAGCAGCGCCGGGTAGATGTCCCGCAGATTGCTCTCAATCGCATTTGCGCTGAGTCCGTCCGATACTACAATCTGCACTTGCGGCTGCTGTATACAGCGCTGCTTCAGGGTCTGAAGGCTGCTGTCAGGCAGAAGCCTGCCCAGATCAGGACGCCGCAGGTACAGCTCCTTATCCAGAGCGCCCGACTCCACTGAAAATAACCCCAGTTCCTCCAGCAGCCCCTGGCTGACCTTACCGTAAACCGAGTCCACTGCCGCCGCATGGTCACAGCGCAGCTTCAGCTGCTCGGCTGTAGTGGGCCGGGTTCCTGCCCGGCCAGTGCCGATTCTGGCGGGTGTCGTTTGCTTTAACCACTCCACTTTGTCCACCTCACTGTTAACCATAAGATCTCCCTCCTTAAAGTTTCAGGTGCTTCAGCAGTGCCGCTGGCTCTCACTCCATACACCGCTTAATTACACACGTTATACAAAAATACCCGGGTCTCCAGCCCGCCTGGTCAGCCGTCCATTCTGCAGAATTCCCATGCCTTCCGCCCATGCGGCAAACTCAGCTCCCGGCTGGAGGCGCAGCAGCTCTCTCAAGGTGGCAATATCGTGAAAGCTGGTGGACTGATAATTGAGCATACAATCATCAGCCATCGGCACACCGATGAGAAAGTTAACCCCGGCGGCCGCCAGCAGTACGGACAGATTGTCCATGTCGTTCTGGTCAGCCTTCATATGGTTCGTATAGCAGACATCAACGCCCATCGGAATCCCTTGAATTTTTCCCATGAAATGATCTTCCAGGCCGGCGCGGATCACCTGCTTGCTGTCATAGAGATACTCCGGGCCGATGAACCCGACCACTGTATTGACAAGAAACGGCTTAAAGCGTTTGGCGAGACCGTAGCAGCGGGACTCCAGTGTGACCTGGTCTATGCCGTGATGCCCTCCGGAGGACAGCTCTGAGCCTTGGCCCGTTTCGTAATACCAGCGGTTCTCGCCTTTCGCCGTCCCAGATTCACGGATCAGCTGATCCGCTTCCTCCAGCAGCCGCAGACTGATGCCGAAGGAAGCATTACCGCTCTCGGTACCTGCCAGACTCTGAAAGATCAGATCCGCGGGAGCACCTTTACGGATTGCCCTCATCTGGGTGGTCACATGGGCCAAAACGCTGTTTTGCGTAGGGATGTTCCACCTTGTTATAACCTCCATCGTTTCATGGAAAAGACGCACTATATTGTCTGTTGTATCAATGACCGGATTAATGCCGATCACCGCGTCTCCCACCCCGTAGCTTAACGCATCATAGATTGAGGCTTTGACCCCCATCGGATCATCGGTAGGGTGATTGGGCTGGGCCCTGCTGCCCAGCCTGCCTTTCTGTCCGAGGACAGTATTGCAGCGGGTAAGCACCTCGCATTTGGCGGAGGCCTGGATCAGATCCAGATTGGACATGATTTTGGCAGCCGCCGCAGCCATTTCGCTAGTGAGGCCCCTACCGATTGCCTGTACCTGTACATCCTCCTGTGAGAGCAGCTGTTCCCGCAGATCTCCCACCTTCCAGTGGCGGATCTGCTCATACACCGCCTCATCCACCCCCTCCTCAATCACCCGGGATACTTCGTCCTCCTCCGGTGGTAGCAGCGGGTGGTCCCGGATATCGGCCAAGGTCAGATCAGCCAGCAGCAGCTTGGCTGCCATCCGTTCCTTCGCATGATCCGCAGCGATGCCGGCCAGCTGATCCCCGGACTTCTCTTCATTTGCCTTGGCAAACAGCTCCTTTAAATCATGGAATCGGTAGCTTTCACCCAGCAGGGAGACCGTTAGTTTCATGCCTTTCAACTCCTTTATTCACGGCTGGAAGACAAGGGTTTTTACCGCCACCGGAATACAGTCCCCGTCCAGAGGATAGCCGATGTCAATATAGTCACCGTGTCTGACAGCAATCTGGTCAAGACAAATGCAGCGCTGTTCTCCATGGGTAAGCAAATGGATCACATTCCCGACTGCCTTGGCAATATCGTTCTCACAGATCAGAATGATCACCTTCATTCCATTCCGGAGAGAAGACTCTGCCGCAGCAGAAGCAATCCGGCGGATTACTGGATAGGTACCGGGGATGCAAGCCGGAAGAGAAACAGCAAAGCACAGATCTGCGGGATCACCTGTACCAAATCTCCGTCTCCCTTCCGCAAATGCATTCTCCACTGCAGAAGCCAGCCCGGCCAGGTCTCCCTCCGCGTGTTCCGGTCGGCTCAACTTTACCACCGGAATATTCCGCAGCGGCAACAGTCCGCTGTCTACAAAAACAGTCGATCCGCTAAGTGACGTTGTATGGACTCCAGCGCCGATTACGGTCGCCCTCTGCGCCTCCGCTGTGGTTCTCAGCTTAATGGAGTAGTTCGCCGCGGCCTTGGCCATAGATTCAGCCAGCAGCGGTCCAATGTCGCCAAATCGGGCGGCTTCAACCAGGCTGCGTATACCGGGCTGCTCCAGCAGCAGACCCACGCCCCCAGAGACCCACAGCTCAGACACAGGCACTGCTGTGCCCTTTTCTTCTTCAGGCTGGCCGTAGACAAGAGGGCAGGTCCTGGGATCACGCGAATTCAAGAGGGTGTCCAGCAGCATGACACTCCATTTGCCGGTAATCTCCCTAAGCTGCTCCAAGCCTGCAAGGTCTCCTTCCGCCAGCCTGAAGCCCTCCCTTCTCAGCCACTCCTCAATGACCGGGAACAGTTTCAGAACCTTTCCCTGTGAGTCAAGTCTGATCAAACGGCCACCAATATGGAAATTGATAGTACGCGTGCAGCTCCCGCCGGCAAAAAATGCGCAGTTCGCTGTTCCGCCTCCGATATCGACGTTTACCACCTGGCCTGCAATTTCCAGTGAACGTGCCTCCGCCCCCGATCCTTTACCTGCCAGCACAGCCTCCAAATCGCCCCCAGCCTGAGCAACGACAAATTTTCCAGCAAATCGGGACAGATGATCCACTATCTGATCCGCGTTGTGCTTCACAGCCGTCTCTCCTGTAATAATCACTGCCCCGGTGTCCACATCTTCCGGTTGTAATGCGGCTCTCACGTACTCCCCAGCTAGGATAGCACGGAGTGCAGGATGATCAATTTCCCGGTCCCTGATGAGTGGTGTGCTGTACATGGGACTTTCATATATCACCTTCCGCCCGGTAATCTTGAACTGCGGAAGCATTGAGGCTCCGTAGCACCGTTCAATTTCCAGCCTGCTGAAAATGCATTTTGTTGTGCTGGTTCCAATATCAATCCCGACGCTTGTCATCGAGTGGACTGTATCCGTGCTTACCGCCCCCTCCTGAGAAGTTCATAAATAGAAAAAAGACGCCGTGAGCCCTGCATTTCTATCTCGATGCATGCCTTAGAAGCGTCTGTGCTTAAATCATATTGAATTGTCTGTTGTCTTCGATCATAGTATGACAGGGTTATATAAATGTCAATTTAAATAACATGAAATTAGTTTTTATATATATTATTCGAGAATTGTGTCATTTATAATAACTCACAACTCACAAATTGATTATAATTTATATCTTAATACGGATTCCGCCGCTCCAAACCTAACATCATTATTCACACTAAACACAAAAAACAGGCACCAGCGGTGCCTGCTTCTGAATGATCTATCAGCACATCCTACAGTCCATAGTAACGGGTCTTGTCCGGCCCGTTACTGGTGTATTCCGTCTTCAATTCATTTCGGTATGATCTTTCAATCTTACGCACATATGAGAGTCTGCGGACGGTCTTCATGACTTCCTCGGCGCGCTCCGCATTCACATACATGACGGCGTAATGCATTTTCCGGGATACATAATGCAGTGTCCCATATTTCTCCAGGTTGCGTGCCGCTTTGACATCACTAACCCAAACGATATATCCTGTCCGTTCCGCAAACATAAGCTCATCCGCCCTTTCCTTCTCTCCCTCTTAGAGGCAGCTTATCCGCAAGAGCATTTGCCTCCGCTGCCGCATCCGCCCTTCGGCGACGGGTCATTGCTTGGAACCTTGATGCTGTCCGATACCGAGAACGCGATTGCTTCAGACATGGAATGTAAAATATCGTCCAGCGTCGCCTCCGCCTGCTTGAAGCGGACAACCTCCTCGAACTGCTCAAGCTCCTCCTCTACAGCCGTCACTTCATCCTTGGCCGAATGATAGTTCGGATGAAAATGTCCAAAACGCTGTGTCTCTTCAAACAGCTCCTTCTTGTTCTGAAGCCGTTTGACTATGGCCTGGATTTCGGGATTGGTGTCAACCCGCCCTTTCCAGTATAAATAATCCGACACTTCGGCGGATTGGTTAATCATATCGCCTAATTCATAGGCGTATGTCAGCACTTCGGCCATATCGACCGTATTTAATTCCGCTACGCTCATGAACTTCAACTCTTTTCTGTGTTAATGTTCTACAGCAAACCGTAGACTACCTTATCATACCATAACCAGTTGCTTAAGCAGAAGAGGAATTTCTCCGCTTCTGCGGAATCAGCAGCTTCATCTCTTTCCAGTCCCCGGCAGCCAGCTCCGCATCTTCACGCTCTTCTGTGCCGGCAGGCAGCAGGCCTCCGGCCACCCTCCAGGGATTACCCCGGAGCTGCTCGGGGATAAAATCGCAGATTTGGCCCTCCAGGGACAAACGGACCTTGATGCCCCATGCCAGGGCTTGTTCCATCACCTTTTGAGCCGTAGTAATATGATACTCCCGCCATTCCCGGAGCCACATCTGCGGAACAGTCTCTTCACCGGGAAGGGTAAGTTCCTCTGAATCTGATGATGAAAGCGGCAGCGGCTGCAGAACGGCCCCTCCACCCAGTAATCCTATTTGCGCCTCCTGTACAGGAAGGGCATATACGCCAGCCTTCGGAACTTTATTGTCCAGAAAGTAAACCATCTGTTGCGGCGGGACATCCCCTTCACGGCCGCCAATGATTCGCGGCGGGGCCAACCCGGCGGCCGACAGTTCTTTGCGGACTAGCTCAGTGCTGTCATGCCGTACGATGAAATGAAGCGGTCCCACCCGCGATAGGCTGCCCTGCAGCCGGGGATGGGCGGCAATGTCAGCAGCGTCCGCTTCGTTCCGGCAAGCCAGGAGAATTACCTCGGACCAGGCCGTCCGGCCGATGCTTCTGGCCCATTGCCTCAAGGACAGCTCTACCTGGGCCGGCAATCCGCCTCTGGAATGGGAGGCCAGCCAGCCGATGACTGATTCTGGCTGCTGCCCTTGTTCAGCAGCCTCCTCCAGTTTCATCCGGCTTAGCCTGAAGCTCCATAGCTCATCGGCATACTGCAGCTCCGAACAGCCAGCGAGCCCCCAGCGGAGACGGTAATCCACGCCAGGAGGAACCAACACTTCGAAATCCGGCTGGACGATAAACTCGCCTTCATCGCTGTTTATTGTTTGCCCGGCATTATTACCATAGAAGCCGGACAGATTGTTAAGGTCAGAATCCAACATCTTACTAGTAACCAGCAGCGGTTTATGCTCCGTCCAGCGGAAGCACCATGCCCCGCCTTCTGTATACCCCAGCTCACACCAGCCAAATCCGGCCAGACTGCCTAGCCAAGCCAGACAGGCCGATTGGAGAGCTTCTAAAGGCTGCTCAGCCGTAAGCTGAACCTGGAACATCCACTCCAGAACATCGCCCAGGGGATACCAATTGCCCTTAACAAAGGCGGGGGAAGAGATAAGATATCTGAAATGCTGTGGTGCTGGCCCGTCTATTCCATAACGGTTTAGTATCAGGTTATATAGAATACTTGTCATTTGCGGCTCGCAGAGATCAAGCCAGCTCTCAAGCTTTTCCATGTCCAGAAAATAAGCCGACTCATGACGTTCAACCAGGCCCAGAACCAGCATCAGATCCACGATTACTGTAACCGCGAGCGGGTACATCTCACAATCGGCAGCTGGAGGAAACAGCCCCCGCAGGTGCTTATCCTGTACCGGCAGCAGGGCAGCCAGACGGCCCGCCTGCTTTTTGTGGATGCTCCCCTTAGCAGTCAGAGGAAGCCCTTGCTGCGCTGTGAAGACCAGCGCCCGGAACAGCTGTCCGGCCAGGCCTGCATCCGCTGGACACTCCACCGTTACCGCTTCTGAAGACAACGGATTGGGCTTATGAGGGAAGCAACTCCATTGAATAGCTGCCAGCTCTTGTGGGGGGATTTGATACAACTGCTCCCCCCAGATTTTCTGCCGCAGCTCAACCAGCCCTGCCTGGCGCAGCTCCAGCATGGCCAGCTGCAGTTCGGCACGGCACAGCGCCTCGGGGCGCAGCCTCTCCAGCTTCTCCACGGCAAAAGGCCGTGCAGCATGGGCGGCGCAGATCCGCCTCAGGACTTCCTGTGCCGGCGGACTAAGTGTCATCATAGTATCGCCTCCTCCTGCTGGTCTCCCGCTCTGACGGCATATTCATAGCCCTGCTCGGTCAGAAACAGCCTGCGCCGCATAGCAAATTCCTGTTCCCGGCTGTCTCCGGTTACAAGCGTATAGAAATACGCCTTGTTCTCACCCGGTTTAGGGCGCAGGATTCGGCCCAGCCGCTGAGCCTCTTCCTGCCGCGAGCCGTAAGCGCCCGAAACCTCTATTGCCACCGAGGCATCCGGCAGATTTACGGCAAAATTAGCAACCTTAGACACCACCAGAACCTTGAGGCTCCCCTCATTAAACGCCGCATACAGCTCCTTTCGCTCCCGCTGCGGCGTTTTTCCGGTTATCAAAGGGGCTTCCAGGAAGTCAGCTATAGCCTCTAACTGATCCAGGTATTGGCCGATAACGAGCACCGCAGCTCCGGAATGCGCTGCAATAATCTGCCCCGCCGCTTCAGCTTTAGCCGGATTCCCTGCAGCAAGCCTGAACTGTTCTTTCCCTCCGGCATAAATATAACGGCTCCTTAGGGCAGACTCCATCGGCACAATGATCTCTACACATTCCACAGCCGCAATCCAGCCTTGCCGCTCCAGCGACTTCCACGGAAGATCGTAGCATCGGGGGCCAATCAGGGAGAAGACATCACCCTCACGCCCGTCTTCCCTGACGAGAGTCGCGGTCAGTCCCAGGCGGCGTGTCGCTTGGATGTCAGCGGTAGCCCGGAATACCGGAGCCGGGAGCAAATGCACCTCATCATAGATGATCAGCCCCCAGTTACGCTCCTTGAACAGGTTCATATGAACAAACGGATCGCCCTTAGAGCGCCGGTGTGTCAGCATTTGATAAGTAGCTAGTGTGACAGGCCGCACTTCCCTGCATTCACCGCTGTATTCGCCGATTTCCTCTGCCTCCAGATTAGTCCGCTGCAGCAGCTCTTCCCGCCATTGCTCCACAGATGTTGTATTCGAAGTGAGGATCAGCGTTTCGCATTGCAGCTTCTCCAGCACAGCAAGTCCAACCACCGTTTTGCCTGCCCCGCAGGGCAGGACAACAACACCGCTGCCGCCACTGCTATGAAATAAGCGGACCGCTTCCCGCTGGTAATTCCGAAGCCCGAAGACATCTTCTTTGGAATCACCTTCATGGTATTCTTTTTCCTTCCAGGCAAGGTTCAGTCTTTGACCTTCCCGGTAGCCTGCCATGTCGATCACAGGATATCCGAGTCTGGTCAGCTCCTGCTTCAGAAGTCCCCGATTTACCGCAGGACATTCACATTCCATGAGCCCGGATCTGTTCAACTGGAGCCCGTTAAGCACTAGAAATCCCCCTAGCTCATCTAGCAGAGCAGGCAGATCAGTGCGAAGGATCATGAGCCGGTTGTCCGTCACATGGGCATGTAGCTCCAGCCTGCCGTACCGGGATATGAGCTTGCGGATCTCTTCCTCCAGCCCGGCCGGTGTACCCCATCGGGACAATTCCTGCAGGCTGGCAATAATCTCTTCCGCCGTCCTTCCGCCGGATGCCGCGTTCCATAATGACAGAGGTGTAATCCGGTAGGTGTGGTAGGCAGGAAGACTTTTCACAAGCTCGGCGTAATCAGCCAGCACTGTTCTCGCCGCTTCAAATCCCGGATGGCCGCATTCCAGCAGAATTGTTTTGTCTTTGCGGATAATGCATGACCCTGTCCCAGTCATGGGGTCCCCTCCTGTCTTTTTTACATTACAAGCTGTCTGCTCTGTATGCATTCCTGTCAAGTGAAGCAGGAAAAAGCCCACCTCCGCACGAATGCGGACATGAGCTTCCCTGTTTACTTATTCAATGCAGCTGACGTTGCGAAATGTCGCTCAGCGCTTCTCCCGCTTCATCTGCGAAGATACGCTTCACGGCCAGATCGCCCAGCGATACGATACCGATCAGTTCATTATCACGCGTTACCGGCAGGCGGCGGATCTGTCCTGAGGCCATAATTTCAGCCGCTTCATCTACAGATGCGTTCTCTGCAATCGAGGTCACCGGTTTGCTCATGACCGTCTCCACGGAGGTAGAGCCCGAGTGCTTGTCCGCATATCCTCTAAGCACCAGGTCACGGTCTGTTATCACACCAATGAGCTTTCTACCCGTTTCTGAATCAACTACAGGAATGAATCCCGTATCAAAATCTCTCATTTTTACGGCAACCTCATAAATGTTGTCTTGCAGCGTCACGGCTGCAGGCTGTGTTGTCATTACTTCCTGGACTGTTTTCAAAAAAGAACCTCCTGTCTGCTCAGTAATCTACGGAAGTAGGTTCTCCCCGAACTATGCTATTTATTCGTCAAGAATACGAACTATTCATTAAGACAGGAGTCAGCCAGTGCTACCAGCAGCTTCACACCATGCAGCATTGCATCCTCATCGAAATCAAATTTGCTGTGATGATGCGGATATATCGCATTTTTGTCCGGATTGCCGGCCCCTACAAAAATAAAGCAGCCAGGAATCTCTTTAACATAATAGGCAAAATCTTCAGCCGGCATGATCTTCTCCATCCGTAACACATTTACGGAGTCTCCAAGGGCTTTTGGAGCAACACGGAAAAATCTGTTGAACTCCGCTTCGTCATTGACGAGCGGCGGATACCCCATCAGATAATCCACATTCGCTTCCGCCCCGTATACCGAAGCTACAGAAACAGCCATTTCTTCAATTCTGCGGCGGATCAAATAACGGGTCTCCTCATCAAAAGCCCGGACCGTTCCTGTAATCCGGCAGCGTTCGGCAATAATATTCTGTGCAGATCCGCCCTGGATCGTTCCAACACTCAGAACGGCAGGCCGCAGCGGATCAACATTGCGGCTGACAATCGTCTGCAGCTGGGTCACAAGCGCAGCTGCAGCTACTATGCTGTCTACCGTGCGGTGAGGGATACCGCCATGTCCGCCTTTTCCGGTGATATCAATAAAAAACTCATCCGCCGAAGCCATCAGCGGTCCCGGGGCACTGCCGATCGTGCCGAACGGCAGCGGTGTCCACAGGTGCAGGCCATAGACGGCATCTGCTCCCTCTAGCACCCCCTCAGCAATCATGTCCTTTGCTCCGCCGGGGCAGATTTCTTCAGCTGGCTGGAACAGGAAGCGAAGCTCCCCTTTGAGGTCAATACGCCGGGTGCTGTAATAGGAAGCTGCTGCAAGCAGCATCGCTGTATGTCCGTCATGCCCGCAGGCATGCATAACACCATGGTTCTGCGAAGCATATTCGCTTCCGTTCTCTTCAGTGATATTCAGCGCATCCATATCAGCGCGCAGGACTACCGTCTTTCCCGGCTTGTCCCCCTTAATAATCCCGGTCAGACCGAAGCCGGCACTGCTCCGTTTAACTTCTATACCGAATTCAGCCAATCGGGCGGCTACATAAGCTGATGTCTCTTTCTCCTGATACGACAGCTCCGGATGCATATGCAAATGGCGGCGCCATGCCACCATATCCGGAAGCAGCTGTTCCAATACCGAGTTCTCCATATCGCTTCCATTCCTTTCTTCCATAGCCCGCTCCGGCAGACCTGCAAACGCAGCGTTTGCGCAGGTCTCCTGCCGCAAAGAACTATATTTCTTATATTGTAGCAGAAACGCAAAAAACTGTGTATCGATAGGCCCCGCCTACCTTGCGCATCCCCCGGAAACATACTATCATGAGGTAGAACATTAATAATTACGGTTACAAAATAATCATTATACTTCATAAGGGGGATATGTTCGCTATGATATTTGAGAACACTGGCCTCGTTGGATTAAAAAGCGACCTTCTTTATCTTGACGAGAGCGCGGCCAAAGCCGGATTCATCCGCTGGCAATGGGAATATTACCGCGCCACTTACGACTGTAAGATAGAAGACCATCAGAATGGCGGAGAATACTTCCTGCGGGTGAATACCCGAGCTGTCGAAGGCAAGCTGGAGAAACCGGATAGCATACTGGCCATTGAAGCCGTTTACTTGGGCAAGGCTACCTTTCCCCACGGCCTGGAGTACGACTCTCCGGTTCCACAGCCTATACTGGATACTGCCGCGCAGCGGATTCTTGTACTGAAAGAGCTGCTTGAAGCTTGAGTACAATGAAGGGAAAGACGAGTAAAAAAGTCAGCCTGCCCAAAAGAGGAACACCCGATTTCCAGTTACTTATTCTCACCCTGCTGCTTGTAGGCTTCGGACTCGTCATGGTATTCAGTGCCAGCTCCAACCTGACTCTGGCTAGCGAAAAATTCGGCAATGATCCATTATACTTTTTTAAGAACCAGATACAATGGGTAGTTGTGGGCACTGTTGTGATGTTCTTCGTGATGAATGTCCATTACAGCAAGTTCAAGAAATGGTATTCCCCGATATTTCTGCTAACGCTTCTGCTGCTGTTTCTCGTAGCCTTCGCAGATCGTACGAATGGCGCCAAGAGCTGGTTTAATATCGGAGGCTTTGGTATTCAGCCCACCGAGCTGGCCAAGATCTCCATTATCCTGTATCTTGCGGCACTGATTACCAAAAAAGGCGAACGGCTGAGAGACTTGCGCACTGGCTACATTCCGGTAATGGTTATCGTAGGAATCGTTGCAGGATTAATAATGATGCAGCCGGATTTAGGATCCTGCTTAATCCTTGTAGCTACAAGCGGTCTGGTCATTTATGCCGGAGGGGCCAGCATGAAGCATATCCTCGCTTCCATCGCGCTGCTCGTGCTTGGTGTCGGGATCGTCATGGGAGCTAAGACTGCTATTGAATCTTTGTCACCGCAGACCCAAACCGTCGCAGCCGACCAGAGTTATAAAAAGGACCGTATCGAAGCCTTTCTGGATCCGTTTCAGGATGCCGAAGATGGCGGTTACAACATCATTCAGTCCCTGATGGCGCTTGGTGAAGGCGGAACGAGCGGCGCCGGCTTCGGACAGAGCATCCAGAAGCTGCACTACCTGCCTTATCCCTATACAGACTTTATCTTTGCCGTAATCGGTGAAGAGCTTGGATTTATCGGAACGACGATTTTCCTCCTGGTATATCTGTATTTCATCTGGAGGGGCATTCTGATTGCCCTAAGGTGTACCGATCCTTTCGGGACACTGGTCGGAATTGGGGTCATGGGCCTGATAGCGATCCAGGCTTTCGTTAATATCGGCGGTGTTACCAAAACTATTCCGCTCACAGGGGTCACGCTGCCATTTATCAGTTACGGCGGATCTTCACTAGTGGTCACCATGTTCTGCATGGGTATCATGCTGAGCATTTCCCGAGAGACTAACCGGCCGGCCAAAGAAGAAGTAACAACATCAGTAACCACAGTCAGACAAGTACGGGCACGCTAAGCCTACATATACTACATTAGCTAAGGAATACAAAAAGGCAGTCCGGAAAAACCTCCGGACTGCCTTTTTGTATGCTGTCTTATGAAATCTCATCATTCTTAAAAGCTACGCCTTCCACCTTAACGTTGACTTCAACAATATGAAGTCCGGTCATGCTCTCCACAGCCTCGCGGACGTTCTGCTGAAGCATCCGGCAGACTTCATGGATCGGAGTTTCATAAAGCACGATAATACGTAAATCCACTGCGGCTTCAAGCTGTCCTACTTCAACAGTAACGCCCTTTTGCACGTTTTTACCGCTGAGGCGTTTCGCCCATCCCTCGGACAATCCGCCTGACATGGCTGCAATTCCCGGAGTCTCCAGCGCAGCCAATCCGGCAATCTTCGAGACGACGTCATTGGATATCCGTATGTTTCCCATTTCAAGTTGAAGTTGTTCCGCCATGCCATATCCCCCCTACACTCATTATCAATTATTGTAATTCGAAAACAGGCTAAAAAGCAAATGACTTTCTATCACACCCGTTTACACAGTGGATCAATTTGGGTATATTGAATTATGAATTCAACCTACATATAGAAACTGGGGTGTGTCTTACTTGAAAAAATGGATTTCTCCAGCGCTGTTGATAATTACATTTATCTTAAGCGCCATCGGACACTATGCAGACTGGGACCACACTCTGCAGTTCGTATTATCCGCAATTGCAGTCGTATTTGTGGCTGGCTTTCTCGGGAGAGCCACAGAAAGTGTAGCCCACTATGCAGGCCAGCGGCTGGGCGGCTTTCTGAATGCCACCTTCGGTAATGCTGCCGAACTGATCATCGCCTTCTTCCTGGTCAAGGAAGGACTCTTCGACATGGTAAAGGCCAGTCTTACCGGTTCTATCATCGGCAACCTGCTGCTAGTGCTTGGCCTCAGCATTTTTGCCGGCGGGATGAAGTTTAAGGTTCAGAATTTCAATGTTACCCTGGCCGGATTGAACGGCTCACTGATGATCGTGGCAGTCATTGCCCTGTTTGTTCCGGCTATGTTCTTCAATACCCACTCGATCACAGAGAATGACACCGATGTGCTCAGTCTTGTCGTCGCAGGTCTGCTCATTGCTGCTTATATGGCCTGGCTGGTCTTCTCAATGATCACACACAAGAAATACCTGGCTGATGTCACTGTGGACTCTGAGGAAGAGCTGCCTAATGAACACAAGCCGGCCTGGTCGATGAGACAGTCGATCATCTATCTGGTCTTAGCAACTGTAATGGTCGCTTTTGTCAGCGAATGGCTGGTCGGCACTCTGGAGACGTTAACTGAGCGCTTTGGCTTCAGCGAGCTGTTCGTCGGCGCTTTCCTCGTAGCCATTATAGGTAATGCAGCTGAACACAGTGCTGCAATCATGCTGGCAATGAAGAATAAGATCGGTGCAGCAGTGGAAATCGCTGTCGGCAGCAGCTTACAGATCGCCTTATTCGTAGCCCCTGTGCTCATCTTTGCCAGCTACTTTATGGGGAATACGATGGATATCGTCTTTACCACCATTGAAATTGTGGCCATCGCCGTATCTGTGTTTATTGCCAAGTCAATCATTCAGGACGGAGCGACCAACTGGTATGAGGGACTGCTCCTGCTGGCAGTGTACCTGATCCTCGGTGTGTCCTTCTATCTGGTTTAAGCACAGGGTTTCCTTCGTCTTAAACAGCACAACAAAAAACGCACATGAGCGGCCGGCTGGGCCTCATGTGCGTTTTTATGATTATCCCGGAAGCTCAGCCTAATTCTCGCGCTCTTTCGCCTTTTTGTTCAGCGCCTCATACAGCACAGCCAAATTGCGTTCCAGTTCACTCAAAACCTGCTTGCCGGTATATTCAGGCACCAGACCCGCTCTAACCGCAAAATCAACCTCTCTTGAAAAGCCGTACATCTGGGTATCCAGCACTTCCTCATAGAGAGGGCAGTAACGAGTTGCCAGATTCTCCATCTGCACTTCGATGAGCTTCTGAATTTTATCGGCATCTTCTTGTAGAAGAGTGATGGCTTTAAGGTTAAGCTGTTCCTTCAAATCCGATGAAGTCATGCATTTTCCCCCCCATGTCCAAAAGTTACAGCTGCTACTGCTATTTAGTTTAATATTAGTCGAAATTCGGACCCAATACAAGAATTCAGTTTCAAGTATACAAAATAACCCCACAAAGCGGGGCGTTTATATAGAAGTTTATTCAGAACCTTTGCGGGAACTCCGAATATATACTTTGTGATATGTACTAAAAACGCCCTGCCGTTTAGGGCAGGACGTCTCAGAATTAAATAGATTACTCGGCAACAACTGTAAAGTTCAGACCATGTTTGGCAAAAACTTCGCTCATTGCCTTCTTAGCCTCTTCGGCATCCGTACCATGAACATGAAGTTCATAACTTTGACTGGAAACAAGAGTAGTAAACAATCCAAGGATACTCTTAACGTCAATGTACTTGTTGTCCGCCTGAAGAACGATAGATGAATTGAACTGGCTTGCCGTTTGGGCAATATCCACGATTGCCGCATTGTTACTGGACATAGGAATCCCTCCGCAACTTGATTAGAAAAACTTAGTATGCTTGTTCATTTGTAACCAATTCCATGATACATTGAATCCGCTTACTCGCGCAAGGTGTTTTCTGTAAATACACTTAGAACATAAGAACACTCTGCTTGTTATTTCATTTTATTTCAGGTTTTCAGGGTTCAGACCTGTAAGTTCAGGAATGACAAAAATGCCATCCTTGCGAATCAGCACATCATCAAAATAGATCTCGCCACCGCCGTATTCCGGACGCTGAATCAGCACAAGATCCCAATGGATGGAAGAACGGTTGCCGTTATCAGTTACATCATAAGCTTGACCCGGTGTAAAGTGAAGACTTCCGGCAATTTTCTCATCGAACAAAATATCCTTCATCGGATGCAGGATGTAAGGGTTAAACCCAATGGCAAATTCACCAATATGGCGCGCACCATCATCGGAGTCTAAAATTTCGTTGAGGCGCACAGTATCATTGCTGGTCGCTTCAACGATTTTACCGTTTTCGAATCTGAATTTCACATTCTCAAACGTTATACCGTTATATAGGGTTGCTGCATTATAGCTGATTGTACCGTTAACGGAATCGCGGACAGGGGCGCTGTACACTTCGCCATCCGGAATATTTTTCTGGCCGGAGCATTTCTCAGCGCCGATGCCTTTGATCGAAAAGGTAAGCTCTGTACCAGGTCCTGCGATACGTACCTTATCAGTCTTACGCATAAGATCCGCCAAGGCGTCCTGTGCTTTATCCATTTTGGCGTAATCCAGGTTGCAGACCTCGAAATAAAAGTCCTCAAAAGCTTCGGTAGTGGTATTAGCCAGTTGTGCCATACTTGCATTCGGGTAACGCAGTACAACCCATTTAGTATGCTTAACGCGTTGCTCACTATGTACCGGATGCGAATAAAGGAAGTTGTACAGCTTCATGTTTTCTTCCGGCACATCTGCCAGATCGTTGACATTTTCACCGGCACGGATTCCGATATAGCAATCCATCTGCTTCATCCGGTTCAGGTCAATTTCCGCCCAGGCCTTGAGGCCTTCAGGGGTAGCATATTGAAGCATACTGCGCAGGACGGTACGGTCTGTCAGCTGCACAAAGGGATGACCTCCGGCTTTGCCGACTTCCTCCACCACAGCTTTTATCAAATCTCTTTCGCTGCCGATCATTTCGACGAGCACGTTCTCACCCGGCTGCACATTTACGGAATAACCTACAAGGTTTGCCGCAAGCTTTTGAATTCTTGGATCTTTCATCTTTCTCTCTTCCTTCCTCTTACAGAAAATAAACATACTGTTCTATTGTAGCACGCCCACTACTTAGCGCAAGGTCTTCCCCTTCAGCAGCTTCTCAATGATACCCGTAGAAATCTACTTTGGTCACATAAGTTTCGACCTCCGCAGGATCCCCGGAAGCGGGATAACTTACCGTACGGGTCCAAGTTAACCGTTTGGGCAGATTGCGCTTGGTGTCCACCTTCAAGAAATACACAGACGTGATCTCAGCTTCAGCCAGCTTCTGCTGCAGCTCCTTCTCCTTTTGTGACCATAAGGTATTCATAGCTGTCCTGACTTCAGTCCGTTGCCCTGCCGAGTCCTGAGCGTTGTCTGCAACCGGGCGGATAGCCTGCATCTCCCGCTCAAGCTGTACCTTAAGCTGCCGCCTAGCTTCACTGGGACTCAGCTTAATCCGCAGCACCTTACTCCCTCTTCCCGAGCCTGTTTCCTCAGTTACCTGCTTCTCCAGTTGTTCCAGCTCTTCCAGCTGCCGCAGAGGATTCAGGTCAGTGAGCGGATTTCCTGCACCGGATTCCGGGGATGAAGACTGCATTAGCCACTCCCCGTCTTTCTTCTCAAGCCGAGTGTAGTATGCAGGAGCTGCCGAACGGCTCTCCTCAAGCCTATTTAAGCCTTCTTGTGCTGCCGCCTTCATCTCTCCCGGCTCATCAGGCAGCAATGAATACAGACTGACCTTGTTATGGTCTTCAATCTTGCCTCCATAATAGAGCGCCGATTCGGAAACGGGCTGCCCGCCGATCAGCAGCGCAGCCGCTCCCTCAAAAGATACCGCGTCACTGCCGTCCATACCGGCGAGAACCAGGTTTAGCTCCTGCGCAGCCGGTTTGCCGTTTAAGGTACCGCAGCCGCTGAGAAGCAGCAATATCATTATAAATGAAGCCTTTCTCTTACTCCGATAGTTAGGTATATTCATGGCATTCAAGCCTTTCCCGGTCGAGTGATTTGCTGTGGAAGGTTCAGGCCGAATGAGACTGCATTTCTCTCCTGAACGATCTTTTATAGGTTCTCCTTTCACATTTGGCTTATACTTACTTTCTTCCCCGGGCAAAAAAAAGAACCCTTGCGGCTTACGCTTAAGGATTCTTCACACTGACATCTGCATCTTTACAGTCGATCACTACCTGATTGCGGCCATTGTTCTTAGCATCATAAAGTGCCATGTCGGCCCGGTAGAATAGAGATTCTACGCTCACTCTATCATCAGTCCAGCTCCATTCCGCTATTCCGCAGGACACGGTAACACGGGGCTCCGTTTCACCCATCACCCGCTTGCGGATCCGCTCGGCCACAAACACAGCCTGCTGAACTCCCAGCTGCGGCAGATAGACTGCCAGCTCTTCCCCGCCCCATCTTGCAGCGATATCACCCTGGCGGATCGAGGATTTCACAATTTCACTAACCTGCTTCAGAATCTTATCACCTTTCTGATGCCCGTAGGTGTCGTTGACCATTTTGAATTGATCGATATCGACTACAATCAAGGAGCCGCAGAAGTCCTTAGACTGCCTTTCCTTGATTTCCTCGTCCAAGTAATGGCGGGCATATAGCCCGGTCAGGCTGTCCCTGTTCGCCAGATAACGAACCTCTGCATGTAAACGCGCATTGCCTACGGCAAGTCCGATATGGCCGGCCATCGCCTGCAGCAGCCTGAAGCTGTCATAGGAAAAGAACTGAGGTTCACGGTGGGCCAGCATGATCGCTCCGCGCACCTCCCCGCCGACACTCAGCGGAGTAGCAATCAGTGACTGTGAGTGCGTTGCCTGCATAAGCTTGGACGTGGTATCTTCGGCATCTCTATAGTTAGACACTATAATGGGCTCACCCGTGGTATAAACCTTCCCCCCGAGTCCATTGCCCGCATCAATAATCTCACCGCGGAGCGGTAGATAATTGCAGGTAATCGCTTCGAGGCCGCCCTTTTCTTCATTAAGATGCAGGATACAGCAGTAATCCGCGTCGAACATCTCCAGCAGCTCTTCAAAGGCATATTGAAAAATATCCCCGAGCCGTAAGCTCTGGTTCAGGCGCTGGGTCAGCTCGTTACTCATCCGCAGCTCACGGATTAGCTGATTAGAGCGCTCATACAGCTTGGCGTTCTCAAAAGCAGTCCCTGCAGTATCTGCTACCATAGAAAGAAAGCGAAGATCTACATCGGGAAAGGCCGGCCTGTCCAATACCATATGAAATACGCCGTATACTCCCTGCTTACCTCCAAGCGGCAGCCCAATTTCCACAGACCTATTATCGCGTCCAGCGAGAAGGGCCACACGCCCGTCCTTGAAAGCTTTAGCGCAGACATCCTCATCGCCCCAACGCAACGGAAGCGGCTTGACTTGCGGATGAGAGCTGCGGTGATCCTGGGACATGAAGAGATCCAGCCGTGCTCCCGGATACATCGCTGAGATGCTGTCGATGACTTCAGTCAGCACAGCGTTGACATCGATATTGTCATGCATCCGCTGAACGATCTGAAACAGCAATGACCGGCGGCTGCTTTCCCGTTCCGCATGCTGGTGTATACCTGCCAGATCCGACACAAAAACATGCTCAAATCTGTGGTAAAAGCAGGTCTGGAAATGCATAGCCATCGCTTCCGCCGTATGCACTCCCCCCTGTTCATATTGTTCCGCTGTCATTGCGCAGCCGAGCAGGGCAAAAATTTCGCCGAGGCCTCTGGTAAATACGGGAATCGTCAGCAGCACCATCGCCGGTTCAGATGTCCGTTCATCTGCCGAATAAAGCTTTCCGGAGCGAAGAGAATAGGCCGCCTCCGCTTCCCACTGTGCTTTCCAGCGTTCACTCCGTGCTCCTGACCCGTCAATGGCCTCAAGCCACTTCCCTTCGAAATTCAGCACGCACCATTCCCACAACTTTGCGAACTGGGGGACAGCCTGTCCCCGCCATTCTCTGAAGCTCTCTGCAATCAATTCGGCTGCATACGGGAAGTCATAGGCTACAATATCCGTTTCCTTGAGCCATGCGGCGGGATCAATGAACTCTCCGCTTGATTGCATCGTGTCCTGCAACAGCATACGATTGTCTTTGCGACCATATGCTTCCTGTTCCGACATAAAAAGGATCCCCTTTGCATCTCAAATGAGTTTCTTTCCGATAACATCTAATTAGCTATATTTTACTCTCTTTTTTCCTGCAATGCATTATATTTTCCTGAATACCGGGATTTTTTTTAGGACCAAAGAACTAACGACAAAGATAGACAAAATCTCTTTAAAGATGCGCTTGACATTATATATTGTTTTCATATAATATTTATTGTTGAACAAGACTGTAAGAAGTCTTACTGGGCGTAACGTTGTGTCACCCTCACGCATTTCGTTACTGCCAGGGCAGCGGCTGAACTTCCCCGGCAGAGTGAAACCAAATACACGCTTTCACGGATACGATTTGCGGCACAAATAGGCCCTAACATGAAATTTCAATTATAAAGGAGTCTACTATATCATGGCACGTTACACCGGACCTAAATTCAAACTCAGCCGCCGTCTGGGCATTTCCCTTAGCGGTACAGGCAAAGACCTGAAACGCCCTTTCCCACCAGGACAGCACGGCGCTAACCAACGCAGAAAAGTAAGTAACTACGGTATGCAGCTTTTGGAAAAACAAAAACTGCGCCACATGTACGGCTTGGGTGAAAAACAGTTTAAAACTCTCTTCACCAAAGCACAAAAGCTCCAAGGTATCGCGGGCGAAAACTTCATGTTCCTGCTCGAAAGCCGTTTGGACAACCTGGTTTACCGTCTTGGTTTTGCTAACTCCCGTGCAGGCGCACGTCAGCTGGTATCCCACGGCCACGTAACCGTTAACGGCAAAAAAGTCGACATCGCTTCTTACCGTGTAAGTGTAGGCGACGTTATCGGACTTCGCGAAAGAAGCCGCTCCATGACTTCGATTAAAGAAGCTTTGGATAACCGTTCCCACCTTCCAGGCTATCTGGAATATGCTGACGGCTCTTTCGAAGGCAAATACATCCGTTTGCCAGAACGTGCCGAGCTGTCCCAAGATATCGATGAAAAGCAAATCGTCGAATTCTACAACCGTTAAGATTTCGCATTTACGCGAATCCAGCAAAGCCTCCGGTTTTCCGGAGGCTTTTTTTGTTATGAAAGATTCAATTTGCTGAACTTTCGCTTTCCAACTTGAACAACATCCCCGTTCTGGGGCTTAATTATCCCGTTCGGATCCTCCACCTTCATCCCGTTCAGCTTCACTGCGCCTTGCTGGATACTCCTTCTCGCCTCACTGTTGGAGCCTGCAAACCCCAGTAGTGTCAGAAGCTTAACCAGCGCGAGCGTGCCGTTCACCAGGATTTCAGCCGGAATAGTGTGAGCTTCAATATCCTCAGGAAGGACACGCTGCTGGAAAACGGTGATGAAATGCTGCTGTGCGGCTTCCGCTGCTGCAATACCATGGTACATGCGTACAAAGGTATAGGCCAGCTGCATTTTGACATCCCTTGGATGTGCCTTTCGGGAAGACAATGCTTCCTTAAGCGTATCCAGCTCCTCATTGCCGAGGTCCGTAACCATTTCATAGTATCTCAGCATCAGCTCATCCGGAATAGACATTGCTTTCCCGTACATTTCACTCGGCTTTTCATCGATACCGATGTAGTTTCCAAGGCTCTTGCTCATTTTCTTCACTCCGTCTAACCCTTCGAGCAGCGGCATCAGCATAACTACCTGCGGCTCCGCCCCATATTCCTTCTGCAGGGTGCGTCCCATCAATATATTGAATTTCTGATCCATACCGCCGATCTCAACATCCGTCCCGTTCGCCACTGAATCCATCCCCTGCATCAGCGGGTAAAAAAATTCATGAATGCTGATCGCCTGGCCGCCCTGGAAACGCTTGGTGAAGTCGTCACGCTCCATCATCCGGGCTACGGTTACTTTTGCCGATAGATTCACTACCTCTGCAAAAGTCATCGGACTCAGCCAATCCGAGTTGCATAGGATCTGTGTCTTTTCCGGATCTAGGATCTTGTATACCTGCTGCTTATAAGTCAGGGCATTACGCTGCACATCTTCTTCACTAAGCTGTTTCCTTGTCTCAGATTTACCAGTGGGGTCTCCGATCCGTCCGGTGAAATC
>CAKMKL010000145.1 GCA_927443375.1 uncultured Paenibacillus sp. | reverse complement strand
GCAGAAACCACCCTTCGATATTTACAAGCCTCCTATAGTAGTTAGTGCGGGATAATATCCTTCAGTCCTCCAAGAAAACGGCTGGAAGCATAGCAGACCTCGCCGTTGATCATGCGAATCTCGCGGTTCTTGGTATCCACTTCGGCAATATTATCCTTGTTGACCACAAACGAGTTGTGGCAGCGGTAGAACCGGGAGTCCATCTCGAGAATGTCCTTTAGCTTGCCGTAGAATTCAACCTGGCGGTTCTTGGCATGCAGGATGATTTTGTGCAGCTGCGGCGAGGTCTCAAAAAATAAAATATCATTATAATCCACACTGATCATCTTATCGCCCGATTTGGTCTGGAACTTCTTGATATTATTGTACTTATTCTGCAGATAGCGCGTATTCGCAGTATCGATACATTCAATGACCCGCTGGCGGATATCCGTGAAATTGTCCTTCGTAATATAATCCATCGCTTCAACCTTGTAGGTAAATGTTAAATACGTCAGCTCCGAGTGGGTAGTCACGAAGACGATTGCACCGAGGCTGTCATATTGGCGGATCTCCGCTCCCAGAGCGATCCCGCTCTTCTCCTCCTGCAGATCCACATCCAGAAAATAAAGCCCCGTTACACGGTTATTCTGCAAATAGTCGATGATCTCCTGGGAACA
The DNA here is from genome assembly GCA_927443375.1 of uncultured Paenibacillus sp. Classification (GTDB taxonomy): domain Bacteria; phylum Bacillota; class Bacilli; order Paenibacillales; family Paenibacillaceae; genus Paenibacillus_AQ. Next base: position 14,010 of record CAKMKL010000145.1, on the reverse strand, counting down.
CCCTGTCGAAATCACCAGCTTCATATCCAGATTCTCCATCATTATATAATTCTCTATGTAAGAGTTCAGGCGCTTCCTTTGCTCCGGGTCATCCTCACACACAAATATCTCCAGCATTAAGCTTCCTCCTGTCTAGTAAACTTCCAGTTCCTGAATAAACTGACCATCTTTTCTGTAGGTATCCAGCGTTACCCCGGCGCACTGGGATACGATCTCCCGCAGATTGCTGAGCCCCAGGCCCCGGCCTGTACCTTTGGTGGAGAAGCCCTTCTCAAAAATCCGGTGCAGCTCCGGGCCGTCCGGCTGGCAGCTGTTCGCTACGGCAATCAGTACCCCTCCGGTCCGCTTGACCAGCGCCACCCGCAAATTCGACGATTCGCATTTGACGGCTTCTTCGATTGCATTATCCAGAATGATACCCAGACAGCGGCATAGCTTGACTGAATCCATATTCACGGCCTCAATCGGCTCTACAGCCTCTACCACAGCATCGATGTGCAGCTCCTGGGCGCGGATCAGCTTCGAGGACAGAATGCCCTTCAACTCCTGGACTTTGACATTCTGCAGCGTGCCCAGCTTATAATTATTGTTCTGCATTCCCTCGCTGATCGGAAGGATTTTCTGGTCAAAATAGGTGCTGAGCCCCTCCACATCCCTGGAGCGTATGTATTCGGACATCGACAGCAAAATATTGATATAGTCGTGGCGGAATTTCTGCATGTCGGTGTACATCATTTCCAGATTGTCGGTGTACTCCAGGAGACGTTCATACTGCTCCTGCTTGCCTTGCATGACAGCTTCTTTCATTACACTGCGCGTCAGCACCATGAACACACCGATTAAGAGAATGAAATAAAATGCAAACAGCAGACTGTTCGCCTGAATATTGGCATTCGTAAATCCCTGCTGCTTCCCGATCAAGATATTGGCATAAAAAATCACTACCGTAATTACACAAAGTATGGCAAACAAAATCCCGTATCTGCGGAATAAAAGATCATATGCCTGGAATCTAGTGAAAAGAAACCGGACGGCAAAAGCGAGAAGGATGGCAATCACGAAATAAGTAGGGTAGTAGTACATATTGTTCAAGAATCCGTCGTTGATCTCTTCAAGAGAGGAATTAAAGAGCCTGATATATATACCGCTTGTTATGTAGTCGCTAATTACGGAAATAATTATCGCTATAATCGGAAAAATGATACTGAATACAATTCCCCTGGACTTCCAGTAGCTCGATGCAATACACAAAAGCAGAATAATGGCAATACTGGGGACACCGATCAAGATGTAGAGAGGATACCCGATACAAAGAGCGCCTAAAAACATTACAAGACTGAATTTTAGACTGAATCTACGCTGATTCAAAATGTAAATACTCAAACAAAGTGTCAGCATTTGAGCGCCAACTGCAAGTAATTCCTTCAAAATCCCTATCCCCCTCAGCATAAGTTCATTCTGTAATTTTATACAAGATTGGTACTTTAACCCTATCTATTTCATTGTAATTCATACAAGATAAACTAGTAAAGCTGAATAACCCAAAAAATCCCCCTATACCGGGGAACTTTTCGGGTTCTATTGATTCCACTGCTATTCAGTATCGCTTGGAGCGCATAGTTATTTATTGGCTGAGGCCTTCAATAACTCCATTGGAATTTTAGGTTCATGGAACAGCAGCGAGCAGCAAGTTTCCATTGCAATATCACCGCTCTTGATTGCTGCACCTCTCACTGCTGCGGCCATACCTTCTTTTACCTCGTTAAACATTCTTTGCGTCATAGTTTTCATAATTGTTATAGCTCCTTTTTAATAGTTTATAGGTTATTGGAAGAATCATCAGTACTTGAAGCAGAATTCCCATCAACAGTAAAGCTTTGACAGTGGGGCTTGGAATCACCAGAGCGGTAAATACAATCAGCAGACTGGACCTTGTTGTAGCCCTTCTTAATTTATCTCTTCTTTCTTTGCCAAGCAGCGGAAATTTATCTGTATCCGCCGGTGCATACCGGTAAAGCAGCAATGTAGCTAGTAAACCAATGAATCCTACCTGTATGTTGTTGAACCTTATGTATTGTTCGCATAAATACGGTATGCCTATGAACATAGCAGTACTTGATATACTGCACATCATGCTGCTGCTTGCATGGAGGCCAAATGCTGTTTTGCGGATAGCGAAGTAGGCGCCGTGCATGATTAATGTCTGCCAGAGCAGATGGAACAGGATTGCCGCTCCGTAGACCAGAACGATTTTACTCAGGTTAATCAGCAGCATTTCAAATCCCAGCTTCATTTTCAGATAATCAATGTATTCCCCCTCACGCTCCTTGTTCATCCTTTGGGCCATTCTGCAGGCCAGCGATTCGGTAAATCCCATCTTTACTGCTTCTTCAGCTTCCATCTTATTTGGTCACCTCTCTTGTCCTTAATATTAAACATTTTTCTGAGAGATTTACGGTTCGTGCCCAGGATGAGACTTAGATGTACCAAATGCTGGCATAAATGCAGTGGCATGTCTTAAATGTACCGAAATCATACGTACCTGTGAAAACGAATACAGCGGTCTCTATGAAAAACGCCGCCGTACATCCAGAGAGTCCGGATGCGCGGCGGCGAATTGGCGGGTGGAACATATAATCTGCTCAAGTGTTAATCAGAACCTTCAGTACCTCTTGTACCTCAATCTTCTGCGGAACGACCAGGCTGCAGATTTCCTGCTCGCTTTTCATGAAGGAATAGCCGACCAGAAACGGAAAGTGTTTGAACTGGATCCGGAAGACCTCCGTACCGAACATGCTCTCCGGTCTGATGGAGGAGATTTCATAAATGGCATAATCCGCGAGCAGGCCCATTTTGAATGCCTTACCCAGCGCTTCCTTGCAGCTGAAGAACATGTAGGCGAAGCAGGCGGGTGATTCATATCCGGACATCAGCTCTTTTTCGCTGCCGCTCAGCATCTCTTCAATCGGCACATCCAGCCGGATGGTTTCCATATCGATGCCCACAATATTATCCTTGGAGTAGACGACCGAAAGCACATACCGTTTGGAATGGCTGAGCCCCACCTCAACCAGCTGGTCTTTAATAATCGGGAAGCGCAGGCTGCCATACTCCACCGTTATTCCGCTGAGCTCACCCTTGAAGGAATCCGACTGGTCCGCCAGATTTTTTTTGATCGCATAACGCCCGTACAGAAACTCCTTGCGCCGGCTCTCATTGCAGATATTGCAGTACATCACGTACTCGGTGGAGCTTAAAATTTTGTGAACCTCAAAGGTGTGCTGCTCCTTCATATCGATCAAGTGCGGACTTATCATGGCCTCATCCCCTTATCGTTCGCCGGCCTTAGATTTGCGGTGCCAATAATGAAACAAGAGCAGGTCCGCAACAAATCCGGCATTGATCAGCAGTATAAAGCTTAAGTAAATGCTCTGTGTAATGGAATGAACCGGATATTTGAGCAGAATGCCCGCTGTAATCAGCAGACTTGCCAGAGCGCTCAGCGGGACAGCGCCCGAGCTCCGGTAGTGGATCTTGCGGTACAGTCCGAGCATCAGCATCAGGATTCCCGGCAGAATCAGCGTTTCCCGCAGCTCGCCGATATTTGGCATCGCCTCCCCGAAGGTGTAAACCGGAAAACGGATGCAGAGCAGAAGACCTGAAATGATCAGCAGTGAATCAATCCATTTGCGGTGCCTGCTGAGGGCGATGGCGTACCAGGCGCCGAACACATTCAGATAGGACAGACTAATCAGCACCAGCGCGGCCGCTACACTCAGGACGAACCAATACGTGTCATCCGGAATGAATTGGTCCTCACCCACAAAGCGCAGGAACAAGAAGAAATAGATCCCGACCACAAGCAGCTTGAGTCCCCAATAGGTCTTCATTCCCGCTGTAAACTTTCTGCGGAAGGCGGTGTTGCCGCCCTGGAGATTAAAGCCGTATTTACGGTATAGAAAATCATAGATAGTTCGCTGCATAATGTTCCTCTCCCAGCATATTGGATAGTTGCTCAATGGACGGGTGTTCAAAGACGTCGAAGAAGCTGATATCTGCATTGAACTGCTGGTTAATCTCCCGGGCAATCTCCCATACGGTGACGGAATCAATGCCCTGCTCAAAAATGTTGGTCTGCTCATTTAAGGCCGCGCCGGGCAAATACTGCTGCAGGATCAGCGAGAGCTTTTTATTTTTGCTGAGGAAATGGTTCTCGTATAAGGTCTTGGTGTCCGTCTTCCCGTTCGCGGTCAGCGGAATTTCCTGCACATAGACGATCTTGGACGGGATCATGTAGATCGGCAGCAGCTGCTTCAGCACCTGGCCGATATTCTCAGAGCGGTTCGTGACCGCCAGATAGATTTTTTTGTCCCGGACAAAAGCATGGCAGTTCTGAATCCCCTGGGCACGGACGGTATATTCGATCTCCTGCAGATCTATCCGGTAGCCGTTGATTTTGACCTGGGTATCCTTCCGGCCGAGATAGACAATTTTGCCCTCCGCATTCACCCGGACGAGATCGCCTGTCTTATAAACCTCCTGGCCCTGCCACTGGATGAAGGATTCCTTCGTCTTCTCCGGGTTGCCCAGATAACCAAGCGCGACGCCGAGTCCGCTGGCATAAAGCTCTCCTTCGGCGGCGCTCTGCCCTTGCTCATCCACAATATGGGTCAACGTTCCATGAATCGCTGTACCGATGGCAATCTCCTGCATTACACTTCCCTGCTCCATAACGTCCAGGGTAGTAAACACGGTGTTCTCTGTGGGGCCATAGCCGTTTACTACAGTGGTATGCTTCAGCACTTCATTGACATGGGATAAGCTGAGCTGCTCGCCGCCGACAATTACACGGGAGAGGCTCTTGAACATTTCCGGCTTCTTGTCCACCCAGAAGTTGAACAGGGAGCAGGTAATCCACATCACGTCAATGCCCTGGCTGATCCGTTTTTCCACATGATAGATATTCAGAATCTCCGTCTTCGATAATAAGGAAATGGTCATACCGGACAGCAGCCCGCCCCAGATCTCAATAATCGATGCGTCGAATTCCAGCGGACTGATATGGGAAATGATCTTGTCCGGGGCAAGGCCCAGGCGCTCATCCCCCAGCAGGCGGAGGACACCGCGGTCCGGAATGCCGACCGCTTTGGGCGTGGAGGTTGTGCCTGAGGTGAAGACAATGTAGCAGAGCTGCTCCGGAGTACGTGCGGGAAAGTCGCATACCTCTCTCAGACCGGGAACCGGCTGCAGCACTTCATTAATTGTAGCTTTAACCTGGATCGTTTCGCGCATGGACTGCTTGCGGCCCTCCGGATAGTCCTTGTTGATCACAGTATAAGCGGCTCCCGCCTTCAATACCGCCACCATAGCGGCAATCGCCTCAATGCTGCGCTCCAGCTCGATCGCTACCACATCATGAGCCTGAACGCCCTTAACCTGCAGCTGCTGCAGATAGATATTAGACAACGTGTTTAAGTCTCCATAGGTGATGGAGCGGCTGCTCTCCGCAATCGCCACCTTGTCCCTATATTTCCGCATGTTCTCCCCTAAAATGCCGAGAATATTGTTCATTGTCCGCTTCCTCCTTTGAATGGGCTTGTCTGGCCGGATGTGATGAAACCGATGATATGGTGATATACCTGCTGCTGGAATTCGTAGTAAAAGAAATGCCCGCCCTGGTAAGTATGATACGGAATCTCCCGTTCCGACAGGTCGCTCCAGTCCTGTATGGCGGTGACGGAGTGATCCTCAAGCCCCTGAAACACAGCAATATGGATAGCGGGATCGAATCTGCGGCAGCGGTACTGATTATCCAGGTTGTAACGGTTAACTGCTGTAATATCACTGCGGAGAGCCGGCAGAAACAGCTGGCGCATCTGCTGGGAGGCAAACTGCCCTTCCTTGATCAACCCATAAATGCGGCAGCGCTCCAGCAGCGTATCATCGTCCGGCTCCTCTTCATCCACCGCTTCAATCCGGTGGGGTGGGGTGGCCGCCATGAACAGCAGCTTGATTACCGGATAACCGGACTCAATTAAGTCATGGGCCAGTTCATACGCAATCAGGGAACCCATGCTGTAGCCCAGCAGAATCAGTTCTTCCTGTGGGTCCAGAGATTTCTTCAGCAAGGAGAACAGATCGGCAGTGATGTCCCGGATCGAGCCGGAGGGCTTCTCGGAGAACCTTCTGCCGTGACCGGGATATTCCAGGGACTGGACAGCAAGCTCCGGGCAACTGGCGTGAAGCTGCTTCTGCAGCTCCGCGAATACATTGACATGGGCACCGGCGTAAGGCAGGAGAATCAGCTTCACTGGCCGGCACCTCCCCGGGAGTTCACGCGCTCTGCATCCAGCTGCAGCAGCAGATTGTAGCAGTTGCCGTGCATTGAGTACGAGACGGCCGAGTACAGCCTGTAGTCTCCAGGACTGATACTCCACTGCTCTGCGCTGATTCTGCCGATAAAAGCATTCGGGCGGACGACTTCCCGGCCCTGCAGTAAAGTCTGCATACGCTGCGAATCCAGCAGGCGGCAGGTGCCCATCAATCCATAGTAGCCTACGATATAATGGACTCCCTCCTTAAGGAATCCGCCTTTGAGGTTCCTGTAGGATTTCTGGAGCGTCTTCAGGCAGGAGAATTCTGCCGTGTCATCGATCTCATTGCCCCGGCCGTACAGCTCCAGAAAAACATCTGCTTCCGGATCAACTCCGGCATTCTCCAGGGAGCGGCTTACCAGCTTCTTGATTGCGGTGCGGTTGACAACGGGGTTGCCCATCGTTCCGGCAGAAATATCCTTAATCTCGGCAAGAATGGTATCTCCATCGCTAAGCGCGAGCTCCCGCTCCTTCAGCAGGAAGGCAGCCCCGCCTTCCGAGAAGTACCGGCCTGAGGCCCCGTCCTCAAAAGGTTCGGTGTAGCGTTCAGCACCTATTCCGAACTGGGACAGCTCATACGGGACCGGAAAGGTAACCGCGCTTGATCCGCCGGTAAGGGCGATGTCGAACTCCCCTTTTCGGATTTTGGTATAAGCGCTGTACATCGAGCTGATCCCCGAAGTAGAGGCTTCACTGATGAGCTCAACGGCAGGAGGACGGCCCAGTTGGAGCAGCTTAAGATAGCCAAGTGGATCAATAAGCTTCACCGCATCTCGAAATGCCTCGCCCTCCACTCTCATTAATGCGAATTTGGAGAGGCTGTCTGTCTGGGCAGTTCCTACCGAGACAAGCAGATTGTTCTTTGGACCCAGCACATTCCGGTCCGCAAGCGTCTGCAGCAGGGAGAGTGTGATCCGTTCGCTGGACAGCAGGAATCTGCTGTCCGGCCCGGAGATATGCTCCAGCTTGAAGTGCTCCTCTACGGAGGGATAGAACACCCCGTCGAAGGAGGCGGCCTCACCCGGTTCCTGATGATAGCTTCGTTCAAGCTCACGCACACGGCTCTGCCAGATCGCGTTCTTGCGGCGCATCAGCTCTTCCGCACTCCCCGATTCCCGGCCCGGGTAATCATAGATAGAATCAACGATAACTACTCGGCGTTCATTCATTGGCTTCCTCCAGCAGATCTCTGACGTATTGGCTGAGCTGCGTGATGGTCGGGTAGATGAACACATCCGCCACTTCCATATCAATCTTGAACTGTTCTGCGACCGGACCATAGATACCGAAGGCCTTGAGCGAATCGCCGCCCAAATCTGTAAAGCTCTTATTCACATCAATGTCATTGCGGTCCAGCACCGAGGCAAACACAACCGTGACGAACTTCTCTACTTCATCCTGGCTGTCGCAGCCTGTAATCGTTAAGGCGGAGTACTCCTTAATCTGAATCTTGGCAGCCTCTTCCGCCATTGCATCCGGAGCTGCAGCTGCGGCGCTGCTGCCTGCATACTGCTGCGGTAGGCGGATATATTCGGCTAAGAATTCCGCCGTCTTGGCTTTGTTGAACTCACCGGCGATAATCTTGCCGAGCTTCTTATCCAGCGAGAGTCTGATGTATTCCCTTCCGACAGGCGAAGAGAGCGACTTCATCAGCAAATGCTCGTCGGCTGCGGCAAGATCGCCGAATTGCAGCGCCATACCGGTATCTTTCCAGCCCGGCCACAATACTGTGGTTGCCGCTTCATCCCTGAAGCCCTCAAGGAAGGCGTTGGCAAAGGTATAAGAGAACTGGCCTGCCGATCCGGCAATCGTGGTCATGGAAGAGCTGGCAATGAAGAACTTCAGCGGCTGGCCTTGCAGATATTTGCGCAGCAGCAGGGTCCCTGTTACTTTTGGAGCTACAATATTTAAGAATTCTTGTTCAAACTTCGTGAAGAGCATGCCCTCTTCCGGAACTCCTGCCAGATGAACAACCCCGGCTATGCTTCCTGCTGCGGCCAGGCTGCCTACAACCTGCTTGACCTGTTCTTCGTCTGATACATCGCAGCTGTGGAAGGACACGTTAACGCCTTTGCCCAGCACCTGGTTCATCCGGTTCAGCCTGCTGCTTTCTTCGCCTGTCAGCGATGACTTGGCCTGCAAGGAGGAATAGGAATCCTTGCGTCCAAGGATGGCAATGTGCAGCTTCGGCTGGCGTTCCAGCAGAACATCGATGTATTCCATCCCGATACCGCCGTAGCCTCCGGTCACAATCACACAGTCTCCTTCATTCAGCTGAAGGTTCGCAACCGCCGGGGTCTTCGCCTCAACCAGCGCTTCCTCATACAACTGGTTATGATCAACCAGCATTTTCTTGCCATCCAGCTCTTCTATCTCCGCGATACTGAGGAGCTTCCCAAGGTCGAATTCCGCCAGGTTCAGCATTTGCGTCTTGAAGCCGGTATTCTCCAGGCCCAGAATTCTTCCTGAGCTCAGCAGGGAATAGTTCAGCGGATTAAGCATGGTGTCAGCCGTATCCAGAGCGAAGCCGTTATCAGCCAGGATCAGCACTTTGCCCTTGCGCTTGACCAGCGAATTGGCCTGCTTGGCAAAGTCAAAGTAATGGAGCATTTCCTGTTGGGCGATGCTGGTATCCGGCAGGGACTCCCCAAACCAGGGAGCATAGATCACGAAATCGTATTTCTCGGCAGGCTTGAAGGCTTTGAGCGTTCTGTAATCCTGCAGGTCTACACCTTCACGCTGTTCAGCGGCGGCAAGCTCAAGCGCCTGCCGGTTGCCGACGACCAGAACGGTCTTCCCGGCAGCTGCAGAAGCCGCTGACTCCGGTACACGGTAAGCCGAAGGCATCCAGGTCACTTCATGCAGGTGAGGCTTGAAATAGGCGTTGGCAAAAGCCTTCATAACGTATTTGTCCAGGTAAGCTATGGTCTCGCCAAGCTCGTTGTAGACGGAGATATTGGCCGTAATGACATCATGATCTCCGGCCGGGTCATAGAGCAGCTCTGTCCTGGAATATATCCGGCCGGTGAACACTTTGCCGGTAAAGATGAATTTGCCGTAGGACAGCGGAAGGTAGCTTTTGCCGCGGGCCTGGGCACGCTCATACACCATCGCGCCAAGAATGCCGTCAAGCAGGGAAGGATGCAGGTAGAATTTCTGCAAGTCACCGGCAAATTGCTCATGAAGCGTCAGGGACAGCAGGATCTCGGAGGCGGCTGGACGGGCCAGGCGGAAATTCTGCTTGGCGAAATCCCAGCGGCCTTTAAAGAAGTTATTCTCTTCGGAGCCGAAGTCCGCGGTTAGCAGCTGCTGTTCGAACATGCTGTTCACGTCTACAGCCTGCTGCGCAGCCTCAAGCTCCGCCTGTCTGATCGTAAAGGAGGCATGCATCACATAGTTGTTCATGTCCTGATTTTCGTAGGAGAAGACTTCGATCTCCAGCTGCTTAGCGGAACTCTTGCCGACGTGGATCTGGAACTCTCTGCGTTTCTCCTCCAGCTGAATCAGATTTTTGAAATAGAGCTTCTCCAGCTGGAACGCTGGGGTTCCGAAATATAGGGCAGCCAGCTCAGCGGCGAGCTGTGTATAGGTGGTTCCGGAGAAGGTCCGCTGGCCGCCGATCCGGTGATCGTCGACAAACCAGTCATCCGGTGACAGCTGAACGGTGTAGACATCGGAATGCGCAGTTTTCAGCGTCTGTTTGCGGATCAGTGTGGATTGCACGGGCAGGCTGGGCCCGGAATTCTCGTAGGTGTTGTGCTTTTTAACATTGGCCCACAGCACCTGCCGTTTGAATTCATAAGTCGGCAAGGAGAGCGTAACTGCATCCTGATAAGGATACATTTCCAGTGCCAGATCATAACCTTCCAGATATAACTGGATCAGTTCGCCTGTCATGTACTGGTCGTAGCCGGTTTTGAGCCGGTGCTGCATCAGCTTCCTCATATCACCGGTTATCTCCTGAATTTCGCCTTGAAGGATTCCTTCCGCAGGCTGTCCGCTGGCCAGAACACCAATGGCTGCACGCAGCTTGCCGGTGAATTCTGCGAAGGATGTTGCCTCGAACCCGATACCATTCTTAAAATGATTCCGTTTGTGAATCAGCGTATAGGAGATGTTGTGCAGGCTGAAGGCTTCCAGTCTGCCTGCCTGGCGCACGAATTTATTCAGGACTGCAATCAGCTGCTCTGCGGTTTGGGCTGAGAAAACGAAGGGATAAGGTGCTGATGACTTCACCGGCTCGCGGCGTGTCTCATATTCCTCCAGTACAATATGGGCATTGGTTCCGCTGAATCCGAAAGAGCTGATCCCTCCGCGGCGGGGATATTTGCCTCTTTCCCATTTCCGGACTTTTGTGGGGATATAGAAAGGGCTGTCGACAAATTTGATATATTCATTGGGCGATTCAAAGGACTGGTTGGGGAAAATCTCCTGGTTCCGCAAGGCTAGCGACATCTTGATCAGTCCGCCTACACCGGCTGCACCTACGGTGTGCCCGATATTCTCCTTAAGGCTGGTGAGGGCGCAGAAGCCCTTTTTGTCCGCATGCTGCTTGTAGGCGTCTGTAAGTCCTCTGACTTCTATCGGGTCGCCCAGCTTGGTGCCGGTTCCATGGGCATCAATATATTCCACAGTTTCGGGAGAGATGGAGCTGCGTTCATAAGTCTCCAGCAGCAGGTCTTTCTGGGCATGCGGATTGGGAGCGGTCAGCCCGTTCGATTTGCCGTCGCTGTTGATCATGCTTCCCCGGATAATGGAATAGATATTGTCGTTGTCTTCGATTGCATTCTTCAGCCGCTTGAGGATGACAATCCCCACCCCTTCGCCGAAGATCGTCCCCTGCGACTCCGCATCGAACACCTTCAGGAATGAACGGGAGGTCTCTACATTGCTGTACTGGTCCAGCACACTACCCTGGCGGGGGAACAGGCCAAGCGCGATCCCGCCGACAATCGCTGTATCAATTTCCTTGTCACGCAGCGTCTTCACCGCCAGATGGGCAGCCACCAGCGAGGAAGAGCAGGCGGTATCAATGACAAAGGAGCCGCCCGACATGTTGTAGATATAATTGAGGCGGCTGGCCAGTATGCCCTCCCAGCAGCCGGAGTTTACATAGTTCGAATCCTCCTCGATCTCTGAGCGGTAATTAGCGGTAATGGACTTGTCCTTCCCGATATAAATCGCTGTCTTGCTGTCCTTGATGGCATTCAGCTTGATTCCCGCATCTTCAAGCCCCAGGTAGGAATGCTTCATCACTAGACGGTGGGTCGGGTCAATATATTTGGCCTCCTCCGGGGAAATACCGAAGAACTCCGGATCAAAGGTATCAATATCCTCCAGATAAGCGCCCTTCTCCCGGCAGAGCCGCTGCAGGAACTCCTCCGGGGTCGTCTTCAGGTGGTCAGCACCCTTCTGCAGATAGTCATGATCCTTCGGAATGTACTGAATCCGGTTCTCCGGGAACTCCTTAAAGCCCCTCATCCCGTGCTTGACCGCCTGATAGAACTCAAAGGTGTCCTTCACATTGCTGTATTCGCAGGAGATGCCCACGATCGCGATATCATCGGGAATAATCTCCTCCAGCAGGGCCTTTCCGGCCGCCGAATCCAAATTTCCTTTTTTGACCTGATCAAATATATACTCGCCTGCTCTCATTGCGTTCGCCTCTTTCAATGTTTTTGGACTTCTATCGCTTATGCCTTCTGGAATCTCAAGAAATCCAGCAGGTCGGCGGCATCCGGGGCAGCTTCAGACATCATCTGCTGCACCGGCACATGTATGGCCTGTTCCATGAGCTCTGCCTGCCCGTTGATGGTCGGAATGGAGAACAGGGTGGTCACATCAAAACTTCCCGGGAAAGTACGGTTAAGTTCATCACATAGCTGCACGATCGTAATGGAGTCTCCCCCCTGCTCAAAAAAACTGAGCTGCGGATCGTAGCAGTCCTCGCCCAGCGTCCGCTTCCAGGCTTCGGTGACACCTTGCACGGCTGTGGATGCGGCGGCTGACAGAGTGGCTTGCGGCTGCGGGCTGCGGATACCGGAGACCTGCTCCGCTCTGCCGAACAGCGAGGAGTAGTCCTCGGCTGCAGTCTTCAGCTTCAGCATGGAAGCTTGACGAACTCCCGAATGGACGAACAGATCGATCAGCTTCACGCCATCCCCGCTATGCAGCTTCTCAAAGTAGTAATCCGCCTTGCCGGCTGACATGCCGACATCCTCCCAACCGGTCAGATTCAGGGTCCGGATATTGCCGCCGTCCACTGCCAGCCCGGACTGGTACGCGTTCGCCGCGCAATATTCCGTCTGTCCCATGGCACCGATCAGACCGGCGACGGAAGCAAAGTGGATGATCTCCCGGGCATGGGGGAAGTATTTGCCGAGGAGGAAGGAGCCGTTGATTTTGCTGCGTGTCCGCCCGCAGAACTCCGCTTTGGACTTATTGGCGAACAGTCCTCTTGCCGGTTCTCCGGCAAAATTGAGCACATAATCCACATGCTGTCCTTCCCCCGCGGCCAAAGCCTGCACCTGATGCTCATCGGTAACATCTAAGGCGAGATAGCTAAGATTAGCAGGGTGAGCTTCACCCTTCCATTCTGGGCTGCGTCCAGCGGCAATAATGCGTGTGTCAGGATAGGCGGCAGCCACATACTTGGCGTATTCTCTTCCGATGCCTGAAGCTCCGCCGATGATCAGGAGTGTCCGTCCGGCCAGCTTGCCGGGTTCGTCCGCCTTCAGCTTAAGGCTCTTGAATCGTAGCGTCCGGAAAGCACCGGCTCTATGCACAATCAGATCCTCATCATGATAGGTATAGCGGCTGAGCTCCATGGATTCCTGGCCAAGGGGGCTGTCGATCAGCCTGATCTTGAAATTCAGCTCCAGGCGGAGAGCGTAGATCCCCATTGCGACACTGCGGCTCAGGGCGTTCATTTCATCCCGGCCGAACAGCCTTGTGCTGATGTAATGAAACTGCTTCAGACGGTTCCCGCGGTTAAGCTCCACAAGCCAGCACCCGAGATCATAGGTCTCTTCTGCTACGGAGGACTCGTCCCTGTAGGGCTTATCCCACATAAAAATGCTCTGGGCTGCTTCCGCAGCCGGCAGCAGCAGCTGCAGCTCAGAGATTTCCCCGAAGTAATGAACCGGCTCCTCAGGCTGCAATACTCCCTGCCAGGACTGATGCATAATCAGCAGCGGCGTCTGCGGCTCTTCCCGCTCCTTGAATACCGTTTCGATATAATGCTCCTGCTTGAAGTAATCCCCGCGGGGCTCCCCTCCGGTCGTCAGCGCATTTTTGACCTTGTAGTTTCTAACCGTAAGAACCGCTCTGCCTAAACCGTCATACAAATTAATGTCCAAAGATAATATAATATTTCCGATGTTATCAGAAGTTTTCTCCCGTATCCTCAGATCTGAATAGAAGTCACTTCCGGAAAGCTCGCCGCTGCCGAAATCAATTTCACTCCAGAGCCAAGGGAACAGAATATCATTCGGCTCCGCGATCCGGTTCAGGGCATTGAACGCCGGGTCCAAGAGAGACGGATAGAAGCTGTATAATCCAAATTCCCGCTCATATCCGGCAGGTGCCTTCAGCTTCACCAAGGCGCGGCCTTGGTCACTGCTCACCCAGAGCTTGT
>CAKMKL010000144.1 GCA_927443375.1 uncultured Paenibacillus sp. | reverse complement strand
TTTCCACCGCTAACAGCGATACAAATCAGGAAATCTGCAGACTGATTATGCTTCCGAAGCTAGCTTTCCTGCGGAAAGCTTTCAGGCGGACGCTATCGCTCCTACAGTTCCAAAATTCCCTTCCGCCACTTTTCCCTGAATAATATATTTTCAAGTTAACTCTACATAGCTTTAATGTATCATGTCAGGAATTTTTCACGGTGATCGAACTCACTATCCGCTCTTTTGGTGAGCAAACAAAAAACCTCCTCTCATCCCGAAGGATAAAAGAAGGCTTAAACGTGTCACTTCTGAAGCACGGCAGCTATATCTTCAGCTCCCCAAGCCTGATCAGCTTGACAACCGCTTGCGAACGGCCTTTTACGTTTAATTTTTACATGACGCTACCGATATGGTTTGAAATACAGCTTATTTTTTACTCTTCGAGTATGCTTTGAATGATTTGTGCAATCCTTAAGAAATGTGAAAATACCACGTCTGTAAACTGTTCGTTTATTATACAGTTGGCATAATCATTCTTTGACATTGCCATATTGTTATTCTGTGCAGCAAACAATTTTGCAGTTAATTATCGAATATATTCGTATCGTAAGGAATCCCCTTAGTGTCACTAAAATCAAAATATTGATCTCCCAAAACTTGATTATTTTCCAATTTAATTGATTTATTTTCACTTTTGCCCCACCTCAATTCCATACTATAACAAGTTATAGCGTACCATATAATGACAATCACTGCAGTTACTTCCGTCATCCATAAGCATCTATGCTATACTAAATATATGATAAACCAAACGAGGTGAAGCCGATGAAATGGGGAGAGATTACGGAATTGCACCCAGGTAGCTTTGTACTGGTGGAAGCAATCAAGGCAAGCTCCAGCAACCGTATGCGTCAATTAGAGGATATAGCGGTCATTCAGGACTACGACAATCCGCAAGAAGCATGGAGCGGTTATAAAGAGTTTCACAAGCTACATCCGACTCGCGAGCTGTATGTATTTCATACGAGCAGAAGCGATGTTGAGGTTGTAGAGGAATTTTTCTCAGGAGTACGGCAACGGATATGAAGTTACAATTACAATATGGCTTGCCCATCGTTTCTTTGACTGTAGCTCAATATGACAAGTCAATTGTTCTGCATAATGTTCTATTTGATACAGGCTGTGCAGCTACCGTTTTTGATACCGATGCATTAGCTGCAATAGGTATTCACATTGATTTCATAAATGGCCGAGCTAAGAGAATGTATGGAGTAGGAGGAACGAGCGAAATTTGTTACGAGCAGCAGATTCCTGACTTTCACATTGAACATATTGCTTTGAGTGATTTTCCAATTCAGCTTGGTTCAATTCAAGAGCCTTATGGATTTGACGGAATTGTAGGCATTGATTTTAAGATGAGAGCCAAATGTAAGGTGAATTTTGAGACCATGACTATTGAGCTTGAAAAATAGACCAAGTGATGCTCCCCTAAAAGGTCAGCAATGCTTGGTCTATTTGTTATTTATTTACACTTTACTTAGAAGCACAACAAAAACCTCCTCTCATCCCAAAGGATAAAAGAAGGCTTAAACGTGTCACTTCTGAAGCACGGCAGCTATATTTTCAGCTCCCCAAGCTTGATCAGCTCGACAACCGCTTGCGAACGGCCTTTTACGTTTAGTTTTTGCATGACGTTGGAGATATGGTTGCGGACGGTTTTTTCACTGATGAATAACAATCCGGCAATATCCCGTGTAGTTTTGTCTTGCACAAGAAGCTCGAATACTTCGCGCTCGCGGTGCGTCAACAGAAATTTGCTGTGATGTTCGTTCCCTTTCAATGGTGTCACCCCTCCTTGCTCGGGTTTGTTTGGTATAACAAGGTAAAGGGATACAGTCAAATCATATTATGTATGCGCAATGTTAATTGTGCGGTCATCGCCCTAAAATGGGCGGGGAGCAGACAAGCTGAAGCCTATTCTTAGGAACGTAAAAAAACCGCCCTCCCGGCGGCAAAGACATGTACTGTACCGGTCTGTCACGCCCTTTCGGTCACGCCAGTTTAGTCCGGTAAGCTGTTGCAGAACCAGTGTAGTATATGAAATGGATTCCATAGCAAGCTTTTTTTATGAGGAGGTATTGAAGGCTGATGTGGTAAAATAAAACCAGTATCATCCTGTTCAGGAGGAAGCTTGCTGATGGCCAACATTAAAGAGATCGCCCGCATCGCCGGTGTTTCTGTAACGACTGTATCCCGTGTGCTTAATAATCACCCTTATGTCAGTGACAACAAAAGAGCCGCCGTGCTTAATACCATAGAGCAATTAAACTACACCCGGAATATGAACGCGGTGCATCTGATTACCGGACGTACCGGAGCGATCGCGGTGATTTTGCCTTATATCAATTTATACTACTTCTCGATTGTGATGGACGGGCTGGCCCATGAAGCGCTGAATGCACAGTACCGGCTGATTCTCTGCCAGAGCAACTATGCTGCCGAGGAGGAGCTGAAGGTGCTTGAGATGCTGCGCAATAAGGAAATTGATGGCGTGGTCATCGTCTCTACGGCGCTCCAGCCGGAGGTGATCGAGGAATATACGGATTACGGTCCGGTGATTACCTGCCAGGACAGCGGCGAACGGCGGTTCTCCTCGGTTTATATTGAGCATTATGAGGCTTTTTGGGATGGCCTGCAGTTTTTGAGCAGCAAAGGCTACCGCAAAATCGGCTACTGTGAAGGCCGGCAAAGCGGCAGCAGCGCCTCGATCCGTCAGTCCGCGTTCTGCACATTTCTGGCCGAGCATAACCTTCCCTTCCGGGAGGCGTGGATGGTCTACGACTGTATGACGGAGGAGGACGGGGCGGGTGTGGCGCTATCGCTGCTGGACATGCAGGACCGGCCTGAGGTGCTGATCATTACCGGTGACCATGTCGCCGCCGGCCTGATTATCGAGGCCCGCAAGCACGGGCTGCGCATCCCTGAGGATCTCGCAGTCATGGGCTTCGACAACCAGCCGATCGGCCGGCTGCTCGATATCACCACCATCGACAACCATCTATACGAGATGGGCGCTGCTGCCTTCCGCATCATCCATGAGCAGATCAGGACCGGCAGCCGTGTGCCCGTACACCGCAAGCTCGATTATGAGATTATTGAGCGGGGGACGGTGTAGAATGAGCTATATTTTACTCTCTGCAGCTCATCAGAAAGAGTGGATTACGTAGAGAACATTTACTTTGAAAGGCTGGTACAGATAGTGGGATTTCCTCCAACTAACTTCCTGAAGACGGGACGGGGGCAGATGCTAGTTGGATTTTCTCCATTTTAATCCCCCCTACAATCCCAAAGCATCGTTTCTCCGGAGTTTAGTTGGAGATATTCCCACTTGGTAGGACCACTATTGTCGCTGCTTATCTATGCTGTCTGATATATTCAATGTACTCCGACGCACTCTGATCAATCTCTCTATCGCTTACCTGAAAAGAGGCTCCGAAAACAGCAAAATACGGTAGTACTGTTGCACCGACATGGATTGCACTGGCTTTGAAAGGAGCGATCACTTCATCTACCGTAAAGGAAACAGAACCCGCGGGCCGATAATTCTCCTTCTTATCACCGATCGACACCGCTATTCCGAGTTTTTTCCCCTGCAGCTTTCTGCCGTTTGAACCGTAGGCCCATCCATGGGTAAATACATCGTCCAGCCACTTTTTTAGTAAGGGCGGATAACTATACCAGTACAACGGAAACTGAAAGATGACATGGTTATAGGCCTCAAGCCGCGTCTGCTCTTTTAACACATCTATACTCCAGTCCGGATACTCCTTATAGAGCTCATGAATCGTAATTTCGTCCGGATGCTGAAGCAGCTCCTGTTTCCATCTTTTATTCACTCTCGAAGCTTCTATATCCGGATGTGCCAGGATCACTAAAGTTTTCATCATCAATCACCTTTCCTTTGTAAGCGGATTTGCTTGTTCCCCCGCTGCTTACATTATTTTTCATGTTCAAAAAAATGTAAATACACACAATGAAGTAACCTAGTTACCTCAAAGTGTGCATTGGACGCAGCGTGAATCTATGCGATTATAGAAATAACAGATAAGCGATATATTTCTAGTGTTGATGAGGTGATACGATATCATGAAGCAATATAACTTAGGCATTGAAGCAACACTTGAAATTATTGGAGGGAAATGGAAGGCGTTGATTGTATGTCACTTGATTTCCGGTACCAAAAGGACAAGCGAATTGCAGCGCAGTATTCCGGGGATTTCGCAAAAGGTGCTGATCCAGCAGCTGCGTGAGCTTGAACAGGACGGCATCATCGGCAGACATGTATATTCTCAAATGCCTCCCAAGGTGGAGTATTATATAACCGAGTATGGAATTACAGCGAATGATATTATTAACCAAATGTGCACCTGGGGCAGAACTAACATTGAACGGAGACAACAGCACGGTGAGGCGGTCGAGTTGCTGGAGAATGAATCCTCAGAAAATCTTAGCGGGAAATTCTCCAACTAATCCGTCCGTTTTCGCCTAGAATCAGGATTTAGGTGGAAAACCTCCCTCTAAAATCTCTAGAAACGCCGATTTCAGCCATAGAGGAGAAATTAGTGGGAGAAAATCCCGCTAGAGTCCGTCTCCATCCAGTCCGCCTGAAATTAGATGGAGTAATTCCCGTTACTCTGCCTACACACCCATAAGATTGAACTTGAAATATCCATTTAGGGAAAAGAGGCGGAGGGGAATTTTAAATCACCCGAATCAATAATTCCTATAGGATTTTTTCACTAATTATTGGGTTATTTTCCAAGTGGGAAAGATGTTATATTCTTTTAGGTAAGCGGTTACATGGGATGGATGGAGGTGGCGGGTCTACCAGGCTTGGGGGATTTGAAGAAAATGATCATTCATTTATAAGGAGGAATATGATATTCATGCCTAAGAAGAAATCATTTCTATCGCTGGCGTTCACCACGCTGCTGCTGCTCGCATTGATAACGCCGGGTGTATCGGCTGCTTCTGCAAATCAGGCGGCCAAAGCAAAACCTGCAACAACCGCTATGCAATCCTACGTGGATGCCATGCAGCCGGGATGGAACCTCGGCAATACGCTCGACGCTACCGGGGCTGATGAAACGTCATGGGGCAATCCGAAGGTCACTCAGGAACTGATCAAGAGCATCGCCGACCAGGGATACAAAAGCATCCGCATCCCGGTGACCTGGGATGTTCATATTGGGGCGGCTCCGAACTATACTATAGAAGCTGCTTATCTTGCCAGAGTTCAACAGGTAGTGGACTGGGCACTGAAAGAGAAGCTGTATGTGATGATCAATCTTCATCATGATTCCTGGCTGTGGATCAGCGGGATGGAGAAGAAGCATGATGAGGTGCTGGCCCGCTACAATGCAGCCTGGACCCAGATTGCTGCGAAGTTTAAGAACTACCCGGATAAGCTGATGTTCGAGAGCGTCAACGAGCCGCGGTTCACCGATGGGGGGACTACGGACGAAGCCAAAGCGACTCAAATGCTGACAGAGCTGAATAAGTCCTTCCATAGCATCGTTAGAAGCTCAGGCGGGAAAAATGCGAAACGTCCGCTGGTGCTTCCATCGCTGGAATCCTCACCGACCCAGGAACGGATGGATGTGCTGTACCAGACAATTACCGGACTGAAGGACCCAAATCTGATTGCGACGGTACATTATTACGGCTTCTGGCCGTTCAGTGTCAATATTGCCGGATACACCAAATTTGACGCCGACACGCAAAAGGATATTACTGATACATTCGATAAAGTGAATGCGACCTTCACCGCCAAAGGCATTCCTGTCATCGTAGGCGAATACGGACTGCTCGGCTTCGACAAAAATACAGGAACGATTGAACAGGGAGAGAAGCTGAAGTTTTTCGAATTCCTGGCCTATTATCTGAAAGAAAAACGGATTACCTCTATGTTATGGGATAACGGTCAGCATTTTGGCCGCACGACGTATAAATGGTCTGATCCCCAGCTCTTCACGATGATGAAGAACAGCTGGAGTACACGTTCCGCAACTGCTGAAAGCGATCTCATTTATTTGAAAAAGGGTGAGGGGGTTAAGGATGTCACGGTTTCGCTGAACCTGAACGGCAACAAGCTGACCTCGCTCAGCACAGCAGGCGGCAAGCTGAAGAAAGGGACGGACTATATCCTGAACGGAGATAAGCTGACGCTCAAAGCTGCCAAGCTGAAGAACCTTACCTCTTCCGGCAAGCTGGGCGTAAATGCAGTTCTTACGGCCGGGTTCAATAAAGGTGCCGACTGGACCTTTAATATCATTGTTTCCAGTAAACCGGTCCTTAGCAGCACCCAGGGAACTACAGCTTCCTTTAAAATCCCTGCAAATTTCAACGGTGATATATTAGCGACCATGGAAGCCGTATATGCCTCCGGCGGCAATGCAGGACCGCAGAACTGGACCTCGTACAAGGAATTTGCTTATACATTTAGTCCTTCCTACAATACGGGAGAGATCAGCCTGCAAGAGAACTTCTTCAAAGAAGTGAACGATGGTGAAGTCATTCTTAGATTCCATTTCTGGAGCGGTGAGATTGTGAGCTACAAGATTACCAAAAGCGGAACAGCCGTTACCGGTGCGGCCCAATAACTCTGCAAAGAACCTCCCTTACCCATGCCGGGTAAGCGGAGGTTTTTTTGCTATAAATATCCATGCGGTTTTTGGGAATACTACCGGAATATAGAAGCCGCAGGGAGGGTATTCAATGAGTTCAATGGCGCACAATCCGCTTTCGCTTGGACATATTCTTGAGGAGTTTGATCATTGCGCCGATTTGAACCACCGGTCCTATCCGGAAATTGAGACCGATATTGTATATTTCTCGCATTTTGTGGACAACGCCTTATTCATCAGGGAAATTCAGGAGCCCTTTTCCAAAATCCGGCTGGATGAGGTTGGCGGGCTGTTGCTGCAGTCGCAATTTAGTCCGGTGAGTGATCCCAAACAGGTAGTTGTCGGCATTCTGGAAGGCAATGTTGCCATTTTTCACCGGGGGATAATCTATTTATTGGATATCTATGGCCCGGAGACGCGCACTGTACAGCAATCGGAGACCGAAACAATTATTGCGGGCCCGCATGATGCTTTTGTCGAGTCAGCCCTTACGAACCTCTCCTTAATCCGCGGCAGACTCAAAAGTTCGCATCTCAAAATCAGAAAATATGCTGTTGGTGAAATATCTAAAACTGCTGTTTATTTGCTCTACATCAAAGATATTGCCAATCCGGTGTATGTTGAGGATATGGAGCGGCGGATTCAAAGCATTGAAACGGATGCACTCAACGACGGGGGCATGCTGACCCAATTTATAGAGGACATGCCGAATTCGGTGTTTCCACAATTCCTGACTACGGAAAGGCCGGATGTGATCGCATCCAAGCTCGCTGCCGGACGGGTTGTTGCCATTGTAGATAACAGCCCGACAGCGGTTAGCGCTCCGGCTGCCTTTTTTGAATTTTTCTCCTCTCCTGATGATTATTATCAGCGGTGGGCTCTTGGTTCGGCCTTGCGGCTGTTAAGATATCTGGCTTTGCTCATTACCATAACCTTTACAGCGCTATATGTCTCCGTAACCACCTTTCATTACGAGATGATTCCTGAAGCACTGCTCAGAACGCTGGCCGAATCACGCAACAGAGTCCCCTTCCCTCCGGTCTATGAGGCGCTGCTGATGGAGATCATGATTGAGCTGCTGCGCGAGGCGGGCGCCCGTCTGCCTACCAAGATCGGCCAGACCATCGGGATCGTAGGCGGTATTGTAATCGGACAGGCGGCGGTACAGGCCGGACTGACCAGTAATGTGCTGATTATTGCCGTGGCTACCTCCGCCATCGCGTCCTTTGTCATTCCCAGCTATATGATGAGCGCCTCAATCCGGCTGATCCGGTTCGGGATTATCATATTGTCTGGAGTCTGGGGCAATATGGGGCTGGTGATGGGGATTGCAGCCGTTGTGATTCATCTATCCGGCCTTACCAGTCTGGGTACGTCCTATGTCATTCCCGTTGCACCGATGAAGTCAGTGGATTGGAAGGATGTATTCATCCGGGCCCCCTTTTCCATGCTCAGAACCCGGCCTTCACAGGCTGCAACCTCTAACAGGGTGAAGCAAAAAAACAGAAAGTAGGAATGGTAGGTATGCCAGAGAAGCTTAGTCCCTTTCATATTGCCGTTCTTGTATACATGACCCAGTCGGGAATCGTTATCTTTACCCTGCCGCGCAGTCTGGCGGATTATTTCGGAACGAACGGCTGGCTTGTGCTCATCCCGTGTCTGCTGCTGTCGTCCTTCAATATCTATTTGATCACATCGGTTTTTCGGCTGGGGAAGGGACGTTCAATCTTTGAAATCATGGAACAGTCGGTTTCGAAGGTGATCCTCTATCCTTTTTATCTGGGATTAACAGCAGTTTGGCTTGTTTTTGGCTGTATGATCGGGAAAAAATATGTGCTGCTCTTTCAAATGCTGGCTTTCCCGACAACCAATCCGATGCTGTTTAAGCTGGCTATCGACGTGCTCGCTTTTATGATGCTGATCAAAGGAATCTACAAGATGTCCAATGCGGTAACCCTCTTCTTTTGGATGACTATCTGGATGTTTGGACTGCTGCTGTGGTTCTTCCCTTCTTTTCGCTGGGCGAGGTTTACTCCGTTCATTCTTCACGGCGGGCATGACCAGGTAAAGGGGGCGGTGGAAGTGTATGCCGCTTATTT
>CAKMKL010000143.1 GCA_927443375.1 uncultured Paenibacillus sp. | reverse complement strand
CGTGACATTTATGTAATCAGATATCTCTCCTCGATTGAGCGGATCGATAACGATTTGCTGAATCTTACACTGGCATACATCGGTATCGGTGCGGCGGTAATGGTGATTGTAGTCTTGTTCAGCTTCGGCCTGGCCAATTCGATTGTTAAACCGCTGAACAATATTACCGCGGTTTCGGCCCAAATGGCGAAGGGGAGGTTCACCGCCCGCATCAAAGGTAACTATAGATACGAAATCGGCGATCTGGCCTCTACGCTCAACTATATGGCGGATGAAATTATCCGCAGCAATCAGATCAAGGATGATTTTATTTCCTCAATTTCGCATGAGCTGCGGACACCGCTCACCAGCATCAAGGGCTGGAGTGAGACGCTGATTTCGGGCGGCTACGATCCGGAAGAGACCAAGCTGGGTATGGGGATTATCTCCAAGGAAAGTGACCGCCTTATCGGACTCGTTGAAGAGATTCTGGACTTCTCGAAGCTGCAGCAGAATGAAATGAAGCTCTCCATCGTTCTAATGGACATTAAGGTAGTGCTGCAGGAGACCATCCTGAATATATGGGCCAAAGCGGAGAAGAAACGGATTCATCTGGTGCTGGAGTGTGAGGATACGATCTATATCAAAGGCGATCCGAACCGGTTGAAGCAGGTATTCCTCAATCTTGTCGATAATGCCGTGAAATTTTCAGCGGAAGATTCCAGCATCGTCCTGTCCGCCCAGCGCCTGTCAGCCAGTGAAATGGCTGTAATCGTGCGGGACAGCGGAATCGGCATCAGCGAAGCGCATCTCTCCAGGGTGCGTGACCGTTTCTTCCAGGTTGATGCGCTGAATGGAGGGACCGGACTGGGGCTTGCGATATCCCAGCAGATTGTCGAGCTTCATAACGGGAAGCTGGAAATGGACAGTGAGCTCGGCAAAGGTACGCAGGTGACAGTTATTCTGCCGCTTACCGAGGAGCGTCCGACAGCTCCGGCTGTTCCGGAGAATGTCTACGAATAATCAGAGCGTCCGCTCCTGATTAAGATATAGCTAAAAGGGCTGAATTACCGGTCGGCAAGACCGGTAATTCAGCCCTTTTATTAATTGAATATGCTGAGGGAAGAGGCTTAGGCTTAAGAAGGAAGCCCTTCAGCCCGGAGTCTGCCGGTCTTCTCATAGACCTCTTGCAGCAGACGGGAAGGCTGTGTACGGATAACGGGTTTGGCAGCCACTATCTCATTAGGGCCGACAACGACGATATTGTCGCTGCTTCCTTTGATGACAGCTCCGTCCTTAATGACTGCACCTTCGCCGATGATCGCATTCTCAATCAGGACGCCGCGCCCGATACGGACATTCGGCATTACAATACTGTGATGAATCCGGCTAAGCTTGCCGATTTCTACACCACCGAAGATCACTGAACGCTGCAGGCTGCCTTCAAGCAGGCAAGATTCGTTCACTAAGCAATCCTCTGCTTTGATCTGTTCTCGCGGTTTGACAGCCGCCGGTTTGTTACGGCGGGCCCGGCTGTACATTGGCCAATGGGCATTATCCAGCTTAAAGCCGTTTTCATCCTCCTGCAGAAGGTCCATGTGAGCTTCCCAGAGGCTGTCTACGGTGCCGACATCTCTCCAGTATCCTTTGAAGCGGTATGCAAACAACTGATCATTGCCGTCAAGCATCGTGGGAATAACGTCTTTACCGAAGTCATGGCTGGAGGCCGGATTAGCGGCATCGCGCAGCAAATGATCCTTCAGGTACGTCCACTCGAACAAGTAAATTCCCATCGAAGCAAGATTGCTTTGCGGCACTTTCGGTTTTTCCGCAAACTCGGAAATTAGGAGTTCTTCGTTAACATTCATCACACCGAAGCGGCTGGCTTCATCCCAAGGGACCTCCATGACTGAAATGGTTGCCTTAGCGGATTTGCCGATGTGATAATCGAGCATTTTGCGATAATCCATATGATAAATATGATCAGCTGAAAGAATCAGCACATGTTCCGGATTATGGCTGTCAATAAATTCAATGTTCTTATAGATGGCATCTGCTGTTCCCGTATAAGTGTCACGGCCTTCTACTCCGGAAGGCAGCAGCTTTACTCCCTGATCTGGTTTGGAGTGAAGCCCCCATGGCTCACCTGACCCGATATGCTGATGCAAGGAGTTCGCTTCGTACTGTGTCAGTACGCCAACGGTATCTATCTTGGAATTCACGCAATTGCTGAGGGGAAAGTCAATGATTCTATACTGTCCTCCGAAAGGGACTGCGGGTTTTGCCATAGTGGAAGTTAAGGGGGCCAGTCTCCGGCCTTCCCCGCCTGCCAGCAGCATGGCGACACATTCTTTTTTACTCATTTGTTATCCCTCCCATTTTTTTGTCAATGCTTGTAATATAAACTCACTACAAGCGCTTGAAACGACATAGGTGAAATATATTGCTGTACAGCAGGAAAAATTACAGAATAATTTTCTTTATTCAGAGAAACCCTGTTTTTGCCTTATAAATCATTTTCAAACGCCCAACATTCGGGTAATGTTATAGGTGCATCCTATACAAAAAGGTGGTGATGATTTGCCTGACATACTTAAGACAGTAAACCTCCCGTCATCTGATGATATTTACCTGTTCCATGAGGGCACGAATTATCGCAGCTATACGATGCTGGGCGCGCACATTGCCGCTGAAGAAGGAATGACGGGCGTACGCTTTACCGTGTGGGCTCCTCATGCGACATATGTAGGACTGGCTGGTAATCATAACGGCTGGGATGGAACGCAGGACGTGGACTCGTTATATAAGATACCCGATTCAGGATTTTGGAGTCGTTTTTTTCCGGGCATAGAGCCGGGAACTTTTTACAAATACAGGATTGTATCGGCTGACGGTGCAAGCTTTTTGAAGGCAGATCCTTACGCGTTTAAGGCAGAGGTGCGGCCGGCCACGGCTTCCGTTGTTGCGGATATCAGCGGCTATAGCTGGGGTGACAATCAGTGGAAGCGGAAGAACAAAGCACCATATAGCGGGCCGATGAACATTTATGAGATGCATTTCGGCACCTGGAAGCAGAAGGAGGACGGTGAATTCTATACCTACCGTGAGATGAGCGATCTGCTGATCCCCTATCTGGTGGAGATGAATTATACCCATGTGGAATTTATGCCGCTCGCCGAACATCCTTATGATTTGTCATGGGGATATCAGGGAACGGGATATTTCGCTGCAACCAGCCGTTATGGAGAGCCGCAGGAGCTGATGTACCTGATTGATCATCTTCACCAGGCCGGCATTGGTGTTATTCTGGACTGGGTTCCGGCGCATTTTGCCAAAGATGCACATGGCCTCAGAATGTTTGACGGGACTCCGCTGTATGAATATGCCGATCCTATGCTGGCCGAGAAGCCGGGCTGGGGGACTCTTTCCTTTGATTTCAGCAAGCCGGAGATTGCCTCTTTCCTAATCTCAAATGCACTGTTCTGGTTCGATGTTTATCATATTGACGGAATGCGCGTAGATGCGGTGACAAGCATGCTCCGTCTCGACTTTGAGAAGCAGGAACACCAATACCGGCGCAACCGGAACGGGGGGCTGGAGAATCTGGAGGCGATCAGCTTCATTCAGCAGCTGAACAAGACCATTTTTCATTATTATCCAAAAGCGCTGATGATG
Organism: uncultured Paenibacillus sp.; assembly: GCA_927443375.1. Taxonomy (GTDB): domain Bacteria; phylum Bacillota; class Bacilli; order Paenibacillales; family Paenibacillaceae; genus Paenibacillus_AQ. The sequence continues at coordinate 4,850 of CAKMKL010000143.1, read as the reverse complement.
GCTGAAGAGTCCAGCGCCTGGCCGGGCGTTACTGCGCCTGCACATGAAGGCGGCCTGGGGTTTAATTACAAATGGAATATGGGCTGGATGAATGACACACTGGGTTACATAGAACATGATTTCGGGGCCCGGCCCTATCATCATAATTTGTTGACCTTTCCCATCTGTTATGCCTATTCCGAGAACTATGCTCTGCCGCTGTCTCATGATGAAGTCGTACACGGCAAGAAATCACTGTTAGACAAAATGCCCGGATCCTACGAGCAAAAGTTTGCCGGACTACGCGTGCTGCTGGGTTATCACATCTCCCATCCCGGCAAGAAGCTGCTGTTTATGGGCGGTGAGTTTGGGCAGTTCATCGAGTGGAAGGATCAGGATCAGCTCGACTGGCTGCTGCTGGATTACGAAAGCCACCGCCGGATGCTTGCTTTTACAGCTGCACTTAACAAACTCTACGTGACAGAGAAGGCGCTGTGGGAGCTGGATCATGATATGGAGGGCTACCAGTGGATTGATGCAGACGACAATGGCCAAAGTGTGGTTTCCTATATCCGCAGAGGCAAGAAGCCTGTAGACACCCTGCTGATCATTATTAATTTTCAGCCGGTGGAACGGCGTGATTACCGGATCGGCGTCCCGCGGCCGGGTACGTATGAAGAACTGTTCAGCTCGGAGAATATCGAGTTTGGGGGTTCCGGAATTCACAATGAACCGATGAAGAGCACCAAGAAAGAATGGCATAACCAGCTGAACAGCCTGGAGCTGACACTTCCGCCGCTTAGTTTTCTGGTACTGAAAAAGGCGGGACGCAAGTCCAAAGCAGGTTTGGTATAGAGAATTCGTACAACTAAGGGGGAAATTGGAATGAAAGTTTTATTTGCCGCCGCCGAAGCCCATCCGTTTATCAAAACGGGAGGTCTGGCCGATGTCATTGGAGCTTTACCCAAGGCGCTCAAGGGTGCAGGGGTGGATGTACGGGTGATTTTGCCTAAATATAAAGGGATTCCCAAGCAATTCCGCTCGCAGATGGAGCCTGTTGCTGTACTCGATGTGCCTGTTGGCTGGCGCAATCAATATTGCGGCATTGAACAGATCGTCTATGACGGCATTCCTGTGTATTTCATCGATAATGAATATTATTTTGGCCGGGACGGTATCTACGGATATATGGATGATGGTGAACGGTTTGCCTTCTTTAACCGGGCGGTGCTGGAGTGCCTGCCGAGTATTAATTTCCAGCCTGATGTGCTGCACTGCCATGACTGGCATGCTGCCGTTGTTCCGCTGCTGCTGAAGGCGCACTACCGCCATATTCCTTTCTACAGCAACATGCGGACGGTATTCACGATTCACAACCTGCTGTATCAGGGTGTTTTCCCGTATTCGGTGCTGGGCGAGCTGCTCGGTCTGGACAGCAGTTATTTTACCAGTGTAGAGTATTACGGCAACGTGAATTACATGAAGGGCGGAATCGTCCACAGCGATCATGTCACTACGGTCAGCCCGACGTATGCGGATGAGATCCGTACAGCATATTACGGCTACGGGTTGGATGGACTTCTGAATTCCCGTGCCGACAGCCTGAGCGGAATCGTAAACGGCATTGATACCAAAAGCTATAATCCGAATACGGACAGCAAAATCTTCACGAAATATCGCTCAAATCTGGCTAAAAAAGCCGAAAACAAGCTGGGTCTGCAGCAGGAACTGGGTCTGCCGGTGGCCCCCTACATTCCGATGGTGGCGATGGTTACACGGCTGGTCGATTCCAAAGGCCTGGATCTGCTGACACGGATACTCGATGAGCTGCTGTATTATGACGATATCCAATTCGTCCTGCTGGGTACAGGTGATGAATCCTATGAGCGCTGGTTCCGTGAGGCGGCCTGGCGTTATCCGACCAAGCTTTCTTCCCAGATTTTGTTCAATGACGCGTTATCCCGTAAAATCTATGCGGCAAGCGACATCTTCCTGATGCCATCCAAGTTTGAGCCTTGCGGCATCAGCCAGCTGCTGGCCCTGCGATATGGAAGTATTCCGGTCGTGCGCGAAACCGGCGGGCTCAACGACACGGTTCATACCTATAACGAGGAGACTGGCGAGGGCAACGGCTTCACCTTTAAGGATTACAATGCCCACGATATGATGTTTACCCTGCGCCGGGCCGTATCCTACTACCACAAACCGGAGCACTGGAAAAAGGTTACGAAAAACGCCTTCGCCGGTGACTACAGCTGGAGTGTTTCCGCACAGCAGTACATCGACATCTACGATAACATTACGGAATAGCTTATAATAAACAACGATCACACTTCAAAAGCAGAAGAACACACCGCCAGGATCGAATCTTAGCAGTGTGTTCTTTTTTTGCAAATCAGCAGAATCAAAAGAAAGGACAGTACCCGCATGGAAAATGTATCACAAGCTGATCAATTGGAATCCATAAAGTCTTTACAATCGACAATCCGTAAACTTGAAAATGCTTTGTCCCAGATGACTCAAAATAGCGCCAATACAACCCTTGTAAAGAAGCGGTTAAAAGCTGTTTCCATCGGTTTAGCCATGCTGGAACACGTCTGGAATCAGGAGCACCATAATTACATACACGAAGATTTAGCAGAGGCCCGCAAGGTGATCACCGGGTTATTTCCATCCATTCAAAACAGTTATGATAAGTCAAAGGCGGGTAGTCCGCAAAAAACGCTGTTAGAGCGAAGAATGAAAGCCTTGAAACGGGCTGTCCAGGCGATTGATGATCTTACAACCAAATGAACGAATGCATCAGATGAAGAACGGGGCTATGCGTAACCCATAAAAAAGAGGTCGGCCATTTCGCAGGCCGGCCTCTGATTATTTTATTGCGCGGTCAGGATTTGTGGACCTTCAGCAGTAATGGCGATCGTATGCTCATATTGGGCGGCGAGCTTGTGGTCCAGTGTACGGGCGGTCCAGCCGTCCGGATCGATTGACATGTAGTAGGTGCCTTCGGTGATCATGGGTTCGATCGTAAACACCATTCCTTCCTTGATGCGGAGGCCCTTGCCGGGCTTCCCGACATGCATATAGGTAGGCGCCTCGTGCAGGTCCCTACCGATGCCATGAGCGAGAAGGTCACGTACAACGCCGAAGCCGTTCGATTCGGCATGCCGCTGGATCGTGCTCGTCACGTCACCGAGCCGATTGCCAGACCGGGCCTGTTCGATGCTGAGGTCAAGGCATTCCTTGGTGACGCGCATCAGCTTCTCGGCCGCCGGAGAAATCTTGCCAACCGCATAGCTCCAGGCTGAATCGCCGAGCCAGCCGTCGAGCTCTGCGACCGTGTCGATCGTCACAATATCGCCTTCCTCAAGGGGCTTATCTGTAGGGAAGCCATGGGCGATCACGTCGTTGACGGAGGCACAGGTCGCATATGGATAGCCCTTGTAGCCCTTCGTGTATGGCTTGGCACCGTGCTTCAGAATAATGTCCTCGAATATGCGCTCTATCTCGTTCGTCGTGATACCTGGTTTGATGAGCGGGGCGATCGTACGATGGCATTCGGCCACCACCTGGCATGCCTTGCGGATGCCTTCGATTTCATGCTTGCTTTTTAAAATGACCATGTTTGTTATCAATACTCCTTCGTAATAGCTTGTATCGCAAGCTGGGCAATTCGATCGACGTTCAGCTCCGAAGTGCCTGCATAGTAGTGCACACCGCAACAGCCAACCAGCACGGCAAGCATATAATCGATACTATCGTCTTCGCGCTGCGCGATCGATTTGAGCGGAAGGTACAGCCGTTCCATGAATCGTCTCCGGGCGGGATGCTGATCCTTCACAGGCAAGCCTGAATAATGTTCCGCCGCCATTTTGTAGACGAGATAAGCGCGGGCATCCGACTGCCACAGCCGGAGCAGGATCTGGCAATACGTCAATAACTGCCTGTTATCCGAGGTGCTGCAGCTGACGTTAGACCATTCTGCCAGGGCTTGCTCGCATCGCTCAAAGCCGCTGTCCAGCACCTCTTCTATAAGTAAATGCCGGTTAGGGTAATAATGGTATACCGTGCCGTAACCGAGCCCGGCCTCACGGGCGACGTCCCGAATATCAAAGCTGCCGCCAGTGCGGAAGTAGGCACGCGCGGCGAAGTCCAGAATCTGCTCTCTGCGCTGCAACCGTATGAGCTCATTTTGTTCTTTAGTACGGGGGCACATAGGCGCGTGGACCTCCTTTTATAGACCTGCAAATTTGTCAATATAAAGAGTGTAACGCATGAGGGGAACCAATGCAATTATCTATGGCTGTTCGGCGAGACCTAGTATGAGTCTGAATAACAAGGCACTAGACCTTGAAAAGAAAATTGCAGACTGCATGCTCCAATTAAGCTAACGGGCAGTTTAACGTAACAAACATTCTCCAATTGCGTCTTTATATAAGCAGGTAAAATAAGCTATTTATACAAGATGGAGTGATCCCGGAGGCTGTTCTGCTACTTGGCATAGTTTGCAACTATATAGATTGAACTCATAAATTTACAAACCGTCTTAATCGGGGAAAAGATAGTAAAGAAACAAACTTTACCTAACTCTACACTAGACCAAGTTATACTTAACTATTTCCTATGTGTCGGAATATCCCAGTTGTGTAACCGTGTTGGACAGGCTGAGTGTCTTGTCCGAGCATGCCGACCCACCGGTTATGTAGATCGACTGCCTGTTCAAGGCAAGCTGCAGTTTTTTTTGTATTGACGCCCGGCAATGCAATAAAGCTCACACACGGTACACGCGGTGCTTGCTGACCGATCACGACCACTTCGCCCAGCATCGCTTGCAGCTTAGATTCAAATGTTTCCCGGCTCTGTTGTACCGC
>CAKMKL010000142.1 GCA_927443375.1 uncultured Paenibacillus sp. | reverse complement strand
CTACTAGCGGGGATATTACCGTGAACGAGGATGAGCTTCCTTTGGGCGGTGTGGTCATCAGTCCGTCAGCAAAGCCGACGCCTTCGCCATCACCTGTTCCGAGTCCGGTATCAAGTACGGGTGCGGATGATGAAATCGTTCTGGATGATGAAATTCCGCTTGGTAGTGTTGCTGATCCGGTAGCCGATAAGCTGCCGCAGACAGGCGAATCCAGTCCGGCACCCTATTATATTGCGGGTCTGACCCTGGCTGGTTTGGGGTTGCTGCTGAGCAGAAAGAGAACTAACAAACGTAAATACTAAGGTCAGCACACCGCTGTGCATTAACTATTGATTACAACAAGCCGTATATTGGGGCTGCTTCCGGGATAATGGGTTTCCTGGAGGTAGCCTCTTTTCATCCTGTTTATCTGATGTTTTCAGAAGCTGCAGGCGGCATGTTATACTATGCTGAAATCAGTATCTTAAGGAGACAGGATGTATGTGGACGATCATTTTACTTGCAGTTATAGTTGTCGCCGCTGCAGGGCTGGTTTATGCAGGCTTCTATTTTTACGGGGTGGCGATCAAGCGGGCGCCGAAGGATTTTTTGGCGAAAACGCCTGATTTGAAGGTGGATCCGCCGGTTGCCGGAGCGTCCTGGGGAGAGGGGGCCGAATGGATTTCCCGGCAGCATTTCCGTGAGGTTGAGCTGTGCTCGGACGACGGTTTGAAATTGAAAGGCTACTTTTTGCCATCAGAGCGGGCTGAAGGCCGGACTGCGATCATTGCCCACGGTTATTCCGGGAAAGGGAAGGATATGGGCGCAACCGCCAAGATTTATTATGAGCATTCCGGCTACAATGTGCTGATTCCGGATGCGAGAGGGCATGGGCAGAGTGAAGGGGATTACATCGGCTTCGGCTGGCCGGAGCGCAGGGATTACCTGAAATGGATAGAGTTTGTTCTTCAGGAGACCGGGCCGCAGGCCCAGATTGTACTGCATGGGGTATCAATGGGAGGCGCAACGGTGCTGATGGCTTCAGGGGAAGAGCTTCCGCCGCAGGTCAAAGCGGTAGTTGCTGACTGCGGATATAGCTCGGTGAAGGCACAATTATCCTACCAGCTCCGCCGGATGTATCATTTGCCGGGGTTTCCCTTCATCCACTTCGCCAGTCTGATTACGCGGATCAAAGCAGGTTATTTCTTCGGTGAAGCCTCCGCGCTGAAGCAAGTGCGCAAAGCAAAGGTGCCAATCCTGTTTATCCACGGAGATGCAGACAAGTTCGTGCCCTTCTTTATGATGGAGGATTTATATCAGGCCTGCAGCGCTCCCAAGGATAAGCTGGTGGTGCATGGAGCCGGACATGGTCTTGCCTATGACACAGATAAATCCGAATATATCGCCAGAGTAGATAATTTCATTGCACGGTATGTCCACTAATCCGTGAATATACCCCCAGAAAGTAGACGTGCCCGATATCCGCATGCAGCGGTTATCGGGCACTTATATGTTCCACACATGGATGTGCTCTCAGCAACAAGAAAGCAGCTAAGCCATGTCTTCTCGGTATATTTCATCCCCCGCCGTTCGTGAGCGTAACGGGTGTCGTAATTCCTTGTTATTTCCAGCAGCCGTGTGGCGAGAATAATCCTTCCAAAACGACAAAAGCCCTACCTCTCTCTTGTCCTTGCGGCTCCGTGGCCGCGCCAGTGTGAATCGGAATGCTATGTTCGAATTTAGTCTCATAAAAAGGAAGAGTCATGCAAGAAAACGTAAGATTTTGTGTCCAAAATGCCGATAATAAAAGGAAGTAAAGCAATCGGCCTGACATCTTCTTGATGGGGATATATAATACACCTAAACAAATATTATTTTATTATATCATGGATTATTTGATAACGCAAATAGAAAAATAGGTACTCGGCAAGACTGGGGATGGGGGAGCAAATGAATATATACGGGGCTTTTTTAAAGAAACAGATCGGAAATTATTTGTTCGGCTCCGTTGTTGCTGTAATGGCGGTGGGAAGCCTGATATTGCTGTCTTCTCTGGAGATCAGCGTCGTGGAGTATGGCCGCTTGTTAATTGTACTGGTGCTTTCGTTCATGATTATGGCAGTTGCTGAGGTCAGTGTATTCCTGAAGCAAATCAGACCGGTCCGCACTGCTTTATTGGAATCAAAACCAACGCTGGCTGTGCTGGAAGAAGCTTATCTGCATACGCATCAGCTGCCAAGGCATGCCGTCCTGCGGATTCTTGGTCCCCACCTGCTTGGCTTGTCTGTGCCAGCAACCCTGATGACATTATGGATGATTCACAGCGGGCTGCTCAGCATTCCTTATTTTTATCTGATGCTCGCGGTCATTGGGGCGGTTCTTATTGCCAGCATGCATGCGCTGATTGAGTTCTATTTGACCTGCTCGGCGATTATTCCGCTGATTAAGGAATTCAGAAACCGGGCGCTTAAGATGTACAATGTGGATTTCTCGCTGGAGGGGCATGTCTTCGTGCCGATCCGTCCGAAATTTTTGATCAGCTGCATGCTGATCGGGACGTTTCCGCTGTTTCTTTTTATTATGGCTACGCAGATACGTATGAACAATACCGGAAGCGGGCTGATTGGCCTGCAGAGCTATTGGGCCTGGGCAGGTATGGTGCTGCTGATCGGCACTTTTTTCTCCTCCGTAGCGGCACTCCTCTTGACCAACAGTGTGCAGCATCCGATCAATGAGCTGTACAACGCGATGAATCACGTAAAGGATGGACGCCTCCTGCAGGTGCAGGATGAATATTCCGATGAATTTTCTAAGCTGGTCGCCGGATTTAATATGATGGTGAGGGGGCTGCAGGAGCGCGAGCAGCAGAACCGGCAGCTGCTGGACAGCTACTTTACGACCCTCGCCGTTGCCCTGGATGCCCGTGATTCCTATACAGCCGGTCATTCGCTGCGGGTGGCGGAATACTCTGTCATCATCGGACAACTGGCAGGACTGTCTGGACAAAATCTTGATGATTTGCGGAAGTCAGCACTGCTGCATGATATCGGTAAAATTGGCGTTCCCGATAATGTCCTGTTCAAAGAGGGGAATCTTACAGATGAAGAGTTTGACCAAATCAAAAGTCATCCGGTGCTCGGAGAAAATATTTTGCGCCAGATCGAACCGGTAGAGAAAATGGCCCCGTATTTAAGCGGGGTGCGCTCGCATCATGAACGTTATGACGGCAAAGGCTATCCTGATGGGCTGGCGGGAGCGGATATTCCGCTGCACGGCAGAATTATTGCGGTGGCGGATGCTTATGACGCTATGACCTCGGACCGCCCTTACCGGAAAGGGATGGACCATGAACGGGCGCTGATGATTCTTGAACAAGGCCGGGGCAGCCAGTGGGATCCTGAGTTCGCCGGACTATTCCTGGCCTACTTCGGGAAAACTGTAAAATCTGGCGAAAAACAGTATCCGGGCCGGACGGGGTAATTCTAGCACAATGCTGTGAATGCTGCTGCCCCTAATATTTCTAGCGAGAGCGGATACTTCCATTTTGTGGGGGTGTCCGCTTCTCCTTGCGTGCCTATTTTGTGAACAGCTCTGTAAAACCGACAATTAACGACTACATTCATTGAAGGATTGAGGGTAGACCGTTATAATTATTAAGTCTGGATTTTAATTAAAAAATAAGGGAGAATTTTATGAAACGCGCAGATGTACTGCTAATTTCCATCGTGCTGATTGCTGCGCTTGCTTTTCTCGTGCCAAGATGGCTGGGCGATGATAAGGGCGGGCCGGGCAAGAATCTCGTGGCCAATATAACGGTGGACGGCAAGCTGTTTAAGACAGTACAACTTACAAAAGAAGAGCAGACGATTGAAATCCGTACAGACCGGGGTTATAACATTTTGAAGGTTCATGATTACGGAATCGAAATGTATGATGCGGACTGCCCGGATAAGGTATGTCTGGGGTTTGGAAAGATCACTCAGCCGAAACAGACCATCGTATGTCTGCCGCACCGGGTACTGGTAGAAATTGCAGGGACATTGGGAGGAGATGAGATCGATGGCTATGTCCAGTAAGGAATCAGCAACGGCTCTGAAAAGAACGGTGATCATTGCGATTTTTGCTGCGGTTGCCGTAGTGCTGAGTATTGTGGAAGCCCAGATCCCACTCGCTGGAATGGGCCTGATGCCCGGGGCGAAGCTGGGATTTGCTAACATAATGATTTTGACGTGTATTTTCTTTTTGCGCGGACGTGACGCTTTTGTGCTGGTCATTCTGAAGACCTTGCTTACCGCATTTTTGCTCGGTACATTCTCAAGTTTGCTCTTCAGCCTGTTTGGTTCACTGCTCAGTTTTGTAGTCATGTTCCTGCTGGTCCGCTTTGGCCGCAAGAAGCTCAGTGTCATCGGAATCAGCATCGCCGGGGGACTCGCCCACAATACCGGGCAGCTGCTGGCTGCATCTATGGTATTTAACTCTACGAGTATTTTATACTATCTGCCTGTATTGCTGGTTACAGGTATTGTGACGGGGATTCTCGTCGGCTTTGCGGTGCGTTATCTGGTGGCTTCACTGTCGAAGATTTCGCTGTTTGAAGAGTTTCTGAACTGACCGGGTCAGTAGCTGCGGAAGGATGACTAACATGAATGAATCTTACAAGGAAACGGAAGCCGGAGAAGAAGCAGCAGTCATCTCTCTGGAGGGAGTGGCGTTCGGCTATGATCCGGAGCACCCCATTCTGCAAAATATTACGCTGTCCATTCCTGAGGGACAATGGGTGAGCGTGGTCGGCCCGAACGGCAGCGGCAAGTCGACGCTGGTCAAGCTGCTGAATGACCTGCTGCCCAAAAGCGCAGGAGAAATCATAGTCTGCGGACACCGGTTAGAAGAGGCTAACATCGGAGCCATTCGCGGCTGTATCGGCATGGTCTTTCAGAACCCCGATAATCAGTTTATCGGTGCAACGGTAGAGGAAGACATCCTGTTCGGCCTGGAAGGGCTGTGTTTATCCTACACAGAGATGGACGAACGCCTTAAATTCTATACAGAGAAGCTGGGGATCGGCCATTTGCTGTCCAAACACCCGGGTGAGCTGTCCGGCGGTCAGAAACAGCGGGTTGCCATCACCTCCATTCTTGCCATGAAGCCAGGCATCGTCATCTTTGACGAGGCCTCTTCTATGTTGGACGAGGGGAGCCGGGATGAACTGCTGGATATCCTGCGGGGGTTGCGGGATGAAGGGTATACCATTCTGATGATTACGCATGATGCCGATGAGATTCTGGCTTCTGACCGTGTGCTGGCGCTCCATGGAGGCACTCTGGCAGCAGACGTGCTGCCGGAGGAGCTGTTCCGGGATCAGGAGCTGCTTACGAAGTGTCATCTGCGCGAGCCTTATCCCTGGAAGCTGGCCCGTGAACTAGAGCGCTTAGGGATCCAGGTGGATGTTCCCGCCAGTGAAAAGGAGCTTATAGATACAATATGGCCATACAACTACAGCAAGTAAGCTATACCTACGCTGACCGGAGCCTATGGAAACAGACGGCGCTGCATGATATTAATCTGAATATTTCAAAAGGATCCATGGTCGGGATTGCCGGTGCAACAGGCTCCGGCAAGTCTACGCTGCTGCAGCTGTTCAACGGGATTCTGAAGCCGTCGGAAGGCACGGTAAGCGTGCTGGATGTGACCATCCGGGCCGGTGAAAAATCACCGAAGCTGCTGCCGCTCCGCCGCAGGGTGGGCCTTGTCTTTCAATTTCCGGAGCAGCAGATGTTTGAGGAAACCGTAGAGAAGGATTTGATTTTTGGACCGCTGAATTTCGGTATGAGTCCGGAGGAAGCCAAAATACGTGCCCGCCAGGCCATGACGGATATGGGCCTGGACCTTAGTCTGCTGGAGCGCAATCCGTTCCGCTTAAGCGGGGGGCAGATGCGCAAAGCGGCCATTGCTTCGGTGCTGGCCATGGACCCGGATATCGTCGTGCTGGATGAGCCGACGGCGACGCTGGACCCTGTCAGCCGCGCAGAACTGATCAGCCTGCTGGAGCGGCTCTGCCGGGAACAAGGGCGGACGATTATCATCGTAACCCACCGGATGGACGAGCTGCTGCCTTATGCCGATCACTGGGCACTGCTTAAGGAAGGGCGGATTTCCTTTCAGGGGAGCGGGCAGGCGCTTGCTGCAGATCCTGGCCTTCTGGAGAGCTGCGGATTGACAATCCCGCACTCACTCCGGTATTGGAGGGCGGTTGCTGAGCGGTTCGGTCTGGAAGGCGAGAAGCCTTGCCTGACTGCTGAGAGCCTTGCTGCGCGTATCGCCTTACTGCAGGGGGAAGCGGAGAACAGCGGGCCTGCGGGAAAGAGGGATGGCTATGAATGAACGGCTGCTGCTTGGACGCAGCATTGAGACCGGCTCCTGGGTGCATAAGCTGGATGCCCGCTCCAAAATAACCGGAATGTTATTGTATTTAGTCATTATTCTGCTGTCGCATTCCTGGGCAACGATGGGGCTGCTGGCTGTATTCTCGATTGCGGTGATGGCGTCGACACGCATCCCGCTCAAATATTTCATTAAGGCTGCCAAGCCTTTGCGGTTTTTGATGCTATTTATTTTCATTGTACAGATCCTGTCGGTGAAGGAAGGCGATGTATGGTTCTCGCTGGGGTCGTTTTCGCTGTACGAGGGCGGACTGCGTCTGGGATCCTTTTCGGTCATCCGCATGCTGTTTCTGATCACCTTCACGGCGCTGCTGACCTTCACGACGACTCCGGGCAAGCTGAATCAGGGCCTCGAAGGCATTCTTTCTCCGTTCAAGAAGCTGGGGTTATCACCCGACCGGCTCACGATGATGATTGGCATCGCCCTGCGCTTTATTCCGACGATTCTCGATGAAGCGCAGATCATTATGAAAGCCCAGGCCTCACGCGGAGCGGATCTCAAGGAGCTGCCGCTGAAGGAAAAAGGGCGGATGCTCGTATCGCTGCTTGTACCGGTAATCACCAGCGCCTTCCGGCGCGCCCAGGATCTTGTCTATTCCATGGAAGCACGCGGCTTCCGCATGGATGCCCCGCGCAGCCAGTATCACCGCCTGAGGTGGGGCGCAGCTGATACTTTGTTCGTCGGTATGTTCGTCATCATGGGAGTTGCAGTAGCACTATTGTAATATTTTAGGGGGAAACAAGCATGGCACGTTATTTTAATGGCAGGGAAATTGAATTATTAGCACCGGCAGGGACGTTTGAGATTTTCAAGGATGTTATTCAGTCGGCCTGTGACGCGGTGTATTTTGGCGGTCCGGTCCTTAATATGAGAATGATGCGCAAAGGCTACAATCTGTCACACGAGGAAATTGCCCAGGCGCTGGTCATTGCCCACAGTCTTGATAAAAAAGTGTATGTTACCGTCAATAACTTGTTCAGTGAAGAAGATGTGGAAGAAGCCAGAGAATACCTCCGGTTCCTTGACGAGGTTCAGCCCGATGCGCTGATCGTACAGGATATGGCCGTGCTGGAGCTGATCCGCGAGATGGGGCTTACGGTCCCGGTTCATGCTTCCGTAATGATGAATGTCCACAACCTGGAGATGATCTACGCGCTGCGCGAGCTTGGGGTAAGCCGGGTAGTAACTTCGCGTGAGATGGATTTGCAGACGGCGAAGCTGCTGGGACAGAGAAGCGGAATGGAGCTGGAGTATTTCATTCACGGAGATATGTGTTCAGTGCACGGGGCCAACTGCTATTTCAGTTCCCAGGTGTTCGGGATGAGCAGCAACCGGGGGAAATGCATGAAGCCTTGCCGCTGGGATTACCGGATCAAGAAAGACGGCTATGTCTTCCCGGCAGAATATCCGCTGGCTGTCAAAGATATGTTCATGTATGAGCATCTTCCGGAGCTGATCGAATCGGGGATTACCTCCTTTAAGATCGAAGGCCGGATGCGTGACAAAGAATTTATGGTTATGCTGGCGAACAGCTACGGCGAAGCCATTGACCGCTACATTGATGATCCGGTCGGCTTTGTCCGTACCGTAGATTCCAAAGAGCTGTACAAAAACCGCAAACGCGATTTTTCTACCGCCTATTCTTTTGGCAAACCGGGCTTGTCGAATATTAACCGCCGTTATGAGGGTACAGGCAAATTCTACAGTACAGGCAAAGTATTCAGCACACCTACTGCAGAGCGGGAACTGTCCGAGGACCGGGTGATGCAGCTGCGTGAACGCCTTGCAGAAGGTAAAAAAGCGGAATCAGCTAAACCTGAGCTTGCGGTACGTGTGAATAATATGGAGCAGGCCAAGCTGGTGCTTGAACTGGGTGTAGACCACCTGTATCTCCCGGGGGATGTATTTGAGCCGGATCTGCCGTTCACCAAACAGGACATTAAAGAACTTGGGGCGCTGAAGGGCCGGACGAAGCTGTACTTAGGAATGCCGCGGATGATGACGGAGCTGCATTTTGACCAGTTTAGTCAATTGCTGAGTGGTGAGCGTCTGCCGGTTGACGGGCTGCTGGTTACGAATTTAGGGGCCGTTCACCGCTTCAGGGATATGGGATATCCAATGATCGGAGACAGCAATCTTAACGTGTATAATCATCTTTCCGCTGGTTTATATACTGGCCTGGGTCTCCAGAAGCTGACGGTTTCACCGGAAATGACCATGGAGCATTTTGCCTCCTTTACCTCCCGCTGCGATCTGCCGCTTGAAGTTGTGGTTCACGGTACACCGGCACTGATGTACATGGAACATGATCTGTTTGAGAATACGGAGGTTATGGAGCCGATCGGCGAGGAAGATAATCTGCATGTCAGCAACAAGGTGCTCGTGCTTAAGACAGACAAAGGCGAAAACCCGGTCTATCGTGACCAGTACGGCCGCTGCCACCTGCTCTTCTCCAAAGAACTGTGCTTCCTGCCGATGCTGGGTGAAATGAGTGATCTCGGGATTGCCAGCTTCCGGATTGAAGGAGCGACTTATAGCACCACTGAACTGCGGACCATCATTACAGCTTATCAGGCCGCTATTAACGGCACTACTGATAAAGAAGATCTGCTGGGCGGATTGCAGCCTGTGTATGCAGGATATACCCTGGGTTCTCTGCAATTCAATTGATAATTAAAATTTAAAATACAGAGCTGCAGTATTTATAGCGATACATTTCAGGTTGATAAGTTCTATTTTTCACAAACAATACGGATGGCTAGGGTTAGGCACGAACGATATAATAAGTAAAAAGTGCCGTAGATCTCTCCTGTAGGCCGTACCATTTCATAGATGAAAGAGAGGTATCTTCATGGAGCAATCGCCATTCATCGGCAGAGAGGCTGTAGCCGCCAAACGCAAGCAATATTTCTATCCTTGTACAGCACACTTTTATCGTGATGCCCCGCAAGTAGTCCGGGGAAGCATGCAATACGTCTATGATGAGAACGGCAAAGAATACACCGATTTCTTCGCCGGTGTTTCTGTGGTGGCCTGTGGCCACTGTAACCCGGTGATCACGTCACGCACGATTGAGCAGCTGCAGCAGCTGCAGCATACCTCGACGGTCTATTTGACCCAGCCGAACGTAGATCTCGCTGAGCGGCTGGAAGCGGTGCTGCCGGGCAGGCTGCGACGGAGCTTTTTTGTGAACAGCGGCTCCGAAGCTAATGAGGGGGCATTGCTGCTGGCCAGAATGCATACCGGTCGCAAGGGTTTTATTGCGCTGGAGAGCGGCCTGCACGGGCGGACCAATCTTACAATGAGTGTAACCGGCCTGCAAATGTGGCGGACGGACAAGTATCTGGATGAAGATGTTACCTTCATTGAACGTCCGTATCATCCTGAGCTGTCGCTGGAGGAGGCTGCAGCTCGCTCGGTTCAGAGCCTGAAGCGTGTTCTGGAAGAGAAGGGTGACAGCATTGCCGCAATGATCGTTGAACCGATTCAGGGCAATGGCGGCATGATTATGCCGGCACCCTCGTATTTCGGCGAAGTTAAAGCGCTGCTTGAGCAATACGGCGTACTGCTGATTGACGATGAAATTCAAACCGGCTATGGACGTACGGGTGCCATGTTTGCGATTGAGCATTTCGGAGTCGTTCCGGATATCATCAGCATGGCAAAAGCGCTCGGGAACGGTGTTCCGGTGGCGGCCTTTGCAACCACTGATGAAATTGCTGCTTCCTTGAACCGTCCATCGGCATCTACCTTTGGAGGTAATCCGGTGTCTGCGGCGACGGCACTGGCTGTCCTGGATTATATCGAGAGTGAACGGCTGCCGGAGCGTGCTGCAGAGCTGGGTGGATATCTGAAGCGCGGCTTGCAGCAGCTTCAGGCAAGTTATCCTGTGCTCATCTCTGATGTACGGGGCACCGGCTTCATGCTTGGCGCCGAGTTGACCGGCAATGCTGCCGTCAGTGCAGCCGAGCTGACAGATGATGTTCTGGAAGAAATGAAGGACCGCGGATACCTGATCGGCAAAAACGGTGTAAACCGCAATGTTCTTGCTTTTCAGCCGCCGCTCATCGTTACAGCGGATAATATCGATGGTATGATTAAAGTGCTGAATGAAGTGCTGGAGCACGCAGCACAGCGCCTGTCTGCCGCCGCTGTAGCCGAGTAGACAAGCAGGCACAGGAATCGAAGGTAAAGGACGAATGATATGGTTATCTTAAATGCTTTTAAAACGACGGCCCTTAAGCTGAAAATGTTCAGCGAGCTGGTCATGTTCTCACATACGCTCTTCTCTCTGCCGTTTGCTATCATCTCGATGGTCTGGGCGGCAGGCGGGTGGCCTTCCGGCCATATGATGCTGTGGGGACTTATCGCACTGATTGGGGCGCGCAACGGCGCCAATGCTTTTAACCGGCTGGTTGACCGTACCTTCGATAAACAGAATCCGCGCACAGCACACCGGCATCTGCCGCAGCGGCTGCTGGCGGAGAAGGAAGTTATTCTGTTTATCGTCATCAACTATGCACTGTTTATTATTGCCTCCGGCATGCTGAATCTACTCTGCTTGTTATTGTCGCCTGTGGCGATTGTCCTAATCTCTACCTACTCTTATACTAAACGCTTTACCTTTCTCAGCCACTTGTACCTGGGGTTTGTCATTGCTTCGGCACCCATTGGTGCCTGGTTCGCCGTAACCGGGAATATCGCGTTTACGCCGTTCGTCATTGGCACGGTCGTCATGCTGTGGATTGCCGGCTTTGATATCATCTACGGCACGCAGGACATCGATTTTGACCGGAGGCACGGCCTCTGGTCCATTCCGAGCTTCTTCGGGTTGGAGAACGCCCTGCGCATCTCCAAGGGCCTGCATTTTATCATGGTGCTGCTGCTGCTCTTCCTGTATCTCTGGCGCGATCTGGGCTGGATGTACCTGGTGGGCATCGGCATAGCCACCCTGCTCCTGATGACGGAGCACAGGATTATCAAGCCTTCGAACCGGAAGCTGATGAAGGTGGCTTCTTATAATTTGAATCAGGTGATCAGTATGGTGATATTGCTGTGTACGCTGATTGATTATTTTTATGTTAGCTAGGGGGCGGCGGCGGCTCGGTTAGGGTGCTCTGCTGCGAGGAATGTTTGGACTTCCGGCCGCTGTTATGTTTGGATTCCCTGATTGGAAACCGCTGTTCGCGGTAGGAATCCAAACATAAAGGCGGACGCTATCGCTCCTACAGTTCCAAAATTCCTCTCCGCTCGCCTATACCTCGCCTGGGCTAACAACAAAAGACAACATGCCTACCCAGCAGGGGGGCGGCAGAAAGGCGCGTAAAAGGCTTCGGCTACGGCGCCTTTTTTGCTGTTTCTAAAAGACCAAACCGCAACAACCAAAAACCAAAAACCAAAAACCAAAAACCAAAAACCAAAAACCAAAAACCACAAACCACAGGTACAAGTGGCTGAGAAAGGTAAAGCGTTTAGTATAAGAGTAGGTAGAGATTAG
>CAKMKL010000141.1 GCA_927443375.1 uncultured Paenibacillus sp. | reverse complement strand
GAGTGGGGAAACCCACTCTTTACACAACGGAATTATCTCAGTATTAACAAAAAAATTATACCATAGTTGCATCTGCACTGACAAGTGCTAGACCTTGACTCCCCGTTTGGAGATGCTATTCAGGCTGTTCAACTCCGCTTTGCGGGGCTATTAAAACAGGGAAAGCTGATTGCTCTCCGGTAGTCCCCGGAAGCAGCCCATACCGTTCAGCAGCTCAATCACAGTCTTGCTTGCTTTGGATTTCTGCTGGAAATCTTCTATTGACAAGAACTCTCCCGCATCCTTGGCGGCAGCAATATTAATAGCGGCATTGTCACCGATTCCCGCAAGCGAAGAAAACGGCGGAATCAGGCTGGTGCCATCAACGGTAAACTTCGTGGCATCGGAACGGTACAGATCAATATTTTTAAAAGTAAATCCGCGTGCGGTCATCTCCAGCGCCATCTCTAGGACAGGAAGCATCGCTTTTTCCTTAGGCAGAGCCTGGAAGCCCTTGCCTTCAATCTCCACGATCTGACGGTTGATCGCCTCATACCCCTTACAGCAGAGTTCAATATCGAAATCGGCTGCACGGACTGTGAAGTAGGTCGCATAATATTCAATTGGATGATACAGCTTGAAGTAGGCGGTCCGTACCGCAGAAATAACATACGCTGCGGCGTGAGCCTTCGGGAACATGTACTGAATCTTCAGGCAGGAGTCAATATACCACTGCGGGACCTTGCACTTCTTCATCTCCTCAATCCATTCGGCGGACAAGCCTTTCCCCTTACGTACACTCTCTGTAATTTTGAAGGCAAGCCCCGCATCCATACCTGCTTTATAGATCAGGAACAGCATGATATCATCACGGCAACCAATTACGGTCTTAATGTTACAAGTGTTATTCTTGATCAGCTCCTGGGCATTCCCAAGCCATACTCCGGTTCCGTGAGACAATCCCGAGATCTGAAGTAAGTCGGCAAAACTTGACGGCTTGGACTCTACGAGCATCTGGCGGACAAACTTGGTCCCCATTTCCGGTACCCCATAGGTTGCTACAGGCGTTCGGATCTGATCCGGCCGGACCCCAAGCGCATCGGTGGAATTGAACATGCTCATTACCTTCGGATCGTTCATCGGTATGGTTGTCGGATCCACACCGGTCAGATCCTGCAGCATCCGCATCATGGTCGGATCATCATGACCCAGAATATCGAGCTTGAGCAGGTTGGCATCAAAGGCGTGATAGTCAAAGTGTGTTGTCTTCCATTCTGCAGTGACATCATCCGCCGGGTACTGAACCGGGGTAATGTCTTCAATCTCCATATAATCCGGCAAAACAACGATACCCCCCGGATGCTGGCCGGTGCTGCGCTTAACGCCTGTACACCCGGCTGCCAGACGTCCTACCTCGGCTCCGCGCCAGCGTTTCTGGTGGTGCTCTTCATATTTCTTGGTGAAACCGAAGGCCGTCTTCTCCGCCACTGTACCGATGGTTCCTGCACGGAATACATTGTCCGGTCCAAACATTGTTTTGGTAAAGTTATGAGCATTCGGCTGATATTCCCCGGAAAAATTAAGGTCGATATCGGGAACCTTATCCCCTTTAAAGCCCAGGAAGGTCTCGAAGGGAATATCCTGCCCTTCCCCTTTCAGATTACCGCCGCAGTTCGGACAAGCCTTGTCCGGCAGGTCAAACCCGCTCGGCACACTGCCGTCGAGAAACCACTCACTATGGCGGCATTCCGGATTGGTACAAATATAATGAGCCGGCAGCGGATTAACCTCGGAAATCCCGAGAAAAGTTGCTACGACTGACGAACCTACTGAACCACGTGATCCAACCAGATATCCGTCCTGGTTCGACTTCTTAACCAGACGCTCAGAGATCAGATAGTTGGCGGAGAACCCGTATTTAATGATTGGTGCGAGTTCCTTCTCCAGACGGGCCACGACGACCTCCGGCAATTCTTCGCCGTAGATCGACTTGGCAGTGTTGTAGCAGGTGTTGCGGATTTCATCGTCTGCGCCTTCAATAATTGGTGTAAACAGCTCACTTGGGAACAAATCATATTCCTCAAACCGGTCAGCCAGCTCTACCGTATTGGTAACAACGACTTCCATCGCTTTTTCCGCGCCCAGGAACTCGAATTCGGCCAGCATTTCATCCGTGGTCCGGAAATGGGCATCCGGCTTACGCTGATCCTTCAGCGGACTGAAGCCGGTGATCCCGTGTATCGTAATATCGCGGAACAGCTTGTCCCGCGGCTCGAGATAATGCACATTGCCTGTCGCGATGACCGGCTTGTTCATCTGCTCGCCGATTTCACAAATCTTGCGGACAACATTGCGCAAGTCCTCGGCACTGGCCACAAACCCTTTATCTACCAGATGCATATACATCGTCAGCGGCTGAATTTCCAGAATATCATAGAACTGGGCAACCTCTATAGCTTCCTCTACCGTCTTGTTGAGTACTGCTTCAAAAAATTCGCCTCGTTCACAGCCGGAAATCACGATCAATCCGTCGCGGTGTTCTTCAAGCTTGGATTTAGGGATACAGGGTACTCTTTTATAATATTCTGTATGCGACATCGAAATGAGCTTGTACAGATTCTTTTTGCCGACTGGATTCAGCGCATAAATTCCGCAGTGAAACGGCCGGACGTTCGACAGATCATTGCCGACATAGTCATTCAGCCGTTCCAGCCGGGTCAGCCCCTTCAGCTTCTCGGCATCGGCCAGCAGGCCGTTCAGAATGCCCCCCAGAGCCACTGTATCATCTACCGCACGGTGATGGCTCTCCAGCAGGACTTTATATTTGTCGGCGAGCGTGTTCAGCCGGTGATTTTTCATGCTCGGATAAAGCAAACGTGCCAGCTCCAGCGTATCGAGTGAAGGATTCGGCAGCTCAGGTTGTCCCAGCTTACGCAGGGAAGCCTGTATAAAGCCCATATCGAACCGGGCATTATGGGCAACCAGAATGCTGTCACCTACAAAATCAACGAATTCTTTGAGCACCGGTTCCAGGTCAGGAGCATCCTTGACCATTTCATCCGTGATATTGGTCAATTGCTGGATATGGTACGGAATTTTCTCATGCGGATTGACAAAGGTCGTATAGCGGTCAAGCTCCTTGCCTTCGCACATTTTGATCGCTGCAAGCTCCGTAATATTGTTGCGGGTGATCGACAAACCGGTGGTCTCGATATCAAACACGACATAGGTAGCAGTCTTAAGATCCATCGGCTGAGCATTCTCTACTATGTTTACCGCATCATTTACGACATTGGCTTCCACACCGTAAATCAATTTAATCTTATTTTTGTGTGCGGCATGATTTGCATCCGGGAAGCTCTGTACGTTGCCGTGATCGGATACGGCAATCGCCGGATGGCCCCATTTTGCGGCTGTTTTGACATATGCGGTTATGGGCGCCACGGCATCCATCGTACTCATTGTCGTGTGCAGATGAAATTCAACCCGTTTTTGCTTCGCGGTATCTTTGCGGGCCGGAGGTGCGTTTACTTCTGATAAATCCGAAGGAATCATCACCAGCTCGGGAATCTGCATAAAGCGGTCATATTCCACCTTGCCCCGGGCTCTAACCCATTTACCGTTGGCAAGCTGCCCCATGATCTTCAAATCTTCTTTCGTTTTCGCGAACATCTTGATCTGCAAGGAGTCCGTGAAGTCTGTGATGCAGAAAGTGAACAAAGTATTGCCGTTGCGCAATTCCTTGCTTTCGAGTCCGAAGATTGTGCCCTGAATTGTAATCTTTTTCTCTTCATCCTGAATTTCCAGAATCGGCACAGCCTGCTCCTTGATCTCATATCCGATCTGAAGCTTGATGACTTCATTCGGATCGCTCTCATCCTCAGGTTCCTCCGGTTCACTGGCCATCATCATCATTTCAACCAGTTCACGCTGTTCCTGCTGCAGCTTCTGCTGGAATTCTTCAAAGGCATCGGCTTTGGTGCTCTCATCTTGAGCAATCTGCAATTTGACCTTCAGTGAAAGTGCAAAATATTTATCGTAAAATTTGATAATTGCGCCTTCAATACCTTTTTTACGGGCCAGCTCCAACGACATCTTGTCACTCAAGCTAAGCACAAGTGTATTGTCTTGAAGCTCTTGCGTAGACCGTGTAAGCCAGCCGTTCACCGAAGGAATCTCCCGCTGCGCCCACTCCAGAAACAGCCCCCAGTATTCCTGTACAAGCTCCTGCCTGCCGACGGTCTGTTCATCATATAGGAACAGGAAGCTGACTTTGGCAATATGCTGCAGCTTCTCACGCATTCTCACACAAAATGCCCGGTACGTCTGTGCCGGAACAAGACTTTCTTTGGCAATGACAATGTGCCAGTCTTTATTGCCGCGGCTAATCTCTACACGTTCGATCTGTCCGTCCAAAAAATAGGGGTCAATAAACGCTGGCGGAATCTCCCCCTGCTTCATCAGGAGCTCGAACCTTCTTCTTCTCTCCGCATTCTGTTCCATGCTTTCCCCACCTAACTTACTTAAGAGTTAATCTCCGAGGCCTGCTTATTTGAATTGTAAAAAGCTTCCGGGTCGAAAAAGCATTGGGTTCTTTCGGCCCGCCGACTCCTCTCGCCAGAAGCTACATTCACATACTCACTATTATAATAGGTTCGAGCTTAGTACGCCTTGGCAAAAACAACCGTATGCTGGGCAGGCTTGCCGCAGCAGATGCAGGTCGTCTTCTGCTCAGCCGGATTAAACGGAATATTGCGGCTGCCCGCTCCCGTCTCTTCTTTTACTTTATCTTCGCACTCCTCGGTTCCGCACCAGCCTGCCAGGGCAAAGCCGCGTTTCTCCTCCATCGATGCTTTCATTTCATCCAGCGAATCTACCGAATAGAAGTGGTCTTCACGGAACTTCAGCGCACGCTCAAACATTTCGTTATGAACCTGCTCGAGCATGGCCTGGATCTCATCCACAAGATTGTCCTGCTGGACGATCTTCTTCTCCCCGGTGATACGGGATACCAGTACGCATACACCGTTCTCCATATCACGCGGGCCGAGTTCCAGACGGACAGGCACACCGCGCATTTCATATTCGTTAAACTTCCAGCCTGGAGTTACATCAGCACGATCATCCACACGCTCAAGGACGCCGGTGTCCGTGTGCGTGTGGATGATCGTGCTGATGTAACTCCAGGCTGGAAGTTTAACGAATATGAAAT
>CAKMKL010000140.1 GCA_927443375.1 uncultured Paenibacillus sp. | reverse complement strand
CTCATGTTAGTTGCGGAACACCTTTTTACTGCGCACATATTCTACGTCAGCAATCCCCAGCCGTGTATTTGCCGTCCGTGCGAGCGCAAAGAAATAGTCCGACAGCCGGTTCAGGTAGATAACCGCCTCCGGATTGATATCCGCACTCCGCCCGAGGGTAACCGCACGCCGTTCCGCACGCCGGCAGACTGTACGGCAGACATGGAGCACAGAAGATAGCTGGCTTCCGCCCGGCAGAATGAACCGTTCCAGCACCGGATTCTCTGCCTGGAGCTGATCAATCCAGCCTTCCAGCCGCTCTGCCATTTCACTTTTGACCTTGAATTTATTCTCGCTCAGCTTCACAAAAGCCAGATCCGAGCCGCAGTCAAACAGCTCATGCTGAATCTCCAGCAGCTGTTCACGCACATCGGTGAATCTGTCATCCTCCATCAGGCTGCGGGCCTGTCCTACGAAGCTGTTCAGCTCATCGATCGTGCCGTAAGCCTCGACGCGGACATCGTCCTTGCCTACCCGGCCGCCAATCACCGATGTCTCTCCTTTATCTCCCGTACGCGTATAAATCGCCATGGTGTTCTTCCTCCCCCTCACACTCAAATCACATAAGTATAGTTTAATCGCAACTGTGCAAATTAGGCAAATGAAGCCCGGCATTTCTCCCATGTCAATAACTGCCTGGGTGCAGGAATCCTGGACTTCTTCATATATGCTCACGGTTTACGGGTAATAGGAGTAATAGACCTTTATCATTTCCGCCAAAAAGAGAACCAGATTCATGTTGAGCTCATGGATGATGCGTTTTTTCTCTACAGTCCGCAGCATTCCAGAAAGACCATCGGCAGTTATTATAAAGATTCCACCCTCCTGCATTCGCTTCTGTACAAGTACAGTGTGGATAGCACCTCCAGAGAAAACGGGACTTCAAAAGCTTTACCGGCAATATCTACGGCACTAACCAGCGCAAGCTGCTGCTTAGGGAGGCGGCTCTCGTACTGCTGTTCATCGGTGGAAATATTGTTAGCTACCTAAATGCTCCCCAGCGGGAATTTATCTATCATTTTCTGTTCTTTATGGTTACCGGGGCGGGTTACGGTGTGGTCTGGTACACAGGCAGACGCAGAGCCGCACGAGAAGGCGGAAAGTGATCATAATTTCCCGGTTACCCCATCCGGCTCCATGCTTCAGCACAAAAAAAAGGGCCCAGGGCCCTTGGTCAAAAAATATTCACAGCTAGAGGCTGCGGTATGATTTCTTCATATATTCATTGATTTTGAGATCCAGCAGACAGCTGATTTCGATCATATGCTGCGAAGTGAAGGATTGCTCCTGCATGAAGAGCTGCTCCATCCTGCTGCGGAGGATCAGAATCTCATGTTCCAGAGACAGCTTGCGCGCAGCAGCATCAGTGTCCGAGGAGCGTTGTCCGCTTCCCGGATAACATTCCCCGCTGTAGGAAGGCAAGTAATAATCGCCGATGAGCACTGGTCATCCCTCCTAATGGATTATTGCTAATTGCCCAGGAGTATAAGGAGTCTCCCTTTTGCGCAATCGCCTGGTTACCAGAATAAGAGTTCCATGTAATTAATACAGGTGTTTCTTGTTCTTAAAGTAAAATAATACCATAAAGCAGGAATAACCGCTATAGCCCAATTTACTTCCTCTTAACCGTCTTATTCCGTCCGTTCCCGTTCCAGCTGTGAGACAAAAGCACCTATCCGCTCGATGGCTTCATTCAGCTGCGATACAGAGGTTGCGTAGGAACAGCGCAGGTAGCCTTCTCCTCCTAAGCCGAATACACTGCCCGGCACAGCGGCAACTTTATATTCCAGCAGCAGTCGCTGGGCAAATTGATCGGAGGTAAGCCCGGTCCGTTGAACGCTCGGAAAAGCGTAAAACGCACCCTGCGGTTCATGACAGTCCAATCCGGCATCACGCAGGCCTTTGACGATCAGACGCCGCCGCTGGTTGTACGAATCGGTCATCCGGTCCTTTTCCTCCATGCCGTTGGTCAGAGCCTCCAAAGCGGCAACCTGGCCCATGGAAGGGGCACACATGACGGTATACTGGTGGATCTTCAGCATGGCGGAGATCAGATCGGGATGGCCGCAGGCATATCCCATCCGCCATCCGGTCATGGCAAAGGCCTTGGAGAAGCCGCTGACCAGAATCGTCCGGTCCATCATGCCCGGCAGCGAAGGGAAGCTTACATGGTTGCTTCCATAGGTCAGCTCGGCGTAGATTTCATCTGAAATCACAACAAGATCATGCTTCTCAACAACCTTGGCAATCGGCTCCCAATCCTCCCGGCTCATGATCGCTCCTGTCGGATTGCTAGGATAACAGAGTATTAGAATCTTGGAACGCGGCGTAATTTTCGCCTCAAGCGCTTCAGCCGTCAATTTGAAGTGATTCTCGCCAAAGGTCTCAATCCCGACCGGTATACCGCCGCCGATTGCGGTAATCGGAGAATAAGAAATATAACAAGGCTCGGGAATCAGAATTTCATCACCCGGCGAGATTAAGGCACGGAGCGCCAGATCGATCGCTTCACTGCCGCCAACCGTCGCAATAATTTGATTCGCGGGATTATACTCTACTGCAAACCGTGAATGCAGATAATTCGCAATGCCTTCACGCAGCTCCGGCATACCCGCATTTGAGGTGTAGCCGGTAAAGCCTCTTTCCAGCGAATAGACACAAGCTTCCCTGACATGCCATGGCGTCTTGAAATCCGGTTCGCCGACACCCAGTGAGATGATGTCTTTACTCCCTGCCGCCAGATCAAAAAACTTGCGGATACCCGACGGCTGGATCTGCTGAACCAGAGGTGCCAGATACGAATTCATGGATTTGCCTGATTCTCCGGTTTGCTTCTGGTTATTCGTGATCATATAATTACTTCCTTTACGGAGATATCAGCAGACGATTGTCCTCTTCATGCTCTTCAAAGATGATACCGTCCTGTTTGTATTTTTTGAGCGTAAAGTTGGTTTTGGTCGAGAGTACAGAATCAATCGGGGAGAGCTTCTCAGAGACAAAATTAGCCACCTCACGGAGATTGCGCCCTTCCACTTCCACCAGCAGATCATATGCCCCTGACATTAAATAGACCGATTTCACCTGCGGATACAGGTAGATCCGTTCGGCTATACCCTCAAAGCCGCGGCCGCGCTCCGGAGTAATCTGCACTTCGATCAGCGCGGTTACCCGCTCGTCGTCCACTTTATCCCAGTTCACTACAGTAGCATATTTCACAATAACGTGGTCCTTTTCCATTTGCGCGATGACGGTCTTAATATCTTCTTCTTCCGCTCCAAGCAGGGTCGCCATCATCGCCGTAGAGCTTCGGGCGTCCTCCTTGAGCAGTTCCAGCACTTTCCGCTTTAATTCGTCCATTTCCTTCATGCCTTCCCCCCGGATAGTTCGCATTCACCGCCCTTATGAATCAGCGCGGCAATAGCGAAAAGAGTTTAATACTAATATGACATGAAATGGTCCGCTCTGCAAACAAAATAACCCCGCCGGGGCGGGGTCATTTCTTCAATAACTTAAAACACCGTCCTCCGAAAAATTTCGGCGGACGGATTCCCCCCTATGCTTTTACAGGCGAAGCATTGCATTACGGTGCTTCACCTCAAGGGTAGAAGGGTTACATATAGTAAGAGTTTTGGCTATGCACATTTGCCTGATGCAGCGGTACATTCGCCGACTGAGTATAATTTCCGGCCCCGCCTGTCTTCTGCTGCACGAATTGCTGGCATTTTTGCTGCGTTTGCTGTGCAGTTTGGATCTGCTTGTCCAAATCCTGGCGCAACGCTTTTCCCGGCACGGTATACATGTTCATCTGAGACATCTGGGTATAGAGCTCCCCTTGCAGACGAAGTGTATCCATGGTCAGGTCATTAAATACCCGCCGTACCGCCTGACAATTGGATTCTGTAGCAGCGGTCGAATACTCACGTACCGTGCGTTTCAAATCTGCCAATACCGTGTAAAGTAAATCCTCATCCGGCATAAATGCCGATCCGTTTTGTGCGTACACTAGCATTACCTCCTATTTTTGGGTTGGACTTGAACTCAAAGCTGAGCTGGTTATTGAGGCTGTGTCGGCGCATATTGCTGATGCTGCTGCAGCAGCTGAATGAGCGTGCTCATGTGATGAGAGTGGCTTTGGATTTGCTGAACGCAAATCTGGTGAACCGTAGAGTTCTGAGTCGTGCCTGCGGTTGCAGCCAGCTGCTTAATGAGCAAATCCTCGTTGGAAATGGAATCTGCGATGTATTCCAGCTCTTTGCCGCTGAGTGCCTGCATTTGGTTTGATTGCATGTTCTAAATTCCCTCCTTCTAGATGTTCAAGCAGTCTTTATTATGCCACGGCAGCCTATGCTTTATGTGCTATTTGGAACAACCCAGCCTTTTCATGAACTGGAGGATGCCCAGTGTATCAGAAGAGGCAACTCCGCCAATACTACCCTACCGGAAATCTCATTAAGGAGAGATCAACAGATGAACCTTATCAGCGGGCAGCTGCCCTGGGAATCGACATTACCTAATCCCCCGGCTTACCCTTCACTGGAAGAAGATGTCACCTGTGATTGTCTGATTGTCGGCGGAGGCATGGGCGGAGCTATGACCGCTTACCGTCTATCCCTCAGTGGGGCAGATACTGTCCTGATTGATAAAAGAGCCATTGGCAGCGGAAGCTCCCACGCTAACACCGGGCTCCTGCAAATCGCTAACGACAAGTCGCTCACCTCCTGCATCAATACGTTCGGTGAAGAACAGGGAGTGCTGTTCTATAAGCTGTGCCAGCAGGCCTTGCGCAAGATTCTGGAGCTGCCTCACCAGCTGGATATTGATCCGCTGATTATTCCCCGGACCAGCCTGCTGTATGCGAGCACGCCGGAGGATGTTCCTCTACTTCGGCAGGAATACGAAACCCTGACGGCACATGGCTTTGACACAGAATTCTGGGATGAAGACAAGGTGCGTGCCCATTACGCTTTTTCCAAGCCTGCAGCTTTGTATTCCAGAGGTGATGCGGAAACCAACCCTTTCCGTACTGTCCACAGCCTGATCAGTAAGGCACATTCCGGCGGAGTTAACATATTTGAGTACACTAAAGCCCGGCATTATGAGTTCAGCGCGGAAGGAGTTACCTGCTATACAGACCATGGGCGGATCTTTGCGAAACATGTGATTTTTGCGATGGGGTATGAGACACAGGAAATGAAAAAAGACCGGGGGGCCGAGCTGATCAACACCTATGCAATTAAGACCCGGCCCCTGCAGAAGCTTCCCAAGTGGCATGAACACAGTCTGATCTGGGAAACGGCCCGGCCTTACCTGTATTTCCGCACGACCCCGGACGGATGCATTATTGCCGGAGGCAAAGATGAGCAGCTGACATCTCCGGAGCGCCGGGATGTACGTGTAATTTCCCAGTGCCAGCGGCTGCTGGAGGAGCTTGAAGCACTGTTCCCGGAAATCAGGGGTGTGGAAGCGGAATACAGCTGGGGGGCAGTTTTCGGCTCCACCCGTGACGGACTGCCGTATGTGGGCCCTCATCCGGAGTTCCCGCATAGCTACTTCATTGAAGGCTACGGGGGCAACGGCACCGTCTACAGCATGATCGCCGCCGAACTGCTCGCCGATACACTTGCCGGCAAGTACCGGCCCGAGCTTGAGCTGTTCTCACTGACACGGACAACCAAGCCTTCTCCTGCTTCTGCTGCTCAGACCTAAAAAAACACCAGCCGCCCGTGCTCCTTTGAGCCCGGGCGGCTGGTGTTTGCTGTTTTGCCGGCTAGCACGCGGCAGATGTCGGATCTTATTGTGCTTTTACGAATTCAGCGGATTTAATTCCTGCCTGACGGCCGAAGATAATGATCTCGGCAACAGAGTTGCCGCCAATCCGGTTCTGACCATGCAGCCCGCCCGTTACTTCACCTGCTGCAAACAGGCCGGTAATCGGATTTCCGTCTTTATCCAGAACTTCGGTATTGGTGTTGATCTTAACACCGCCCATAGTGTAGTGAACTCCCGGGCCGATTTTGATAGCATAGTAAGGACCTGCGGACAGATCGTTGTCCATGCCTGTTGTTCTGCCGAATTCGGCATCCTGTTTATTTTTCACAGCGCTGTTCCATGTGTCTACTGTAGTTATCAGCTGGTCTGCCGGAACCTTCATGGCCTCAGCTAAAGCTTGAGGTGTATCCCCCTGGATAACAAAACCCATTTTCTCATACTGCCCGATTGCTTTTACGCGGGATTTAACACCGGAATCAAACACAAGATAAGCAGATTTTTCAGCAAGTGTATTGATTGCCGCTGTGACTTTATCACGGGTGTCCAGTTCATTTGTGAACCGTTTGGCTTCACTTGAAACAAGAATAGCACCTTCGCCGCGAACCGCTTCCCCGATGAGATAGGATTTCTCCTGCTGCACGGTCGGATGAACCTGGATTTGATCCATATCCACCGTCGTACCGCCAACCCTCTTAATCATCTTAATGCCGTCACCCGTGCTGCCGATCTGGTTGGTAGTCACGTATCCTTGTAGATCGGGTCTGACTTCAGTGATCATATCCGTGTTGGCACCGAAACCGCCGGTAGTCACAACGACTGCTGCTGCAGTAATCATTTTCTCGTCAGCCTGGTTAAACAGGACCTTGACGCCGTTCACCTTGCCGTCCTGCTGAGTAATTTCCTTCACATCGGCATTTACAAACAGCGGAATCCCTTGGTCCTGAACATTCTGCACCAGACCTTTAACCAGATATTGGCCTACTGCAGACCCGTCCTCAGGACGGTGTGTGCGTTTTTCATTCATACCGCCGGTAATCGTAATATTATTCAACCGGATTCCGATCGAATCCAGCCAGTCTATCGCACTTGCGGAATGATCAACGAAGAAACGGAGCATTTCTTTGTCGTTGGTATTATGACCGCCTTTTAGCGTCTCTTCATAGAAAAGATCATTGCTGTCTTCAATTCCCTGCTCTTTCTGAAATTTCGTTTCGGAAGCGTTCATTCCCGAAGAGGATTTCGTTGTATTCCCGCCGGCAACCGGCATTTTATCAAAAATAACCGGATTCATGCCCTTTGTCTTCGCTTCAAGCGCTGCAGACATGCCTGCCCCGCCCGCTCCGACGATGATAATGTCATAGTTATCCTTCAATTGATCGAGCGGTGTATAGCTGGCTTCGGATGCCCCCGAAACGGCTTCTGTTTCTTTTGGCGCGATAGTTGCGGTTGCCGCGCTGTTCTTGGTCATGCTCTCACCTGCACTATTGCTGGTATTGCTGCTGTTGTTACCGCATCCAGTGATAATAAGTATAACGGAGAGAACGAGAAGAAGAGCGGCTGCTGTTTTCTTTTTCATCTGTAAACCCTGCCCCCTTGTGCATATTTTCACAATAATCATAGCGGCAAAGCCCCTCTCCTTGGAAGCTTACGTAACTAAAGAAAACGTTTAGTAACTAAAGTAACCAGCCAAAGTGGGACAGCATGTGGCCAGTGCGGAACGGAATCAGAGGTGTTTTTTCCCTTTGATTCCAGATTTTTTCCCGCACGTGGCGGAATCAACGGGACTTTTCCCGCTGATTCCGTCCCGTACCATCCGCGCACACACAAAGTGAATCAGAAATATAAAAAAGGACCCGAAGGCCCTATCGTTTAACGGCTGCTGCCGCTGATGTATTTCGTAATGATGTCATGCCCGACAGGAGTAACCGTGTACATATACACCGGTCTTCCCACCGAGCCATAGCTGATCTCCATATCGAGTACTCCAGCGTCTTTAAGAAACGCCAGATATTTGCGTACAGAAATCCGTGAAATCGGGGCATCCTCCGTAATATCCTCCGTAGAGAATATAGGGCGCTCCAGTTGCTGTATAGTGTTCCAGATACTTTCCAGTGTCCCTTCGGACAGTCCCTTAGGCAGCGCTGCCGTTTTGTCCTCTTCTGTTCCCTGCGGATGCCGCAGCAGCTTATCCAGCTGCTGCTGGCTGAGCGGCTCCTGCTGCTTCAGCAATGTATAATCCTCCCGGTAGGCAGACAGCGCAGCATGAAACCGGGCGAACTCGAATGGCTTAATTAAATAATCTACGGCTCCGAGCTGCAGCGCCTTGCGGATGCTGGCCTTGTCGCTGGCAGCGGAGATAACGATAATATCCACCGTACTTCCCTTCTCTCGGAGAGTGGACAGCAGCTGCAATCCGCTGGTTCGGGGCATATATATATCCAGCAGGACAAGGTCAATTAACAGTGTTGCAAGCATCTCCGCGGCCACCTCACCCGTAGAGGCCCAGCCTGCGAATTCAAAGCCCTCCATCTGCTCCAGATAGTGGCGGTTGAATTTGGCGACCATCGGATCATCCTCAACGATCAGTACTTTAATCTTCATACATTCTCCTCACCTTTAACAGCATATGGCACTATCGCGATGAAGGCAGTCCCCGGTTCCTTACCGCAAATGAGCTGAAGACGTCCCTCCAGTTTCTCCACACTTTTTCGCACCAGGTACAGTCCGATCCCCCGCTGTTCTCCCTTGGTTGAAAACCCTTGTTCAAAGATCTGCTTCTGCAGCAGCCCGGGAATTCCCGGACCGCTGTCCTCCACCGTGCAGCACAAACTCCCGTGCTCGTAATGAAAAGCAAGCTCAATTTCCTTCACCTTCTGCCCTTCCAACGCCTCCATTGCGTTGTCAAGCAGGTTGCCGGCGATAGTGATCAGCTCATGGATCGTTTGCGGCTCAGCCGCTTCCGGCAGATAGCTGTCCTCCGCCAGCAGCAGATTAATCCCCGCTTCCCGGGCCCGGCTGAGCTTCCCCAGCAGAAATCCGGCCATCACAGGGTCCTTGATCATGCGGGTGATGGACCCGACTTCGTTCTGATAGTTGCTGACTGTACCCGAGATATACTCCTGCAGCTCATCATACAGCCCCATATGCGTCATTCCCATAATGACGTGCAGCTTGTTCATAAACTCATGCGCACCTGCCCGCAGGGCATCTGCATAGACCGAGATGCCTGACAGCCGCTCAGCCAAAACAGCCAGCTCGGTTTTGTCACGGAACGTGGCAATCGCCCCGGCAACCTCCCCGTTAACCCGGATCGGAACACTGCTTACGAGCAGAGTGATGCCGTTCAACTCAAGCTCCTGGTCCTGTTTCGGTTCACCGTCAGCAAGTACCTGCTCCAGACCCAGCTCCGGCCAATAGTCAGCTATATTGCGGGTCATGCCATTTCCCTTAAGGCCAGCCGTGTTTAGAAGCCGCTCTGCTTCCAGGTTGACCATGGTGACCGTAGCTTCATGGTCCACGGCAATCATTCCCTCACGGGTCGATTGCATCATGGAACTGCGCTCCTGCAGGAGCTTGGATATGTCTGCAGGCTCCATGCCAAAGATCATCCGCTTTATTCTCAACCCTAGAACGATTGCTCCACCAGCTCCAAGCAATGCACCGGACAGCAGAATTGCGATAAGCGTCCATTCATTCTGCCTCACCAGACGTTGAACCTTCTCCATGGAAAGGCCTACTACAACTACTCCCACCTGGTATCCCTGGCCCGTATACACTGGAACAAAGGCACGCAGAGACTTGCCCAGCATTCCTTCACCTTCGGAGATGCTCTCCTCTCCGCGGAGTGCATCCTGCTGACCTCC
This sequence comes from uncultured Paenibacillus sp., assembly GCA_927443375.1. Lineage (GTDB taxonomy): Bacteria > Bacillota > Bacilli > Paenibacillales > Paenibacillaceae > Paenibacillus_AQ. The sequence continues at coordinate 2,091 of CAKMKL010000140.1, read as the reverse complement.
CCCGGCAAAAGATTTACCGATCATCGAGGGATCCGGATGGGAATAGCGGATGCTGTTCATATCAATTACAACTACAAACATAATATCATTGCGACGGGCAATTTTTGAGGTATAGGCCTGGATCTCCTTGCTGCGCCCTTCACTTAAGCCCTCTGATACCAGCGGCATAAGGGCAATTGTGCGGGCAATCGCATTCGCCTTATCCTCCAGCGCATGACGGGTCTGCGGAATAATCTGATTGCTAAAAATAAAATAAAGCACCAGCAGGACCAGCAGCACTACAGCCGATCCCATAAAGGCTACCTGAGTTCTTAATCCGGTCAATCTTTTTTTAGCCATGAATTCAAAAACCCTCTCCAGCTTGTCTTCCTTCAATTATTGCATATTGCCGGCACGGCTGCGATGAAGCTTGCGGCGGAGGACGACCCAGCTGCCTAAAGGCGCCGCTCCCAATACAAGCAACAGTACAATGATCGCCATCTGGGAGCTGTTAACAGACAAGACCCCAATAAATGCAAACATCCCCAGGAGCCGCCCGCTCATCAGGCTCAGTTCACGCAGCACCACTAATTCGACCCGCTTCCTAACACTCTCTGCTGATTCACCCATCAGGTCGAAGCTGATGGAAGTCATCGGCAGCATATATAGCGGCATGAACAGTGCAGTCCCGATTCCCATCACCAGCAATGTCCCATAGCTTACCTTCCAGAGAAGCGGCACGATAACAGCCAGCAGCAAAATCCCCCCGGCCAGCATACCTGCAGATCGGTAGCGAGGCTTGAACCATTTACCCGCCGCGAAGTAGCTGATGAGCGACACCGCTGATGTAATCAGTGCAAATTGTCCCAGCTTACTCTCTGTCTGGGCCGCGATGTAGACCAGAAGATCAATCAGAAAAGCGAAGACTCCCCCTCTTAAGCCTTGAAAGAACAGTGCAGCCGCGACAGGCCGCCAGCGGCTGCCGGAACGCCGCAGCTCCCTCCACGGCTCCAGCCACAGATATTCTCCTTCACTTTTGCGTTTCTTCAGAAAAAAGCTTAGGACGGCCGCCGCTGCATAAATGCCCAGGGAGAGCATAAACACGACTCTGTACCCGCGCTCCCCCTGCAGCCTGGAGATCATCCACCCGGAGAGAAACGGGCCGATGATCCCGGCGAATGAACCCAGCAGGCCGATCCAGCCATTAAAAAAATCCCGGTTATCCGCTTCCGTAATTTCAAAATAGATAATGTTATAGGCGAGCCAAAATACGCCGATGGATATGCCAAGTGTCAGCCCCAACGGCCAAATATAATTGGAGGCTTTCCCCCCGAGCAACAGCACCAGCAAATAAAAAAAGCCCGAAACGGCGAGTCCCAGCCGCAGGGCATTCATTTTATTATGTTCCTTCACCCACTTGCCGGCCAGCCAGAAGCTAAGGCCTACCGCCACCTGCTGGCTGAGCGCAAACCAGCCGATCATACTAAAGTCTTGACGGCTTTTCCACAAGTATACATTTAAAAAGGTACCTGCCAGAGCACTGGCCAGCAAATACAATCCGTTCACCGCCAGCAGTAATACCGCCTGACTTTGTGGTGCTCTCTTCAATACGGCGCCCTCCTTGCCTTCTGAACAATCCAGCTTATCGTTCCCGGAAGGGGGGCGAATTATGAACAGTGCCTATTTATTCCCGTTGCTCAGGTTGCGCACAAATCCCGCCCGGTCTTCCTGCGCCAGACTCTGCTGAACATGGAAGCATGAAGGGCATACATACAGGTTCAGCGAAAATGGCGCCTTCAGCACAGGTCCACCCAGTGCCTCCGGAGAGGACGGCTCAAAGCTGGTTACCGTTTGCGTACCGGACAATACCAAAAGTTCATGGCACTAACGATCAGCTAGCTATTTATCGATCTGCAAATGATCCAACAGATCTGCGCTCTGAAAAACCCAATCAAAAGACAAAAGCACACTTCGCCTCTTCTCGCGAGTCATTTTTGCGGATCCACTCTTTTTTGATGCGCCATTGATATCTCTCTCGTCTTCAGCGCAATTCGCTTTTCATTATATCGTCTGTTCTGAGTCGTATTTTGCGACCAGCCCATGGCATATTTT
>CAKMKL010000139.1 GCA_927443375.1 uncultured Paenibacillus sp. | reverse complement strand
CCTTTTTCTTCTGTTCGAAGGCTACCTCCAGCTCGCGCAGCTGACCGGTAAGGAATTGGACAGGCTCTGGACGGCTTTTCTCGCCGGACCCCTGGAAGCCCTGACCGCCAAACGGGACGCAAACGTCGTCATGCGTGAGCTGGAGGTAGCCTTCGAACAGAAGAAAAAGGCCAGCAAAACGTTGTTTAAGGAACCTGAAGCGGAGTCCAAGGCCGCCTTCGAGGCCCTGCATGAGCTAAGAATATCGGCTAAGGAGCTGCGGTATACCGCGAGCGCTGCCGGTTTTGCACTTAATCAGAAATTTCATGCCCATGAAGAAATCTATAAGAACATCCAGGAGCAGCTGGGAGTGATCAATGACAAGCGGGTCTGGCTGGATACCCTGCAGTCCATTGGACGTGATGAGCTTGGCGTCGGCAAAAAGGCCTGGAGCGCATTTACCGGCAGCCTCAGAGAAGAGATACTGGAAGCCCTGCACCAGAACGAGGTTGTCCCGGTTCCGGCTGCATTTGCCAAAGCGGCCTACAGCAGTACTGAGTGAACAATAAGCCCTTATAACTTCCGTAAACCCCGAATAGCTACTTTCTGATATGTAAAAAAGGGCGGGAAGCGCATGCCTGGCATGCCGCTTCCCGCCTCTATGCGTTATCTGGTACTGCTGCCTACAGCAGCATATTTTCTCAATACGCCTTGATAGACGGATTTCGGACGCAGACCGACTAGCTTCTCCACCGGCTGTCCTCCGCTGTACACGATCACAGTAGGCAGGCCCATAACGCCAGCCTCTGACGCCAGCTCAGGCAGCTCATCACAGTTCACCTTAACGATAGACACGCTGTTCGCATACTCCTCATCCCGCTCCGCCAGAATCGGCAGCAGTGTTCTGCAGGGTCCGCACCTCGGCGCACCGTAATCAACCAGTACAGTTCCACTGCGTTTCAGCTCCGCCTTCAGGGTTTCCGCATGCTCCACATTGATAATTGCCATTATTCTTCCCTCCCGTGACTCTATGACCGTACGCTTAACTATTTTCCAATTCAGTAGTCCCGCGCTCAGAAGTCCCGCTCTCCATCTGCTCCTGCTGCATTGCAGCCATCCGCTGCTGGAGATTAAGCCTGATCTGGCTCAGTTCTATAATCTGGCGTTCAATCTCCTCCAGCTTGCTGCGGTAGAGCGGCATCACCTCTGCACAGAAGGCCTCTTTATTCTTCAGTACACAATGCAGAAATCCGGCAATCTCCTCTTTCGACAGCCCCAGATTCAAATACAGCTTAATCGTCTCTACCGTTTCGATGGCCAGCAGCGAATACTCACGGTAGCCGTTGGCCTCCCGGAGCGGTGTAAGCAATCCTTGACGCTCATAATATCGCAGGGAACGGACACTGACACCTGTCCGCGCTGCAAGTTCACCTATTTTCATGGCATTCTCCCCGGGGTTCATGAGAAATGGTCTGCCTCCAGTATAAACCCTGACACCAGTGTCAGGGTCAAGGCTTTTATTTCTGACGTATCTTTTGCTTTAATTTTGAACTATGCTACAATCTTAATTACAAAAATATAGAATCCCAGGAGGGCGATTTACCGATGTCTATTCAACAACTCCATACTCTGGATGAACTACACCAATATGTCGGGCAACCCGGCAAGAAACTGCTTTTCAAGCACAGCACAACCTGCCCGATCAGCGCCAAAGCCAACGAAGAGTTTCTGGCCTTTGCACAGAGCTCCGATACGCCGGCAGCTATTGTCCATGTGATTGAAGACCGTCCGGTCTCGAACCAGATTGCTGAAGAATTCGGCATCAAACACGAATCTCCGCAAATTTTCCTGCTTGAAGACGGGGAAGTCCGCTGGAACACCTCCCACTGGAAAATCACCCGCGATGCCATCAAGGAGGCAGTAAGCAAATGAGCCAGTCTGTAATTGTCTACTCTACATCCGGCTGCAGCGACTGCAATCAGGTAAAACAGCTGCTCACGGAACAAGGCATTCCGTTTGAAGTGCGCGATGTGATGACCAGTACGGTCTATCAGGAGGAAGTAGAGAAGCTCGGCTTCATGGGCGTTCCCGTTACGGTATCCGGAGAACACGCGGTCAAAGGCTTCAACCTTCCTGAGCTTAAGGAACTTATTTCTGCAGCGAAATAAATTCATGAATGCAAAAAAGGTATCCCGCTGCTTCTGGGATACTTTTTTTGCTGTCTTCGAGCCTTTCCGCATGCAAAAGTAAATAAAGTATCAGTCTAGCCACAACTATTTAAACAGTCTAATTACCTTAATTGCAAGTATCATACGAAACTCCTATTAGGTTTGTTACAGATACATTTCTTCAATTATTCCGAAATATCCTGCCGTTACTTCAATATCAATAGCAGAATGCATTAGCAATCTGCTATTTGCGCTATCGCTTCGCTCCATTATCAGAATATGGGTCGATAATCTTCACAGATGTATTATTTAACTGGATTACAAATCCTTTCACATCGCCGAGAGTTGAATTTTCTACCTTCCCGTTTAATACTTCGTTTATTGAGTCAATTAGCCAATAACCATTTTCATCTTTATCTTGAAGATTTGTTCCAATGAATGCTTCTAACAAATCATAACCTGCGGGCAAAGAAATTACGGGTACACCGTTTAAATCAATAAGTTCAAACCTCATAGTCACACCTCTTATTCATGCACTACTTTCTTCAATAGTTCAACATTGATTTCGAACTATCCTGCTTGAGCTAGCGTTTCCCGTTAGCTTAACGATACAGATTAATATTCTAATCGACATTGGTCCATGTTCTTAACCTTTTCAGCTATGGAGTTAAGTTCTTGCCCTTGGTCGGAAAAACTAGTTTCTCATTCTGTGAACCAAAAACTGCGCTGGTTGCTTCTATGAAAGATAACATGATTGGTGAAAGCCACTTGCCTTTATGCCACAACATCTGTGTATATACCTGCAAGTCCGGAATTTGCCATGGGAGGACTACAAGTTCTCCGCGTTCAACTTCGGATTCCGCGACGATCTCAGGAAGAAAGGCAATACCGATTCCTGAAATTGCACATTGTTTAATGGCTTCAGCACTTTGAAACTCTAAATATGTAATGCTATCAATGCCCTCTTTCTCAAATGATCGATCAAACATAGTTCGATAAGGACAACCCTTTTCATTCGTCAGGAATACTTCTCCGTGAAAATCTTCCAACTGAAGCACAGTTCGTTTGGCGAGTGGGTGATCTGGAGCAGCTAACAACCGGAAATGTTCTTCCAGCAAAGGTTCCACGGAAAGTCCACTCGAGCGAATGGGTTCATCCAACATATACACAATATCCGCGGTTCCCTCAAAGAGCGTTTGCTTGAGATCTTGATTCGGAACTGAGCGGAAGATTAGACGAACTCCCGGATGCTGCGAACGAAACCGTTGGAAGACAGGTGGAAGCCGGTAGGAGCAAATAACCTCATTCGCACTTATCGTTAAGGTACCACTTAGTTTTTCATTATTATGGACAGCACTACGAGCTTCGTCCATTTTTTCAAGAACACCTTGGGCGTGTGTTAAAAAGCGTTTACCCGCAGTTGTGAGCGCGAGTTGCTTGCCCAACCGATCAAAGAGGCGAACACCTAGCTCATCTTCCAATGCTTTAATTTGCATCGTGACGTTGGAAGGAACGTAGCTCAGCACTTCTGCTGCCCGCGTGAAATTCAATGTTGTTGCAACCGTACAAAACGTACTCAGTTGACGCAATTCCATCCGATGCTCCCCCCTTCATCTTTCAATTTTATTGAATGTTATCTTGAATTATATTCACTTTTATTGAGAGTATCACAGCTCTATACTGAGCACAAGAGATCACAGTGAACATGTGGTTTTTCATTTTGAAGGGAGCGACTATATGATGGACTATGAAATTTTTAATTTGGGTGATGTACTCTTACAATCAGGAGTGACGTTACCAAATGCTTTTCTTGCTTATAAAACATACGGAAAATTAAATGAACAGAAGGATAATGTTATTGTCTATCCAACGGCTTTTGGGGATCAGCATGTTCAGAATGAATGGCTCATTGGCAGCGGGATGGCACTCGATCCAAAGAAATATTTTATTATCGTTCCCAATTTGCTGGGCAATGGGCTATCTTCCTCTCCCAGTAACACGCCTCCTCCATTTGATCGGGCTAACTTTCCACAGGTAACCATCTATGATAACGTTCGATTCCAGCACCAACTGCTGACCGAAAAATTCGGTATTCAAAAGATTGCTCTCGTCGTCGGGTGGTCGATGGGCGGCATTCAGGCATTTCAATGGGGGGCAAGTTACCCGGAGATGGTCGAACGAATCGCACCTTTCGGAGGCATCGCCAAACCTTGGCCTCACACATATGTAGTGATGGAAGGAGTAAAAGCCTCACTGCTATCTGCAGTCGGTTTCGACTCAAGTAAATTAAACCAACTAAGTTCTACAGACATGCGTGCCGTTGGTCGGGTGTATGCGGGATGGGGACTATCACATGCGTTTTATAGAGAAGAGCTTTACCGTGAGATGGGATTTGACACATTGGAGGATTTTGTAGCTGGTGTCTGGGAAAATAGCTTTATGAATATGGATCCTCATAATGTTCTGGCAATGTTATGGACAGGCCAACATGCAGATATCAGTGCAACCCCCTTCTATAACGGAGACTTTGATAAAGCACTTCAGAGCATAAAAGCTCTTGCCTGTATCATGCCGGGAAGCACGGATCTCTTCTGCACAGCGGACGATAATGAATACGAAGCTAAGCGTATACCTAATGCTGTCTTGAAACCAATCCAATCGATCTGGGGCCATTTTGCCGGTCGTGGAATCAACAGTGCCGATAATCAATTTATTGATGACAATCTAAAACACTTGTTGTCACTTAGCACTAAAGAATAGATCGTCACTTGCATTGGATGTCTGTCAGGCCTAGCAAGATTCCCTGTTCTTTAGCCCGGTTATATCTCTCATGAATTCATAACCTAACCGATCGGATTTGAGGTCACCAGAACTTACTGGTTCGACCTCTTTTTTCTGCGATCGTACTTCCTTTAACGAATTCAGTGAACTCTGAAGACTGTAGCACGTCTTTAATCTTAAAAGTTAAACTTATTTTTTATCGTTCGCATACCTGAAGTATATTCACAAAATTCATCTATCCTGCCCGTTAGCTTAATGAGGCATCGTCAGTCTAAATTCTTTATTTTCTCGATACATCCGCTTTAACGTCTCTTCCCTGGTTCAACACTCGCACTCTGCTGCCAGATGACCTCACATTCCCGCTATGGGTATAGATGACATAGTCCGTCCAAGCCCTTTGTATACCAGTCTAGGATTCATGGAGGTGGTAATGACAAAGATAGGCTTCGTGGTCTACGTCTGCACATCTGCACATCTGCACATAACGGCAGCATAATGCCACACTGCTCTCGAACAGATAAATTCTGCCTACGGCAAACGGCGGCCTAAGCCAAGTGTTCAGATGCCGCGTATCGACCTCAAAAACAACCTCAACCCCCAGCTCCCGGAGCCGCGCGTGCTCAACCGGATTGTTGGCAAGCCCTGCTATCCGGCAGCCTTTTATTTGGAGCATTCTAACAAATTATTCCCCTGCCTTCGTCGGAGCGCTAATGAGCACATATTCCTCCTGGCTGTCCATCTCTGTCTCCCCCTTCCTGTTCACGTTATAGCCGGCATTCATCTATACGAACACAGCAAAAAAACCACAAAGGATTCCCTTTGTGGTCCATTAACGGTCACAATGCGTCTATCCTCGTAAGCGTGTAGAGAGCCCCTTGATCCGCCATGTTTTGGCGTCAGGCCTGTTTCCGCCTGTTTCCGGACCGCAGCAGAGGTTCTTCTCTGCCTGCGGTTTTTTGCGCACTGCTATACATTAATCCATCTCTTAATCCAGGAAGGAACGTGCTGACATGCCTGACCTTTTATCCCCGCAGCCGGCCGCTGCCGCCGGATTTGAGCAATATATCCGGGAGTACAGCGGAGGTGTCCTTGCGCTCAGCTCCATTCTGCTCGGGAAGGGCAGTGAAGCTGAGCGGGTGACGGCCGGAACCTTCAACAAGCTGTATGAGCGTTATTGCAAAGGAAAGCTCAAAGCAGCCGACATTCCGGTAGAAGCCTACCGGGAGTGCCTCCTGCAATGCACAAAATCCTCGAAGAGCCGGAATCTGCGCACCTCAAAAGGGTTGTCCTGGGATGATCAGCTCGTAAAAGCGCTATGGTATGGACTGCTGCTACCGCTGCCCGAAATCGGCACAATTCTCGGCAAAAGCCTGCCGGCGCTGAAGGCTCAACTCCGGCGGGTTCGTGAGCACACAGCGGGGCAGAAGCCGCTGAGTTCCCAGGCTAATTTGTCTATTGTGTAAATGGTCTGTCTGTTCTTCTGATTCATGCACCAATAAAGCCGCAGCAATCTGCTGCGGCTTTATTGGCTTACTTGCCCTTGCTGTTACCTTTACTGTTGCCTTTACTCTTGCTCTTGCCTTTGCTTATGTCTTTGCCCTTACTATTGCCACTCTTGGCAAACCGTAAAAAAGCCATCAGGCATCCCAGGATTCCAAGACCAAGCAGCAGTGTCTGCAGCGCACCCAGCATTGTTGAGCCTTCGGGCCTAAGCATACTGCTCACTATGATCAGTACAATAGAAACCGTGACCAGCACGGGGGTTTTTATGTTTAATTTCAAAATCACCACTCCTTACTATTAAGGTACACTATAAACGGCCGGATCACCAGCTTAAGTGAATCCCTTAGCCGCTGCGCAAAAAAGGCACCTCCGCATTAACTGCGGAGGTGCCTTTAAATCGTTGTCGCTGAAACGAATTCCTAACCTAATGGCTGCGCTTATGATACTTGCCAAAGTATACGATAGCCATCAGCATTCCGGTAATGCCTATACCGGTTAGAAGCCCTTGCGTAAAATCCATCAGATTCGACCCGCTATCTGGAACAAGTCTGCTCGAAGTCAGCGAGAAGAAAGATGACATAAACAGCAGTGCTAAGTTTTGTTGCTGTTTTTTATCCATGATTCCCACTCCTTAAATTTTGTATGCCTTCATAGCTTTTCTAATCTCTTTGATACTAGGACGTTTGCCATACATCAGGACTCCTGTGCGGTAGATTTTGGCCGCCAGCCAGCCTAACAGGAAGATAGTGACCAGCAGAATAACCAGTGAAACTGCGATTTCCCATACAGCCACATCTCCGACACCGATCCGCAGCAGCATGCTGAGCGGTGAAGTGAACGGTACGAAGCTGGCGATCTTAACCAGCAGTGTGTCAGGTGCAGAAACGCTGAAGGTCGGAATATAGTAGTTCACAAAACCCAGCATCATCACCGGCATGCTTGCCTGGCCCAGCTCCTCGGTACGGCTCACGATCGAGCCTACAGCGGCATACATCAGCGCATACAGGAAGAAGCCCAGAATATAAAGGATGAGGCCGTAAACCAGAATGCCTACATTCAATTGACTCAAGTCAAGATCGAAATCCGTCAGAATACCCGAATTATGCGGCAGCAGCAGGTTCGCCGCAATGCTCGCGGCAATGATCGCAATCTGCAGCAGCCCGACCAGGAACACCCCCAGCACCTTGCCGAACATCTGGCTCAGCGGTGAAGCGCTCGTAATCAGAATTTCCATAATGCGCGAACTTTTCTCTGCTGTGACCTCAGCGGCAATCATATTGCCGGTCAGCATAATCGATAAGAAGAAGAGCATCAGCAGTACATAGACAATCACATAATTGATCGCTGGTGCAGATTCATCCTGACCGCCGCCGTCAGTCCCGCTTCCTCCGCCGATCTGCTGCGTAGCTATCGTGACCGGTGTGAATATGGCGGACACCTCCTGCTGCGTCAGCTTGCCTTCCGTAATCAGCTGCGTATTGACTTGCTGCAGGGCAGCTTGCAGATAGCTCTGGATATCTCCGTCCAGCTCTCCTTCATTGCTGTGGTATGTGACCGGAGGTACGCCTCCGCCCGCAGCAGTTCCGAAGGTGAGATAACCCTTAATGTCGCCTTCCTTGAGTCCCTTTTGAAGAGCCGCGTCCTCTGCAGACGCATAGGACTCCAGCGTTACCTGGGTCTCGGAATCTTCTGGCGCAGTATAAGCCAGCAGCAGTCCCGATACCGGGGTTCCGGCATCCGTAACAACTCCGACGCGTGCAGCACCGGCTTCATCGTCGCCGCTAAACTTGTCGATAAAATAAGGAATGTTCATACCGATGGTAATCAGAAGCACGATGATCAGCGTTGTGATCGTAAAAGATTTAGTCCGTGCCTTATTTTTGAAAGTAAATGCGATAATCGGTCCCAGCTTATTCATTGGATTCACCCACCGCTCTGATAAAGATTTGGTTTAGCGTCGGTTCCTTGATTTCGAAATGTTCAACTTCACCGGCAAGCACGGCGTGCTGCAAAATCCGCTGTGCTACCCCTATCTCACTGATCGCCAGCACATAGCCCCGCTCCTGCCGCTGTACTGCGGTTACCCCGGCGATTCCCTCCAGCCCGGAGACTTCTCCAGCCGTCCGCAGGAATACCTCCTCGCGCGGATAGCCCTTTTTAATCTCGCGGATATCCCCTTGAACTACTGTGTTGGAACGGTCGAGGATTGTAATATTCCGGCACAGCTCTTCGACATGCTCCATGCGGTGGGTAGAGAACAGAATACTCGTCCCCTGATCGCGCATCTCTCTGACAGTGTCCTTTAACAGCTCCACATTTACCGGATCCAGTCCGCTGAAGGCTTCATCAAGGATAAGAATTTGCGGCTTATGTACAACGGCAGCAATAAAGCCCATTTTCTGCTGATTGCCCTTGGAGAGCTCCTCAATTTTCTTGTTGTAATATTCTGGAACTTCAAAGCGGTCCAGCCAGTAACGCAGGCTCTTCTCCGCATCTCCAGCAGCCATGCCGCGCAGCCGGGCCAGATAGATGATCTGCTCACTGACCTTCACCTTCGGGTACAGGCCGCGTTCTTCCGGCAGATAGCCCATCAGATGCTGCAGCTCGCTATTGAACGGCTTGCCGTTATAGAGAATCTTCCCCTCATCGGGATAAAGGGTTATCTCACCTTCGGAACTGCTGCGGGCGGAGGCGTA
>CAKMKL010000138.1 GCA_927443375.1 uncultured Paenibacillus sp. | reverse complement strand
ATAAAGAGTGTCGGACAATGATAATGCCTCCTCTGTAAAAGTCGGGGGGTCGTAAATTATAAACATTATAACCTTTTTTCGGCCAACACGCCCTAGATATGAAGTCCTGTAAACCGCATCATCGTTTTAACCAAACCCTTCTAACGAAGGGTTTTTTCATGTTCTCGGGCACATAAAGACCGCCACACAGTCATTCCGGTGACAAAGGGGCGGTTTTTTCTGTACCTCAGCAGCTGCGGTTTACAGGACTTCATATCTAGGGCGTGTTGGCCGAAAAAAGGTTATAATGTTTATAATTTACGACCCCCCGACTTTTACAGAGGAGGCATTATCATTGTCCGACACTCTTTATAAAACACTATTTTTGCGCTCTTCTACAGGATTTGCTGTTGTTTCCCTGGAGGACGGGACGATCCGGCTGGCCAACCATGCCTTATGCAAGATGTTCGGATTTACGGAGGAGGAGTTTATAGGTCTCCGGTATATGGATATTACTTGTGCAGAAGAAAAGGACCGGGCGGATCAGGACCGGGTAATGAAGCTTTTGCTGCAAAGCCCCGGCACGGCTGTAGACAGCGAAGAACGGTTTTTGCGTAAAAACGGTGAAGTGTTCTGGGTAGCGCTGCATTTATTTCTAACCTTTGAGGAGAATGCGGAAGCCCCTACATATATGATTGCGGAATTGACCGATATTACGGAACGCAAACAGGCGGAAAAGAAGATCAGGGAGGAGCATAATCTCTATAATCTGATTACGCAAAACACACCGGATATGATCTCGCTGGCTTATCCTGACGGCACTATATTTTATGTATCTCCCTCTGTAGAAAGAATGCTGGGATATCCCGCCTCAGAAACGATCGGCAAAAAAAGGCCGGAGTTCTATCATGAGGAAGATGCACATGAGATGAGGGAGAACGGGAAGCTCTTTTCAGACAGCGATGTGTTTACCCGCAGAGTAAGGCATAAAAACGGGGATTATTTGTGGATTGAGAGCTCTTTTCAGGTGATGCGTAATTCAAACGGTGAAGTGGAGCAGGTGCTCACAGTTGCCCGGGATATTACAGTGCGGAAGAAGTATGAAGAGATGCTGGCGAACGCCCAGTTCCTGGCGAAGATGGGCTCCTGGGAGTGGGATCATGCCGGCAAGCAGCTGACCGCCTCAAGGGAAATGCGCCATATTTTCGGACATACGGATGATAACAGCAACCATTCCTTATATGACCCTAAGCTTATTATGGGCAGTATAGATCCGGAGGATTTGCCCGGGGTCATTCAAGCGATACTGGATTGTCTGGAGCATGGGGGGAACGGAAACAAGGTGTTCCGGATTACCTCAGCAGTCGGTATGAAGAAATTTATTGATGCCCATTGGAAAACTGCGCTGGATGCTTCAGGGAATATGCGTTATATCAGCGGTGTGGTTCAGGATGTGACCGTACAAGTGATGATGGAGGCGCAGCTGCGGGAAAGCGAGCACAATTACCGGCTGATTTCGGAGAATACCCAGGATTTCATTACAAGGAATGCCTCGGATGAGGAGGCCACTTATCTGTATGCTTCCCCGGTATGCCAGCAGATGTTCGGATTTACCCCGGAAGAATTGATAGGTACCGCCGGAATGAGTTATGTTCATCCGGAGGATAAAGACAGAGTGCAGGCATATCGGATCGAAGGCGGGAGCGGGAGGCAGCTTGAACCGATCGTTTTCCGTTTCCGGTGTAAAGACGGCACATATATGTGGGTGGAGACAACGCTTCGTCATATCACCTCTGGGACTGGCGGGGCATCCGAGATCATCGGTGTGACACGCAATGTTTCGGAGCGCAAGCAGTATGAGCTTAAAATGATGGAAAGTGAGAACCGCTACAAATCCCTGTTCGAATACAATCCCTCCGCAATTATTGCGATGGATCTGGAGGGCTGCATTCAATCGCTCAATGCCAGTCTCCAGTATCTGACCGGTTATTCCCGCGAGAGTCTGATGCATTCGTCCTACAGTGAGCTTATTGATTTGGATGAACTGGATTTTGTGTCAGACCGGTTCAAGCTCGCTGCCAGCGGTGTGGCTCAGACCTTTGAGAGCCGGCTGATTCACAGGGACGGCCATGCTGTTGAGGTAAGTATGATTTATGTACCGATACTGCTGGACTCCCGGGTTGTCGGGGTATTTGCCATCACGAGCGATATTACGGAGCGCAAACGCCATCTGGAGCAGATCGAGAAGCTAAGCTATGAGCATGCACTGATCCTGAATTCAGTTACCGAGGGTATTTTCGGGATGAGTCTTGAAGGTGAAACGGTGTTCATTAACCCTGCTGCCTCTGCGATGCTGGGCTATGGACCGGGGGAGCTGGGAGGAAGCATTGCGCTGCACTCGATACAGCAGACCTGGCTGGACGGCGAGCCATACCCGGGGGGCGGCAAGACGCTGCCGGAATGGTTCTCCGAGCATCTGTCCTACGAAGAGAAGGAGGGGGTATTCTGGAGACGGGACGGCTCCAGCTTTCTCGTCAAATACCGGATGACCCCGCTGTTCGACAATGGGGAGCGCAAGGGTGTTGTTGTGGTCTTCCGCGACATTACCGAGGAAAAGGCTATTGTGCGGGCCAAGGAATCGGCAGAGCAGGCGGACCGGGCAAAATCGGAGTTTCTGGCAATCATGAGCCATGAGCTGCGCACACCGATGAACGGGATTATCGGGATGGCTGATTTACTCGCCGGAACGGAACTTAGTGAAGAGCAGCAATATTATACGCAAATCATTAATAAAAGCGGCGGTTCACTGCTGCATATTCTGAATGAGGTGCTTGATTTCAGTAAAATTGAGGCGGGGATGATGTCCATCGAGCTGCAGGCGGTCGATCTCCGCCAGGTCATGACCCATGTCACCGAAATTTTTTACCCCCGGGTAAAGGAAAAGGGCCTTATACTGCATGCAGAGATTGATTCTGCGCTTCCGCAGCTTCTGGTAACCGATGAAGGACGGCTGCGACAGATTCTTATTAATCTCGTAGGGAATGCTGTGAAATTTACCGAAGAAGGGTCAGTCAGTCTTTCTGTGAAGCTGGAAGCGTTCAGGGAGCCCGGGCAGGCGATTCTCAAGTTCACTGTAAAGGATACCGGTATTGGCATTCCGCAAGCAAGTCAAGGCTTGCTGTTCCAATCCTTTTCCCAGCTGCATCCATCCATTAACCGTAAGTATGGCGGGACTGGACTGGGGCTTGCGATCAGCAAAAAGCTGGTCGAGCTGCTAGGCGGAGCGATTGGGGTAGACAGCCAGGAGGATGAGGGATCGGAATTCTACTTCACCATTGAAGCATTAATCCCGCAGCAGTCTGCCCAGGGAATCCTTACTGCAGGCGCCGGGGATAAACTGATAAAAGTGAAAAACAGACGTACAGAGTACTCTACAGGTGAATTCGGACCGCTCTCGATTCTGATTGCCGAAGATCATCCGGTGAACCTGCAAATTTTGCAGGTCTATCTGAAGAAGCGGGGATATGCGGCCGATGTGGCTCTAAATGGTCAGCAGGCTGTTGAAGCGGTGCGCTCGCATCACTATGATCTGATCTTTATGGATATTCAAATGCCGCTGATGGACGGTATTGAGGCTGCCATGAAAATAAGGGAGGAGCACGGGCTGTATCCGGTGATTGTAGCAGCTACGGCGTTTGCCCAAAAAGAAGACAGGGAGCTGTGCCTGAAAGTAGGCATGCAGGACTTCATCTCCAAACCGATTCGTACGGAGGAGCTGGACAGGGTGCTGCGGGAGTGGTCTGCCCAAATCCGCAGATAGAGTATACTACCCTTGTGAAGGGAGGGTCTCTACATGAAATGGCTCCTTTATATACTGCTTGCTCTGCTGTACCTGACCGTTACCTTTTTTGGGCTGGGCCCGGTATTGTTCGCAGATGGTTCTACAGCAGAGCGGATGGTAACGCTGGTTGTGGTGCTGCTAGTCTATGTGCTAATTACGTTTTTGCTGCGAAGTGTACTGAAACGGATGCGTAATCGTTGACAAAGCTGCCTCTCCTAATTATATTTATATTATTCGTAATAATTACGATATTTAAATTCAGTTGGCGAGAGGGAATAGTATTGCATACGATGAAACGCGGCGATTTAATGATTATTGTGCTGGTTCTGCTGCTGGCAGGCTCCATTTACGGGTTCAAATGGATGGATACCCGGGGTGAGCATTATGCGCAGGGGGATTTAAAGGCTGTGATTACAGTAAACGGTAAAGTCTATAAAACTATCGCATTGACCAAGGAAGAGCGGACGATCGATATCAAGACGAGGTTTGGCCACAACACGCTGATAGTTTATGACTATGGCATTCAGATGACTTATTCGAATGCGCCGCTGCCTATTGCAATGGAGATGGGATTCATCTCCAGGCCGAAACAGCAGATTATCTGCATTCCGGCCCGCCTGATGGTTGAGGTGGTTAATCCGCACAGATCGGTCAATGATGACGAAGAGCTGGATGCTGTTATCTAGCTTCAGATTCCGCCGGGCTAGCCGGGAGCTGCTCCCAGGCTGCAATGGAGTCGGCGCTGGTGTACACATAGGGTGTCGAAGGCTGAGGAACCGGTGTCAGACTCTCTGGTGTTATCATCACAATTTCCTCATTTTCAAATACTGCAACATGAAGCTTGCCCCGTACCTCAATCCAGGTGTCTGCGGGCAGGCTTATTTGCGTTTGCGGGTCCAGCAGGATGCCAAAAGGGGTCGCGTCTGCTGTACAGCACTGTACGAGAAAGCGGCTTACTGCATAGGTATATCTGCCCGCCCGCTGCTCACGGTACAGAAATCCGGACACGCTGATCTCTTTGCCCTCAAATTGTTTCTTGTACAGATCAATTGCACCGAACGTCTCCGAAAAGATCTCCGGATGTACGTGGATAACCGGCTGCTTATACAGCTTACCGGCCAGCTCGGCGAATTCTGCCTGATAAGGATTAACAGCGGTAAAGCGCTCCTCTCTCCCGGTTTCAGGCAGGGCATAGGTTAGGGAGATTCCCTTCCTTGCAGCCGCTTCGCTGCCTAGCGCCCGGTCGGGAAGCAGAAAGCCGAGCAGCAGGGGGAGCAGGAACAGGCCGTAGAGGGCACTGCTCCTCAGCAGAGAACGGGGGAGCTGGTGCTCGCAGTCGCAGAGTGCGCTGCTTTTACCGAATAAAGCCTGCAGACCGAGACTTGCAGCCATCATTGACAGCGGCACCGGACAGAGCCTGATCCAGCGCGCCAGCTTGGGCGCAACATAATAATGCAGTGCATCCTGCTGGCTTAAATGACCGATATACAGCGCAAAACCGAGCAGAATGACCGCCCTGAGCAGATAATGAATGCGGATGCTTCGCGGGTCATTCATGTGGACCTCCTAAAAGTTTTGTAAGCATAATCATCCCCGAATGACTTCGGCAAAACTCGCTTCGAAAGCATAGGCTAAGTTTTGTAAGCATAATCATCCCCGAACTGCTTCGGCAAAACTCGCTTTTCACAGCCATAATGAAGCGAGCACCGAACCGGTAAACACAGCAGAGAAGATCAGGAAGAACAGGTATAAGGCAAATCGGGTTTTGAACAGCGACAATAGCATAAGTGAATTTTTGAAATCAAGCATCGGACCAAGCACCATGAAGGCGAGCAGAGAACCGGCAGGAAACGTATGCAGGAAGGTAGCCGCAACAAAGGCATCGGAAGTCGAGCACAGGGAGAGCACAAAGGCGAGTCCCATCATGAACAGGTAGGAGCCGAGCGGCTGTTCTCCGATAGCGGTCAGGCTGCCATGATTCATAAAAGTCTGAATGCCGGAGGTCAGCAGGCAGCCGATGATTAAATATTTGCCCATTTCAAAAAACTCGTCCGAGGTATGTACAAGGACCGAGACCAGCCGGCCTCCGCGCGTACGGAGCTGATGGGGTTCGGCAGTCTCCCGTTGGATGGACAGGCGCAGCGGCGATTTTCGGACCGTGGCATAAATGATGAGTCCGATCCCTGCAGCCACGGCAAAAGCCAGTCCCATCCGCGCATAAGCCAACCATGGATGAGAGCGGAAGGCAGTCAGTGTTGCCCCGTAGACGACAGGATTCAGAATCGGGCCGGACAGAATGAACACGACGGCTACATATAGCGGCATCCCTTTGTGCATCAGGCGGCGGACGAGCGGGATCATCCCGCATTCGCAGACCGGAAAAATAATGCCAAGCAGACAGCCGAACAAAATCGCCGGGACCGGCCGCCGCGGGATCCACCGCGAGATCCATTCGTCCGGCACGAATACGCGAAGCAGCGAGGAGAGCAGCGCTCCCAGCAGCACAAAAGGCAGGGCTTCCAGCAAAATACCGATAAAGGATGTTTTGAAGGTGTCCATATACGCATTGTCCAGCAGCTCCGGGTGTTCCGGCAGCCAGACCATGCCGAAGATGATCAGGAAGACGGCGGGAACAAGCAGCGGCAGGATTTTGAGCGGAAAAAGGGTTGTCAAGGCTGGATTAGCTCCTTCCCGGTCTTCGCTTTAAGCGAACAGTGCATTCCAGCCCTCGGCAAGACGTTTCTCATCCAGATTAAGACCGATGAATACGATATAGGGCAAGCCGGGATAGCGGGAGGTTTCCCAGGTCACGCGGTTTCCGGCGAATTGGACCAGCTGAACGGGCTGGAGTTCTTGTTCCTGTCCGGATAGACGGACATGTCCTTTTGCCCTTATCAGGCTGCTGCCCCATTCTTGGAAAAAAACCTCCAGCTCCCCTCTGCAGATGCTCCGCTCCCCTGCCTGCGGGAAGGTTAGCGTAATGGCAGTGACTTGTGAATAGGAGGCTTCCGTCTTTGTTTCGGGCTCCTGTACAGCAGTTGCTCCCCGGGAGTGTCCCGAAGTCATGCGCTCCAGCGGAACTCCATGAATGCTGCGGGAGCTGTGCTGTGCCGCGGCGCTGCGGGGGGCCTGACGGGCGATTCCGGCCAGGAGCGGAGCCAGATTAATTTCACTGTAATGGGTAAAGACGATTTCCGAGTCCGCGTTATACTTACGGACAGTCTTTTCAATTCTCCATAACGTTTCCGGCTCCACGAGATCGGATTTATTGACGATCAGCAGGTCGGCACCGCTCAGCTGCTTGCGCAGGGTGCGGATCAGCTGCTTATCGGCCGAAAAACGGCTGTTATACTCCAGTACATTCTCCGCATCCAGCACCGTAACCGTATAATGCAGCATGAGACGCTCGCTTAGCGGAGGGGCCTGCAGCGATTTGGCAATTTCTTCGGGATCGGCAACCCCGGTTAGCTCAACAAAGATAATATCCGGCCGCCGGGCGAGCAGGGCATTCAGGCTCCGCGGCAGATCCTCCTTGCGGCTGCAGCAGACACAGCCGTCCAGCAGCTTTTCCACCGTTGTGCCTGTATGCTCCTGCAGAATGTATCCGTCCACATCGCGTTTCCCGAGCTCATTCATCACCACACCCGGATTCAATCCCCGTGCCTTGCTCTCCTTCAGCAGGGTGAGCAGGAGGGTTGTCTTCCCGCTCCCCAGAAAACCGCTCAATATCATCACCGGAATCTTCATGGTCCACACTCCCGCTTTTGTTATTTTGTAACTGCAAGAATCATAGTTTCATAATTCCATCTATACGTCATTTGGCGGACAGAAAGACCACAATTCTAAGAGAGTTCCTGTGATGATCATTAGAATTTTCTGCCGGGACGGTTGACATCCGGTTATTATTACCTGTATGATGTGTAAATCGTAATTATTACGATTAAATAAAAGGAGCTGAATACGATGAGAGTAGTTGTAACTTTGGCTTGTACAGAAACAGGCGACCGCAACTATACCACTACCAAGAATAAGAGAAATAATCCGGGACGGCTGGAAATGAAGAAGTATTGTCCGCGTCTAAAGCGCGTTACACTGCACCGGGAGACACGCTGAGCTGACTGTGACAAGTAGAATGAAACTATGCGAAGGTGAGGAGTAAAACTGATGAAGAAAATACCTGTAACTGTGCTGAGCGGATACCTCGGTTCCGGTAAAACCACACTGTTGAATCACATTCTGCATAACCGCGACGGTTTGAAGGTGGCGGTCATTGTCAATGACATGAGCGAGGTGAATGTGGATGCCAATCTGGTGAAATCTGGAAATACACTCTCAAGGACGGAAGAGAAGCTGGTGGAAATGTCTAACGGCTGCATTTGCTGCACCCTGCGGGATGATCTGCTGCGTGAAGTAAGCTCTCTGGCCGCTGAAGGCCGGTTCGATTATATTCTGATCGAATCCTCCGGCATCAGTGAACCTGTTCCTGTGGCCCAGACCTTTACCTACGCCAATCCGGAGCTCGATATTGATCTTACCGAGCTGGCCCGGCTGGATACGATGGTCACCGTGGTTGATGCTAACCGGTTCTGGCATGACTTTGCTTCGGGCGACAGTCTGATCGACCGGAATATGACTGCCGGGGAAGGTGACTACCGTGATATTGTCGATCTGCTGATCGACCAGATTGAGACCTGTGACGTCCTGCTGCTCAACAAATGTGATCTGGTGGAAGAGCAGGAGCTGAACAAGCTGGAGGCAGTCCTGCGCAGGCTTCAGCCGTCAGCCAGGATCATCCGCACGGTACAGGGCGTGGTGGATCCTAAGGAAATTTTGAATACGGGACGGTTTGATTTTGAGCAAACAAGCATGTCCTCCGGCTGGATCGCCGAGCTGAATAAGGACGGCCATACACCGGAAACAGAAGAATACGGCATTAGTTCCTTTGTCTACCGGCGCAGAACGCCGTTCCATCCGCAGAGACTAAGCTCCTTCTTCAGCAACTGGCCGGAGGAGGTTGTGCGCGCCAAAGGGCTCGTCTGGCTTGCGGTAGGCGGAGACCTTGCCGCGACATTAAGCCAGGCCGGGCCCTCGATCCAGTTCGGGCCTGCCGGTTACTGGCTGGCCACACTGCCGGAAGTGCAGCAGCTTGAGGTGCTAGAGAATGAGCCGGATATAAAGGCCAAGTGGGATGAGCAGTGGGGAGACCGGATGAATGAGATCGTGTTCATTGGTGTCGGCATGGAACGGGCCGTCCTGGAAGCGCGGCTCGACAGATGTCTGCTGACTACGGAAGAGATGCAGCAGGACTGGAAGCAGTTCAATAATCCTTTGCCCTGGCCGGCAGAGGAGCTGCTCGCGGCAGCTCAGGAATAGCACTGTACGATCAGGAGAAAGTCCGAGACGGGCCGGAATCGTTAGTTTGTGATTCCGGCTTTTTGCTGCCTTGACGGGAAGGATAATCGTGAATATTAAGATTAATTTGCTGTTTAGGGTTTACAAATCGTAATTGTTACGATAAGATCAGTGAGGATTATACGTAATTATTACGATTAAATCATAGTCATTAGAGCAATAAGAAGCAGCAATTTAGAGGTATGAAAGGGAGGCGACTCCATGATTTTATCATCGATGCGGGAAGTGGTATTCGGTTACGGGGAGGATCCGGTCATCGATCGCCTTTCACTGGATATTGAAGCCGGGCAGTTTATCGGGATTACCGGCCCGAACGGGGCAGCGAAGACTACACTGCTTAAGCTGATGCTGGGACTGCTCCGGCCATGGAGCGGAACAGTTGCCTTAAACAAGGAGCTGGCTGCGGACGGCAGGCTGGAAATCGGCTACGTTCCGCAGCAGGTCGCATCTTTCAATGCCGGATTTCCCAGCAAAGTTATTGAACTGGTCCGTTCCGGCTGCTATGGTCGGCTGGGGCTGTTCCGGCGCTTCACGAAGGAGCATGAGGAACTTGTGGAGCGCTGCCTGCGGCAGGTGGATATGTGGGAATACCGCGACCGCAGAATCGGTGAATTGTCCGGCGGACAGAAGCAGCGGATCTGCATCGCCCGGGCGCTGGCCCAGCAGCCTCAGGTGCTGGTGCTGGACGAACCTGCAACCGGCATGGATCTGGAGAGCCGTACCGGATTCTATGGGCTCATGCGTCATTATGTACAGGCTCATGGCCGGACAGTGATTATGGTCACTCATGGCCTGGAAGAAACAAGCCCCTATCTGGATAGCATCATCAGCCTGGAGCGGAAGGAGCAGGAGGGCTGGACATGTTTAGTTACGAATTCATGCAGCGCGCATTTTGGGCCGGGGGCCTGATTGGCCTGATTGGTCCGCTGCTTGGCGTGTATTTGATGCTGCGCCGCCAGGTGCTGATGGCTGATACGCTGTCGCATGTATCGCTTGCCGGGGTAGCACTGGGCACGGTGCTGCAGGTGGATCCCGCGCTCAGCGGTTTTGCGGTGGCTGTTGCCGGCGGCATCGTCATCGAGCAGCTGCGCCGTTCTTACCGTACATACAGCGAGCTTCCGGTAGCGATCATCATGACCTCGGGGCTGGCGCTAGCAGTTGTACTGATGAGCCTGAGGCAGAATCTGAGCAAGAGCTTCAGCTCCTATCTGTTTGGCTCCATCGTCGCCGTCAGCGATACCCAGCTAAAGCTTATCGCGCTTGTCGCTGCCGCAGGATTGCTTTATTTCATCATTTTACGCAGGCCTCTATACAGCCTGACTTTTGACGAAGAAACCGCCAGCATCAGCGGTGTACATACAGGGCTGCTGTCCTTTTCGTTTGCTGTGCTTACGGGAATGACCGTTGCTGCAGCTATGCCGGTAGTCGGTGTACTGCTGGTGTCCGCACTGATTGTGCTCCCGGCATCGATCGCTCTGCGCATCGCCTCCGGCTTCACCGCCGCAATAGTAATTGCAGTAATGACAGGCCTGCTTGGCGTTTTCAGCGGTCTAACCGCATCCTATTACATCAATACACCTCCTGGAGGCACGATCGCCATTATTTTGCTTATATTCCTGCTTACAGCAATCGGGGTTCAGAAGCTATTCAGGCTGAAACACCGCCGCAGCAAATATAGAAAACCTTTGAAGCAACTCGAAATTCATTCCAAACCATAGAAATCATTGAAGAAAAAAGGAGCTGTTATCCCTAATGAATACTTTTCGAATTCGTCATCTTGCTGTTCTGTCCCTGTCTGCATTGCTGATTGCCGCCGGCTGCGGCAACAGCAACTCTGAAAATAATGCCGGCAATACAGGTGCTAATGCTAACCCTGGCGCATCTTCAGTAGAGACCAGCTCTGCTGCCCCGGATAAGCTGAATATTAAAGTCAGCTTCTATCCGATGTACGAATTCACCAAAAACATCGTTGGCGATCTCGCCGATGTGGAGACGCTGGTCCCTGCCGGAATCGAGCCGCATGAATGGGAGCCGACCGCCCGGGACATGGCAGCAATTACCGGTGCCGATGTGTTCGTCTACAATGGGGCTGGCATGGAGGCCTGGGCTGAGCAGGTGCTGGACAGTGCCTCAGGCAGCAAGCTGGTTGCCGTGGAAGCCAGCAAAGGACTGGAGATGATGGAAGGCACAGAGGAGGAAGAGGCTCATGCCGAAGGAGAAGCGGATGACCATGATCATGCCGAAGAAGATCATGAACATGCGGATGAAGCTCATGCTGAAGAAGAACCGGGCCACGATCACGACCATGGCGGACTTGATCCCCATGTCTGGCTGGCTCCTGCCTTGGCAATTCAAGAGGTCCGTACCATTGAAGCTGCCTTGTCCGCTGCTTCTCCTGAGAATGCCGGTGCATTCCAAACCAATGCAGACAGCTATGTCGCTAAGCTGGAACAGCTTGATCAGGACTTCAAAGACGGACTTGCGGGTACGAAGCGCACGGATTTCATTACCCAGCATGCAGCCTTCGGCTATCTTGCTAAGGAGTATGGCCTAACACAAGTGCCGATTGCCGGCCTCTCACCGGAACAGGAGCCCTCCGCCGCCCAAATGGCTGAGATTGTTGAGTTTGCGAAGGCACATGATGTAAAGACGATCTTTTTTGAAACCCTCGTCTCCTCCAGTGTAGCAGATACTATTGCCCAGGAAATCGGAGCCAAAGCGGCTGTACTGAATCCGATTGAGGGATTAACCGATAAGGACCTCAGTAATAAACTAGATTATGTGGGGATCATGCGGCAGAATCTTGAAGCACTGAAGTCCGCGTTGAATGAATAAGCAAAAATAATATTTGAATTAGGAAGGAAGGATACACCACATGGCAAAGAAATCTAAAGTAGTTAAAGAGCGCAAACGTCAGGAACTGGTCGCCAAATACGCGGATAGACGCCGAGAACTGAAAGCGCAGGGGGATTATATGGCACTGCAAAAGCTGCCCCGCGATTCCTCGGCCACCCGGCAAAAGAACAGATGTGCCGTGTCCGGCAGACCCAGAGGTTATCTGGGCAAATTTAAGGTTTCGCGGATCGTCTTCCGTGAACTGGCGCTGAAAGGACAGATTCCCGGTGTCACCAAATCAAGCTGGTAGCTGCAGGAATGGTTCTTTTCATATGAACTAACAAGAACGGCCACTGTCCCGGAATACCGGACTGGCCGTTTTTTTGCTGTGCGCTTATACTTTGTGTGAATGAGTCTGGCCAATTATGATAGAAAATAACAGATATAAGCTGTTACTAACAGGTCATAAGCAAATCTCCGCAGAAATAGATAGAGTTACCAGTACTGGTATAGAGGTAAAGGTTAGTATCATCAGAGGGGGGAACAGATATGTCGCAATACTGGAGCAGGCGGTTTGCCCGTGAAGGCATGATTTGGGGAAGGGAGCCCAGTCCCTCCGCGGAGTGGGCCAAAGAGAAGTTTCAGGAAGCGGGTCTGGGCTCTGTCCTGGTTCCCGGTGCGGGATATGGACGCAACAGCAGGGTATTCTCAGCCGCATTCTCTACCTACGGGATCGAATTAAGCACTGAGGCCCTGGAGCTTGCTGCAGCATGGGACCCGGACACTATCTTCATCGCCGGTTCTGCACTGGAACCGCAGCTGAATACCCAGGTTGATGCCGTCTACTGCTACGATGTGCTTCATTTGTTTCCGGAAGAGGAGCGGAAGCAGCTGATTGCCGCAAGTCTTGCCCAGCTGCGTACCGGAGGACTGCTTTTTTTCACGAGTTTCTCCGATGAAGACCGCAATAACGGCTGCGGCAGACAGCTTGAACCGGGGACTTATGAATACAAACCAGGAAAGTATGCCCACTTTTTCAGTGAAGAAGATTTAAGAATCCATTTCTCCGGGACTGAGATTCTTCAGACCGGATCATTCCTTGAGAAGCTGCAGAGTGAACAGGGAGGCATCCAAGAATACATACTGAGATACATTGTTGCGCGTAAAATAAACTGAAGCTCATCAGACGTCAATAGGCCCTTCTTTTATATAAAGAATGGCCTTAAGTATAGTTGGAACCAGGTTGTAGGGGAATGTTCATGTGGGACTTTGCGCCCGCCTATCTCAAATCGCAGTCAGCGAACAGAATATTCCGCGGAATGCGGAAGAAGTTTTCGGCTTTTTCCTGCAGGGCCAAGGTTGGAAGATGGCATTGATGCAGCCATTTGCGGAATGTGCCGGGATGTACACCGATCCAGATGCTGACATCGGTTACAGAGAAATCATACACCATGCATAGTCCCGTCAAAATCACATTGTTCTGCGGTGAGTGGGCAAGTGTTCTTTTCATAAAACGTGAAGGTGTAGGCTGGCATACAATCGGACTTTGCCGCAGGAGAGCTTCATTGAACAGGATATGGGACGGATAGCCTAGCAGGCGGCAGACCTTCTCCAGATTGTTTCTGGAAGGAATACGTCCTTCGTATACCCAGGCGCTCACACTGCGCGAGGATACGGCGAGCTCTTCCGCAAGCTTGGACAATTTAATGTCCTTAGCCATCAGGATAGCAAGAAGAACGCGGTTGCGGATCTGGCTGCGTTCTGGTGGTTCGAGGCGCGCTACCTGCGCACCTTCGACGGCGAGCGCGCCGAGCTGTTCTCCGGCGACG
>CAKMKL010000137.1 GCA_927443375.1 uncultured Paenibacillus sp. | reverse complement strand
CCTGGAGTCTTGCCATATATCGGTTATTGCTTCCTTTCTTCTTTCTTGACAAGTCCATTTGCAGCTTCTATAATAGTTTATCAGATTTACGAAGATGTTTATGATTTGCGATCACTTCACAACAGGAAGTAATGGCAAAGTCCTTTAGTCCTAGATCAAGACCCAACTTCTTTTCTGCTTTCGGTAAAGGGGCTATGTCTGTTTCAACCAAAACGGAAGCATAATATTTGCCAGATGGTGTTTTAGAGAGTGTACAAGATTTGATTCGCCCCGTGAATGGACGATGGACCTTAATTCGGATTCTTGTCTTTAATTTTGGAATTTTGAGGGTTCCGCCTTCAATCGCAATCGTTCCCCTTTGATTGTTTGTTGTAAAACTATCGTTGTTCGTTTTCTTGCTTTTGAACTTAGGGAGACCCGCGTTCTTATTCCGATAAAAATGTTTATAGGCTTTGTCCAGATTGAGCTGGGCATTGGCTAAGGCAAGGCTATCTACTTCTTTTAGCCACTGAAATTCTTTCTTGTATCTGGCAGGTGTAATATGGAGCATGTTCCCTGCCCTTTTATAATGTTCGATCTTATCCGCAAGCATCTTATTGTAGATAAAGCGAACTGCGCCGAATGCGCTCATTAAATAGCGCTGCTGCTCATGGTTTGGATAGATGCGATACTTATACGCTTTCAGTATGAGCAAGCCACACAACTCTTTTCCATAAATTCACAAATATTATAGCACAAACGTTCGCATATGTGGATGATGATTTCCTTTGGGTAATAAAGACCGTAGCCATTCATCCCACCACTTTAGAAGTGGGGCTTCTGACAACAGTTTGTTAAATTAAATTTCTGGAATGAATGCAGAGAAAGGCAGGCCGCAAGATGAATCAGCTCATTACCGTTAAATTAGTGGAGGCCTTACAGCCGGAAACCGT
Source organism: uncultured Paenibacillus sp. (assembly GCA_927443375.1). Taxonomy (GTDB): domain Bacteria; phylum Bacillota; class Bacilli; order Paenibacillales; family Paenibacillaceae; genus Paenibacillus_AQ. The sequence continues at coordinate 2,078 of CAKMKL010000137.1, read as the reverse complement.
ACGTCAGTTAACACCTTTGCTTATCGATGTCGTGGAGGATGGCGCCTCCATCGGTTTTCTGCCGCCACTCGCCGAAAATGCTGCCTCCGCTTACTGGCAGGGGGTTCCCGGTCCGGGCGTGCTGCTCTGGGTTGCCATGGAGGGTGATACTATTGTAGGTACCGTACAGCTGCATTTGGTGCTCAAACCCAATGCGCCGCACCGTGCGGAGCTCGCTAAGCTGATGGTGCATCCCGGCCACCGCCGCAAAGGCATCGCCGGACTGCTCATCGAGACAGCAGAGCAGGCAGCGGCCGAACATGGGCGTACCCTGATCATTCTCGATACCCGTGAAGGCGATCCCTCTAACCTGCTTTACCAGTCCCGCGGTTATGTGGAAGCCGGCAAGATCCCGGATTACGTCATTTCCGCAGATGGCGGTATGGACGCCACCGTGATTTATTACAAGAAGCTGTAACCAGCTTCCTGCTGTGAATGGAGCGGCACGCCTGGTGCTGCATGCCAGGTGCTGCATACCAGGCGCTGCATGCCAGGCGCTGTACACCAGGTGCTATACACCAGGTGCTGCCTTCTGGCAGCCCTTGGTATACGGGAGGAGCATCCTCGCCGAAGGGGGCGGCCCCTGTTATGCTGAGGATTCCAACTGCACGTCACATAGAATCCTCTAAAGTCTGTGTGTTGCAAGATATAATGGGACTTTCCCCTCTAATTTAGCCCTTTCCCGCACTTTGGCTAAATTCAAAGGGATTTTTACCTCTAATCTCGCCATTTCCCGCCTTTTGGCCGAAATCAAAGGGATTTTTGGACCTCCGTCAAGAAAGTAGACGTGACTTTAAAAGAATTAAGCTGCCTTTTGCTTAAATTTCGCTGCGAATTGAACCGGCGAAAGATAGCCTAGTGCACCATGGATTCGTTTGCGGTTATAAAAAAACTCAATGTACTGGTAGATCGCGTCATAGGCTTGTTTCTTCGTTTTGAATCGGGTGCAGTACACAAACTCTTTCTTAAGTAAGCTGTGGAAAGATTCAATACAGGCATTGTCATAACAGTTACCTTTACGACTCATACTGGCTTTCATACGGTACTTTTTCAAACGCTCACGGTACTCCTTGGAGGCGTATTGTGAGCCGCGATCGGAATGGTGGATTAGGCCTTTCTTCGGGCGTTTCGCCTTGTGAGCGTCGTCCAGGGCATCTAAGACGAGGGCGGTAGTCATTCGGTCGCCAAGCCGCCAGCCTACGATTTCTCGGGTGCAAAGGTCTAGCACGCTGGCCAGGTACATCCGTCCCTCACGGCAGGGGATGTAGGTAATGTCTGTAACCCAAGTCTTGTTGGGTTTTTTCGTCTTAAATTGCTGATTCAGCAGGTTCGGTGCAATGGGCAACTCGTGATTAGAATCGGTCGTATTCACACGAAACTTCTTGGCGACACAGGAGCGCAGGCCGAGTTCTCTCATGTATTTTCCAACGGTACGTTCACTGACCTTTTGCCCTTCACGCTGCAGGAGGATAGTGATTTTAGGGCTGCCATAGCGACCATGGGTATCGTGAAAATGATAAGTAATCCGCTGGCATAGCAACGCTTTTCGGGCTGCTTGCGGACCTGGCTTGGCCGTTCTCCACTTGTAGTAGCCGCTCCGTGACACCTGTAGTACGCTGCACATCCTCTCCATACAGAACCGGGAGCGATGATCCTCGATGAACTGGAATCTTAGTTCTTTGGATTGCTGAAGATGTGCACTGCTTTTTTTAGGATTTCCATCTCTTCTGCCATTCTAGCGATGGTTTGATCTTTTTCCTCCAGTTGCCGTTTGAACTCACTCGTTTGCTCTGGGCTGGAAACGGGTTCGTTCTGGAACTGCCGGTATTTCCCTAACCATTGATGTATGGTTTTTGCAGGGATATCCAGCTCCTGGGCTAATTCCGCCACCGTCTTGGTCTGCTCCTGGATATACTTTACCGTCTGTCGTTTAAATTCTTCGTTGTAGCTTCTTCGTGTTCCACTCATGTGGACACCTCCTCGTCAATTGTATTTTCTCTCATTCTCTTAACGAGTGTCCACTATTTATACTAACAGCA
>CAKMKL010000136.1 GCA_927443375.1 uncultured Paenibacillus sp. | reverse complement strand
CTTCAAGTCTTTGGACGAAGGCCAACGCGTTGAGTTCAACGTAACTCAAGGCGCTCGTGGACCACAAGCCGAAAACGTTGTAAAACTGTAGTATGAAAACTAAGCTGCCCTTAACATCAGTTGAGGGCAGCTTTTTTTATGTAGAGAGAGCCGCCTGTCCTAAGTTCCTGTAGAGGTTATACCAATCGTCAGATTTGAACTAGAGGGAGGGGTACTTATGTATTTTCGTAAAAAAGCACTGGAGGATCTTCCACAGGAGGATACTGCCATTTGGTCCTGCACCAAAGAGGGCTGCACCGGATGGATGCGTGACAATTTCGCGTTTCAATATGTACCTACCTGCTGGCAGTGCAATTCGCCGATGACCCGAAGCATGAAGATCCTGCCCATGCTCGTGAACACGAATCATGAGATGAAGGAAATGAAAAAAGGGATTTCGATCCGATAAGCAGCTTGAAGCAGACCCGCCGGTTCCCTCTGAGGAACGGGCTTTTTGCTGTGTTGGCAGATGAATGTTCTTGACAATCAGGCGGACTTCTGGAAAATAGAGTTGGAAACGCTGTCAGTGAGGGGGAGGCTATGGTGTTCAGCAGATTTAGAGAAATGAATACACTGCGTAATCAAATATTCCTGGGATTTCTGGGTGTCATGCTGGTTATTATCGCAGTTTCAGGAGCGTTCGTGTATGACAGGGTTTCTTCGTTGCTTAAAGATAATGCTGAACGGCACATCCAGCAGACTGCAGTTCAGGCTAACGGCAGGCTGGATGCGCTGATCGGCCAGATAGACAGCCTGATGGAGCAGGTGGCCAACCATCCGACGGTCCAGCAGCTGCTGCTGGAAGAGCTTAACGGCCAAGAGGTGTCCTTCAACCAGCGCCAATCGCTGCTGCAGATCGTATCCAGCTATCAGGCCTACATGCCGAGTGTCGGCTCATTGGAGCTGTACACTGCCGATTACCGGCTGCTGTTCCCGATTAAAGACGGCAGCCTCAGCACCCGGATCGACAACCGTTATATCGCTGAAGCCAATAAGCAGAAAGGCCGGCTGGTCTGGATCGGCGTCGATCCGAATGATGACCAGAGTCTGCTGGCCATCCGTCAGGTCAGTCTGATGGACCGCTGGTTCTCGCGGGGCGGCTACCTGATGGCCAAGATCCAGCGCAGCTACTTTCAGCTGAACGATCCGCTCTCTGGCAGTGACAGTGGAGAATCGATCCTGCTGGTCAGTGATGAGGGGCATCTGCTTGGCAGCAGCGAAGTGCCTGAGCCCAACCTCCTGCCGCTCCTTTGGACCGACGATCAGACCGTGAGTTTCCGAGGCAAGGAGTATGTGCAGGTCAAGCAGCGTTCGGACAAGGCGAACTGGACGCTATTGGTGCTTACGCCTGTCAGCTATGTAACTAAAGGCATCTCAGTGCTCCAGACAGTGCTGCTGTTCTCAGGCGGAATTGGAACACTGCTGTTTCTGTCGCTCTCGTTCCTGCTCTCTACGATGATTACCAGGCCGATCATTCATCTGATCCGGGCAATGCGCAAGACGAGGCTTGGGGTGCTGACCCCTAATCCGGAGCCGGTCTCCACGATGGAGCTCCGGGAGCTGAATAACACATACAACGGAATGATTGCAAATATGAATGATCTGATCCGGGTAGTCTATGAAAAAGAAATGCTGCAAAGCCGTACGGAGCTGAAGGCACTGCAGGCGCAAATCAATCCCCATTTTTTGTTCAATACCCTGGAGGCGTTCAATTGGTCGCTGGAGGAGAAGGGGGAAGAAGAGCTGGCAGGGCTGGTAGTTGTCATGTCGCGGTTGTTTCGCTATATTATCGGAAGTCCGAATATGGATGAATGGGTTACCCTCGGAGAAGAGCTGGAGCAGGTGCGGCGGTATCTGCAGATCATGGAGATGCGTATGGGCGAGCGGCTGACCTGGACGATTGAACTGGAACAGCCGGAAGCGGCTGTACCGGTACCGAAGCTGCTGATTCAGCCGATTGTCGAAAATGCCATTCTGCATGGGGTGGAGAGCCGTGTCGGCAGCGGCACTGTCAGTATCCGGATCGCGCCTTCCGGGCGGTCAGGTTGGACCCGGGTTACAGTGTCCGACAATGGGCCTGGGATGGATGCAGAGAGGCTAAGTGCGCTTCGCAGTGCACTGGAGGGCGGCCCGTCTATTTCCTCCAAGGGGACAGGGGTAGGTCTTGTGAATGTCCAGCGGCGGCTTAAGCTTTATTATGGCGGGAAAGATGCAGAGCATGAAGGGCTGATTATCGGCAGTGAGCCGTCTGCAGGGACGGTCATTACTTTTGAAATACCGAATCATGGGGGGGATATGTATGAGCCTGGCCAGCAAAAAAATTCTGATCGTGGATGATGAGCCGCGGACGCGGCAGGGCATTAAGCAGACACTGGAGGTATGGGCCGGTGGCAGATATGTGGTGGAAACGGCCGATAACGGGGTTGAGGCCCGTGAGCGGCTGCTGCACGAGCAGGTGCATCTGCTGATTACTGATGTGCGGATGCCGGAGGTCAGCGGAATTGATCTGATCCGCTCACTGAAGGAGCGGCCCCGCCAGCCGGTCGTTATCGTGATTTCAGGGTATGCCGAGTTTGATTATGTGCAGCAGGCCATGCGGCTGGGGGCTTTTAACTATCTGCTGAAGCCTCTGGACAAGGCAGAGCTGCTTCAGGTGGTGGAGGCTGCGCTCAAGCAGGAGGAAGAGGTGCAGCGGCGCGAGATGCTGGAGAAGCTCGTCGATCCGAAGCTGTTCCAGATTGATCCGGACGCAAGCGGAATGGGGGAGCCGGTAAGGGAGGCGATCGCTTATGTGGAGCAGCATCTGCATGAGCAGCTGACGATGGCTGAGGTTGCCGCGCGCATTCACCTGAATGCCAGCTACTTCAGTGTCCTGTTCAAGGAACAGGCCGGAGTGCCCTTCAGTGAATATCTGTCTCGGCTGAGGATTCAGCGTGCTAAAGAGATGCTGCTGCAGTCACGGCTGTCCATCGGCGAAATCGGTGAACGTGTAGGCTATAAGACAGATAAGTATTTTATCAAGGTGTTTAAGTCCCTGGAGGGCATCAGTCCGAGCCGTTACCGGAACCAGCACATAGAGGACAACCAGACGGAAATCCAATAAAAGTGGAACTTTTGCCAATAAAATTGGTCTTATAAGCCTCCAAGCAGAATGCTAGAATTTAATTGATAACGTTTACAGATGGCGCAGCCGAAAACAATGGAGGTTAGAGCAATGCCAAGGGACAAGTTGACTATAGGCCTGATTTGGTGTCTCCTGCTTGCGCTCGTGCTTGCTGGCTGCGGCGGTAAGAGCAACAACGGAAGTATGGATACAGTCAATGGTGCTCCTGAACCAAAAGTCACGCTCACTATGATGCACTTATGGCCGGCGGCCAGCTCGGCACAGCAGAATAAGCTGGTAGAGCAGATTATAGATGAATACGAGAACGAGCATCCGAACATTACCGTTAAACAGGAAGTGCTCGAGAATGAACAGTATAAGAATAAGCTCAAGGTGCTCTCCGCTTCCAACGAGCTTCCGGATGTAGGAATTACTTGGGCAGCAGGTTTCATGGAGCCTTATGTCAAGGGCGAATTGTTCGCCCCGCTGGATGATATTCTGAGTGGTGACCAGCTGAAGGATAAATTTGTTGCCGGTACGACGGAAGCCTACATGGTGGGCGGCAAAACCTATGCGTTGCCCATCGAGCTGAACATCTCGCCGATCTACTACAACAAGGATATTTTTGCAAAATATAATTTACAGGTTCCGGCCACCTATGAACAATTGAAGCGGGTTATACAAACACTGGCCGATAACGGCGTAGCCCCGATTGCGCTCGGGAACAAGGACCGCTGGACCGGATCGCTGTGGTATATGTATCTGGCTGACCGGATTGCCGGCAGCGATACACTCAAGAAGGCCACCAATGGGACCGGCTCCTTCGAAGATCCGGGTCTGATCCAGGCGGCTGCCGAAGTGCAGACGCTGGTTGATATGGACGCCTTCAACAAAGGCTTTAACGGCTTGTCCAACGATGAAGGCAAGTCCGAATTTGTAAACGAAAAGGCCGCCCTGTACCTGACGGGAACGTGGGAGCTGCCGAATTTCACGACCAACCCGGATATTCCGCAAGAGTTCAAGGACAAGGTCGGCTTCTTCAAATTCCCGACTGTGGCTGGCGGCAAGGGTAATATTAACAGCTGGGTTGGCGGTCCCGGTGTCGGGCTGTTCATTTCCGAAGCGTCCAAGGTCAAGGAAGAGGCCAAGGCATTCGTGGAATACTTCGTATCGAAGTGGGGCGAGGATTCCGTGACTACTGCCGGTGTGATACCGGCAACTAAGGTGGATACGGCGAACAGCAATCTGCCCCAGCTCTATGTGGATCTGCTCAATGAACTGAATAATGCCAGCAGCATTACTTTGTTTGCCGATGTGCAGATGAAGCCGGCTGCCGCCCAGATTCATCTGGACATGATCCAGGCCCTGTTCGCCAAGGCGGTAACCCCCGAAGAATTCGCTGCTAAGCATAAGGAAGCTGCTGAGAAGGGCATTTGAAGGTGGACAGCCCGGGTGTTTATAGTTAGTGTTATAGAGTGAAAAAGCGGTCCGTCAGGTCTATAGACCTTGGCGGACCGCTTTTTGGTTTTGGTATAAGTTTAATGCGCTGCGGCAGCAGAAGAATTCACCGGCTGCGCCTCAGTTTCGTGCTGGATTAGACCGTGCTTCTCCCAGGCTCTGCTCTTCCAGCGGAAATACATAATAACAGCCCTCACCCATTCGTCAAAGGCGGTAGCGATCCATACGCCGGCGAGGCCAAGGTGAAGCTGGAACACCAGCACATAACCGAGCGGCAGGCTCATGCACACCATCGAGATCAGGCCCATGTATACCGGGAACTTGGCATCGCCCGAGGCCCGCAGGGAGTTGATAATCACGAGATTGCAGGTGCGGCCCGTTTCCAGGAAGAAGCTGAGCAGAATCACCTGCGCACCCATCATAATAATCGACTCATTATCGGTAAACAGTCCGAACAGGGGGACGCGGAACAGTATGACAACAGCATCCATAATTACGGTGACAAGCAGTGCCCACTTCACACTCGTAAATACCCGGGAGTAGGCTTCCTGCGGCCGCTTGGCACCGACAAGATGGCCGACAATAATGGAAGTTCCCATCGACACCGCCACGCTGAACAGGAAAATATAACTGGAGATATTCAGGGCATATTGGCGGGTAGCCATGGCTTCGGCACCAAGGTAAGTGATATATAGAGTGAATACAAGCTGGCAGGACTGGTAGGTAATCGATTCAAAAGCGGACGGAATGCCGATTTTGAGAATTTGCAGTACATACTTTTTGGACAGGCGGGTGTAATAGGCCCATTTTACCTTTACGTCCATAATCCGGTAGAGCAGCAGGAAGAATAGCACCAGGCAGATCAGCCGGCTTGTTACTGTAGAGATTGCAGCTCCTTGCACACCGAGTGCAGGTAAGCCGAAATGCCCGAAGATCAGGAGGTAGTTGCCGACCACATGGATCACATTCATCAGCAGGGAGACCATCATCGTCTGCTTGGTGAAGCCGTGTGTGCGGATGGTAGTTGCCAGGGCATTAAGCAGCGCCTGCAGGAAGATCCCGCCTCCGACGATATTCATATACACTTTGGCATGCACGAGGATATCACCTGTTACATTGAGGGCAGCCAGCAGATTGCCGCCGAACAGCAGCAGGATTGTGCTGAGGACAAGCCCTACCGCCAGATTTAGCGTGATGGCATTGCCGGTCACATTGGCCGCTTCCTGTGGCTTCCGGGAGCCGAGATACTGGGAGACGACGATAGCCGCGCCATTGCCGATTACACTTAGGACAAGTATAGCCATAGCAATAATCTGATTCGCTGCCCCGACACCGGAAACGGCATCGTCTGATACCGAGCTGATCATGAACGTATCCACGCTGCCCATCAGCATGAACAGGAATAATTCCAGGAATATCGGCCAGGTCAGCTTCATCAGATTGAACTCTTGCACTTTCGTTTCTTTCATCTATGCACCTCTTTGAATGATTGCTGGTCATTAAGCTTTATTTCGAATCCAGTGTATGGTAGCACAGCTTTTATGAAATTGCAGTATTTTTACGAAAATAGTGAAAAATTAATCTGTTTTTCTTTCAGAGCTGCCACTGTTCGGAGCCCTATAGAGTCCAATAGTATCCTCCGGGTAACTACAATACGGGAAAGTGCCTACTTCCTTTTTGGGATGCATGAACTTACACTTAGTCCAGCACTTACAAAAATATATTGAAAAGGAGCATTTATATATGAAATTGCAGTTAGCGCTAGATCTTGTGGATATCGCCGGAGCCAAGGAAATCGTCTCGGAGGTCGCAGAATTTATTGATGTGGTGGAAATCGGTACGCCGATTGTCATTAATGAGGGATTGCATGCAGTTAAAGCGATTAAGGACGCTTTTCCTGCACTGACTGTGCTTGCGGATCTGAAAATCATGGATGCAGGCGGGTATGAAGTCATGAAGGCGGCTGAAGCGGGAGCAGACATCGTGACTGTACTTGGCGTTTCGGATGACTCCACTATTAAAGGTGCTGTTGAGGAAGCGAAAAAAAGCGGACGTGAGATTCTGGTCGACCTGATCAATGTGAAGGATATTGCCGGCCGGGCTGCTGAGGTAGACGCACTAGGTGTTGATTATGTCTGCGTTCACTCCGGTTATGACCATCAGGCTGAGGGCAAAAACTCCTTTGCTGATTTGCAGGCGATCAAGGGCGTCGTCAAACAGGCGAAGACGGCGATTGCCGGCGGCATCAAGCTGAGCACACTGCCGGAAGTCATTGCAGCGGGTCCTGATCTTGTCATCGTCGGCGGGGGCATTACCGGTGAAAACGATCAAAGGTCAGCGGCAGCCGAAATGAAGCGCCTCGTCAGCCAGGCCTAATCCTGTTATGGATACAGTGAGCTACGCGCAGGAGATCGTGAAGGAGCTGGAGCGTTCGGCTGGGCAGCTGGATGCTGTCGGGGCAGAGACGTTCGCCGGGCTGCTGCAGCGTTCCGGCAGGATTTTTGTGGCTGGCGCAGGCCGCTCTGGGCTGATGGGCCGGGCGTTCGCCATGCGGCTGATGCATGCCGGCCGGGCGGCTTATGTGGTCGGTGAAACCGTGACCCCGGGGATTGAGGCCGGAGACGTACTGGTCCTTGGCTCCGGCTCCGGGGAAACGAAAAGTCTGATCGCGATGGCGGAGAAAGCCCGGGCGCTTGGCGCTGCGGTTGCCCTGGTAACGATAGCGCCGGATTCTACTCTTGGCAGTCTGGCCGATTACACGGTGAAGCTGCCGGGTGTTGCCAAGGAGGCCGGCGGGGAGCGGGCCACCATCCAGCCCATGGCGTCCCTGTTCGAACAGACACTGCTGCTCTTCTATGATGCGGTCATTCTGCGGCTGATGGAATGGACCGGCCAGACAACCAGCCAGATGTTCGGCAAGCATGCTAATCTGGAATAACATAACGAAACAGCCTGTCCGGGCTTCCGGGCAGGCTGTTTCCATGATGCGGGGAATGACTCAAGTGAGGGTAATATCACATGTTGTATAGCTTCCCGTTGCAGATCCTATTGGGCGTGATAGCTATCAACCGGCATACCGCCTATCGCTTAAGCAAATCTTCACGGATGGGGGTAAAGGCATCCAGCAGTGCTGAATCAGCCTCAAGAGCCGTCACCCCGTGTTTGGCATTGGGCGGAATGGCAATGCTCTCGCCAGCCGATACGGCATACTCCTTGCCGTCGATGCGGAATACGAAGCTTCCGCGCAGGCAATAGCTCATCTGCTCATGCGGATGGCTATGCTCATACCCCTCGGCGCCTTCCTCGAAATGAACCTCCATCATCATCAGACTGCCTGCCGCGTTCAGGATACAGCGTTTGACTCCCGGTTCAGCCGGTTCCCATACTTTAAGATTGCTCATAATCTATTTCCTCCTTGTGTTAACTGCATTTGTTAGCTGTGCTGCTGCGGATGTCTCAGCATTCCAGTCCAAAAGTAAATGTAACTGGTACGGTAGCGGGATTTTCTCCATCTAATTATTTCCGTACTTGGTGAAGAGTAGTATTAGCGGGATTTCCTCCGTCTAAATGCTCCCGATGTGTATGAAATCAGCGATTTCTGGGAAACTAGCGGGACTTTTTCCCGGTACATCCTGGTGTCAGGCGAAAACTGGTGAATTAGCGGGAACTTTTCCCGCTCCAGTTCATCTGATGCTCCGGGATTTTCATACCGGGGATCAGATAACCGGCGCTGCCAGCGGCTAAAGATTTGTCTTAATAACTCAACTTTCGCAGCTTGAAATCGGCAAATAAGCCTTAATGTAGTTGGGCAGAGCGGAGATCCAGTGCTGGAGTTGACTTTTAATCATGGCAGATAGTTTCTTACCGACTTGATTGGCGATTTCGTTCATCATTTCCACCAGTTGTTGTAAAGCCACGGCCCAATCCAACGTGCCGACTTCATCGCAAAGTAAATAAAAAAGCCCACCGAGCGTTCGTTGATCGGTACTTTGCCGATGCTGCCAGGCCAGCAGAATATAGCGGGAAAAGACAATCGTGGTATGGCTAATGAGCAGGTCGTAGGAGCGGCCTTGAAACTCTTTTTGCAGGCGCAGCAAGGATTTAGCGCATTTAAAAAAGACTTCGATGTCCCAACGAAGACCGTACGTTTGGATGATTTCCGGTGCCGTTAGCGTCAGATCCGTCGATAGAATCGCGAGCCACTCTTTTTTCTTGGAGCGATGGCGGATAAAAACCACAACGACGGGAATACCGGGAACCAATTCCGTATGAATCTGACTTAAAATATTCCGTTGTTTCCCCTGGACACGCGGGGCTGCTTGGTAAAGGTCTTTGAGACTGAGCGATTTGCCCTGAACGAGGTACCGCTTGTTATCGTTTTTGACCATGCCAATGACATGAAGCCCCCGGTCTACAATCCTACCGATGAGTGGGGCATGCGTGAACCAGCTATCCATAAGTACGTAGGGCGCAGAAACTCCGGAAGCGAGGGCCCGATCCAGCAGTTCGCAAACCAGATGCGGGGCGGAAAGCAGTGCTTCTTTCCGTCGTTTGTAGCCGCAGGAGCGCTTGTCGATTCCCGGATGGATGCCGGTGATTCCGGCTTTCACGGAACTCAGCAAGGCGAAGTCCAAGGGAAGAAATGTATGACCGTCCGACCAGCCCAAGGTCAGCATGCGAAACCCTTTATAGTAAGCACCCGTTGCGTGATCCTTGAAGCGAGCGAGGAGTTCTACCGCTTTGCTCCGATTTCGCTCAAACATGGAATCGTCCACAATGAATACGGAAGTTCGCGTGACGGAAGTCAGGGTTTCGACTCGCTGCACCGTGTCACGGCTAAGCGAAGTCAAAAAGCGCCGCCAGGCAAAGCCGCTATGATTGAGAAACCGATAAACGGCATCCTTGCCCGGAAAGGCTTCACCTTTAGTACTTTCGAGTAGGCGAAACCAGTTCTTCTGGTGAAAAAGCAGGACAAAGACAAGTTGGAATAGTTGCGAGCAAGAGTAGCCGAAGGACTTACGAAACCGGGCTTCTCGTAGATGTTTGAGCACACCAAGTTCTTGAAAGGCAGGTTTCAGTTCAGCAGGGAGTTGCTCAAAAGAAGCTTTTTGTTTTATCATGGAAGGGACACCTCTTCTGTGGTTTGTGATTGCTCGACACTTTCACTCTACCAAAAGAAGCGGTGTTTTTCTATGTTGGCAAGACCTCTACTAATGCGGCCTCTAAGTCAGACCTGGATTGAAACCAAACCAATTCTCGCTCTGCGAAAGTTGAGTTAATAATACTCATAACGGCACGGCAATCTGAAGGGTTCCAGGTTCAAGGTTCAGGAACCCGGAAGCTGCATTTCTGCGAATGACCGATCCAGGCTCTACATTCCCGCGAATCTCCGATCCGGGCTCCGCAATCCCGGCATTCCCTGCTCCATCTTCAGTGAATTCGGCCGCAGCTGTCTCTGCTGTGCCCAGCAGCCGGAGCGGGGTGCCGCCGGGGATGCGGACACGGCGGGCCTGTCCGGAGCCGTTGAGGGCGGCGACACACCAGGAACCGTCCGCACGGCAAAGCTTATACAGGCGGACGCCATCACCGGCGTCTTCGCACTCCAACTGCTCCAGCAGGAGCGCAGGCGCCCCTGCTGCCCGCGGATGCAGCAGCACCACGTAGTCTTCTCCGGCGTGGGCATGCACGCGGAAATGCTGCTGGGCAGCCAGCGGGTAAGCCCCGCCTGCCGCACCCTTTCCGGTCGTGATGACCGGAAGGGCGGGTTCGGCGATATGGATGCCCAGCCGCCTGCCGCCTAAGCAGGCAGCATCAATGGTCTGCGCCGCGACTTCGGCTTCCGTACTCAGCGTATGCAGATTCCAGCCGCTGTCTGCCCCGCCCTCGATCCGGTCCCAGACCAGGTAAGCGTCGAAGCCTGCTTTGATATACAGGAAATGCCGCTCATATTCCCCGGCGCGGACATCCGGAATAAGGCTTCTGGCATAATCAAGCTCTTCAGAGAAGCGGACTTCCCGGCAGACGCTCTGTAGCGGTCCGTCCGCGAAGCCCCCGGCTTCACCGGCGAACTGGACGGTATTATGTGCCGCCCCTGACACATACCAGTGCCGGTCCCCGTTGTAATAGCCGCCGGTTCCGGCATCCAGCGTCAGGGGAACCCCGTCTGCCCAGATGGAGAAATGGCCTTCATCATGATGGGCGTGATAGGTCAGCGGCGAAGCCTCATAAATGGCGTAGTTCTGCAGGTTCTGAGCCCCGCTGCGGAAGATGATATAGCCGATGCCGGGATAATGCGCAGAGCGGAGAGCGGGCTGCCGCTCCGGAAGCTCCGGCAGCGGATACAGCAGCGGGACCAGCGGCAGCGGGAATGCTCCGGTATCCTGGACCGGCTCGCCGCCGTGTCTCCAGGTCCACATCATTTCTCCCGCCAGCTGCGGATCTTCCCTGGCATAGAACGGAGCCGCGTAGCCGAGCAGGCGGAACCATTGCTCCTGCACATTGGCATCACCGACAGCCGGGGTGAGCAGAACAGGTGCGCCGGCTGGACCGCTTTGGATCCGGTCCTTCGCGGTCACGATACCCATCAGGAAGCGGTACATCGCCTTGACCTTGGGATGCTGGAAATAATCAACGTCCTTCAGCCGCTTAAGCAGGGCGAAGAACAGAAAATAACGGTGCAGCACAGCGCCGTGATAACGCACATTCTCCGGCCAAGCGCCATCCGGATCAACCACTTCCGCCAGCTGCCAGTCGATTACGGAGCGGGCGTGCTCCAGATAATCTCCGCTCTCAGGTTCGTGCGGGAAGAGCAGGGCATACACCCCTAGCCCGGTCGCCCGGTCGGCATTCCAGTTGCTGCGTTTGCCGCCCTTCTCATCCGGAAAGTCTGTAAGATCAAACCGGTAATAGGCAGTATCCATCATCATCCCCGCGATATAGCGGAAATCGGCAAGCAGTTCAGACGCTTCCCTGTCAGCGAATACTCCGCTGCCGGCAATCTGGTCATAGATGACCGAGACGGCAGCCAGTCCGCGGCCGATATGCACAGCACCATACGTATCATCATCATGCCAGCCGTCCCGGCGGAAAATATCCATGCCCTGCCGCATATCAGCCAGTATGTACTGCAGCTTCCGCTTCGCCAGTCCGGCATACGAATCTTCGCCTGAAACCATATACAAGTTGGCATCGGTACCGGCAGCCTCCAGCAGGTAAGCCCAGTTGGTCAGCGTGGGCCGGTTAAAGAGCGGGGATTGCAGGTCCGGTCCGAGCGGCCGGCCGGCGCTATCAAGGAAGATAACCACGGTGCATATCCCCCCGTCAGCCAGCGGAGCCTCAAGGCTGAGTTCGGTCTGGATACCATAATAATCGCCTGCCTGTACCGGCAGGTGCTCCTCATAACCTAGGGTCGCCCGTGCCTCCTCCGACGGATTGCCGATCCGCACACACTGCGCATTCTTCTCCGCTGCATCACCGGAGGATGTAACACCGGAAGGCTGCAGGCCGCTTCCGCCTCCGGCCGGCTGCTCCAGCCGGATCGTACTGGCGCTTCCCGGCTCCTGGGTCCAGCCGGCCAGCCCTTGGCCGAATCCGCCGTTCTGCAGCGCCACCGGCATCCCAAGCTGGGAATGCGTCAGCCGTACGCCTCCGATCCGGGAAATGCCCTTGCCCCGGACCTGCACAGCCAGCTTCAGGAAGGCAGCCCCGGCAGGAACCTTGAAGACGAACGGTTCTACCCGGAATACACCGAGCTGGTGAAGCGGAGCAGCTGCCTCACGGATGGCGAATTCCCCGGACAGCTGCTGCTGTCTTGCGTACTCCTGGGCAACCGCAGGAATCTGCTCTATTCTGCTGCGGATTTCCCCCAGCTGCTCCTGGTCATAACAGCCGAAGGGACGGGCTCCGGCGGCGCCGGTGTATGTTGAATTCATTGGTAAGTTCAAGCCTCCCTGTGAAGATATATTCCTGCTGTGTTACCCGCTTTCTTCTATAAGTATAGCTGCCCCGCGAACGGGACCGGGATGGATAAACTCAGGAAGGAGAGGGGACAAAGCGACTTATTTGCGGTGAAAAAGTGAATTTCTCCCCCTTACGGCAGTCGCTTTCTCCCTAACTGTGTATGCGCAGGGGGGCTTATGATTAAGGCGAGAAGCGCAAGCTGATTAGACAGGAGGAACAATCAATGAATGGAACGAAACGTCAAATAAACGCCTGGACCTTTGTAGCGCCCAGCCTCATTCTGACGCTGATTTTTGGGGTGTATCCCGTCTTCTGGGCTTTGAAGTACATGTTCTATGATTATCAGGGCTTCGGCACGCCGCTCTTCGTCGGCCTCGACAATTTCGAGCGGCTGCTGAGGGATAAGGATTTCTGGAAGTCCGTGGTCAACACCTTCATCTATGCGGGCGGCAAGCTGGTGATCACCATCCCGCTCTCATTTGTATTGGCTGTGGTGCTCAACCGCGCCCTGAAAGGACGCCAGCTGCTGCGGGCGATTTATTTCATGCCTACCGTAATCAGTGCTTCGGTTATGGCAATCGTGTTCTACGTTATTTTCAACTCCTACAACGGAATGGTGAATCAGCTGCTGATGGGCGCCGGAATTGTATCCGCTCCCATAGACTGGCTGGGCGCCAAGCATGCTTTAGTAACGGCAATTATCATCGCGATCTGGGGTGCGGTCGGCAACTATATGCTGCTCTTTATTGCAGGGCTGCAGAATATTCCGGAGGATCTTTATGAAGCCGCTTCCCTGGACGGGGCGGGGCCGCTGCGGAAGATGTGGAGCATTACCGTTCCGATGCTGGGACCTGTGCTGCAGATGATCATCATGCTGGCGATCACCGTCTCTCTGAAGGGCTACGAGAGCATTATGGTACTGACTGAAGGCGGACCTTACGGCAAAACGGAAGTTATGTATCTCTATCTCTATAAACTGTTCTTCCCGGTATCGAGCGGAGGATCGAGCATCCAGCAGTTCGGTTACGGCAGTGCGGTCGGGTTCACAACGGCAGTTATCGTCGGCCTGATCACGCTGATTTACTTCTATGTATCCAAAAAACTGAATGACATCTATTAAAAGAGAGGAGAATGAACAGTGAGTACATTACATGCGGAAACGAAAATGGCCTCGGCGCAGACCGCCGGTTCGATAAAGACGAAGGCGCTGCTGTCCCGGGTCTTGCTGTGGATTTTCCTGCTGCTGGTAGCGGTGTTGGCATTATTCCCGCTCATATTAGCTTTGTTCGGGTCGCTGAAATCGAATCTGGAGCTGACCACTGGCACATCGCTGCTGCCGAAGGAATGGAAGTTCTCAAACTACGCGCAGGCCTGGACGTCGGCCAATTTTGCACGCTTTACCTGGAACAGTGTATTTATCAGTACCTTTACAACGATAGGGACTCTATTGATAGGAACAATGGCCGCATATGCGGTTGCGCGGGTTGATTTCTACGGGAAACGGCTGTACGTGGTCATCCAGTCCTGTACCCTGTTCATCTCGATCGGTGCGGTTGTCCTGCGTCCCCAGTTCGACCTTATGGTCGCCCTTCATCTGCAAAAATCGCTCTGGGGCGTCATCATCATCCTGATCAGCGCCCATGCGACTGCATTCTTCATGCTGATCGGCTTTGTAAGAGCCATTCCGAAGGAACTGGACGAAGCGGCCTTTATTGACGGCTGCAACTTCTATAGCGTATACTTTCGTGTTATCTTGCCGCTTCTGACGCCCGCACTGGGAGTCACAGCGCTCTGGACCTTCCGCGGTGCGTGGAATGAATATATTCTGCCGCTGGTATTTACGATGACACAGCCTGCCCTGCAGACACTTACCGTGGGTCTCGCCGGGCTGAAATATGGCGTGGGGGATGCGGCACAGCCGCAATTAATGCTTGCCGGTGCATGTGTGTCCATGCTGCCGATGATCATTGTCTACATTTTTGCCAATAAAACATTCATGCAGATGACAGCTGGCTCCGTGAAGGGCTAAGAGAGTAGCGCGGCGGTTTTTCCGGCAGCCAGTCAACGAAGGATGTGGAATCATGCTGAAGGCCTGGCTGTACCGGACCTCGCTGAAGAAAAGAATATGGCTGTCTTTTACCGCACTAACTATCTTTTGTATCTCAATAACCGGCTCCTGGGCCTACTCGATTGCTTCACGGGCGATGGAACGGAACTCAGTCGACCTGAACCGCAATGTGCTGAACCAGTCTGTCAACGTACTGGACCAGAAGCTGAAGCAGATCATAGTGGCATCCTCCACCATGATGCTGAGTGAAGCGTATAAACAGACGATAAGAGATATACAAGCGCATAATACAGACCGGTTCTTTGCAAACTTCTCCCAGCTGCAGGTCCCCTTTACACAGGCCGAGCTGACGGAGAACTCCATCGAATCGATTCTGATCAGTACGCCGGACGGGGATTTCTACTCTGCCGGCAATCTGCGCAGAACAACGACTCCATTTATGGAGTCTTTGCTGTATCAGCGGATCAAGATCAATCCGGAATCCAGTTGGGTGGAGAGCCATGAGGATGAGCTGTTCGCAGGAAACCATCAGGTAATATCCCTGCTGCTGCAGCCGCTGACGGAGAATTATGTGCCGGATGTTTTTCTGGCCGTTAATGTAAAAGAGGATATTCTGGAGGATACCGTCAGCGGAGGGGCAAGCCTTGGCAGCGCCAAGTTTCTGCTGATCAACAAGGCCGGGGCAAGTGTCTTCGGAGACAAGGAACGGCCGGACTGGTCGCGGTCTGCAGGGTTTATGGACAGGCTGCTTGAAGCAGACAGCGGAAATTTCGAATATCCGGCCGGCGGCGGGACGATGCTGGTCAGCTATGCCGGATCCAGATACGCCGGTGACTGGCTGCTCGTCAGCTACCAGTCGAAGAAGGAGCTGCTCCAGCCTGTACGCAGTATTCAGTGGCTGGTGCTGATGATCATTGCCGTGTGCATTGTAATTGCGCTGCTGCTGGCGAGATTCCTGTCGGCCCTATTGCTCGGACCGCTGCTGAAGCTGCAGAAGACGATGTCGCGGGTGGAGCACGAGGATCTGGATGCCCGTTTCCAGAGCCCGTTCCAGGATGAAATCGGAGAAGCGGGCCGTAAATTCAACCAGATGCTGGACCGGATCGGCGAACTGATTCTTGAGGTCAGGGATACGGAGAAAGAAAAACGGAAAGCGGAGATCAAAGCGCTGCAGGCGCAGATTGAGCCCCATTTTTTATATAACGCACTGAATACAATCCTCTGGAAATGTGAAATGGATGAATATGAAGATGTGAAGCAGATGGTCATTTCGCTGTCCGCGCTGTTCCGGCTTGGCCTGAACAACGGGCAGGAGATTACGACCCTGGGCAAGGAGCTGGAGCATGTCCGCCAGTACCTGAACCTCCAGCAGCAATGTTACGAGGGGCTGTTCGAGTATACGATAACGGCCGGACAGGAGCTGCTGGAGCTGCCTTTGCTGAAGATTATTATCCAGCCGCTTGTGGAGAACTCCATTCTGCATGGGCTGAAGGAGCTGCGGGGCGGCGGAAGGATCACAATCTCCGTGACACTCGAAGCGCAGCAGCTGGTGATCCGTGCGTCCGACAACGGGTCGGGCATGGATGCGGAGAAGCTGAATGCATGCCTGAGGGAGCCTGCCTCCAGCGGAGGCTATGCACTGTCCAATATCTGCAGCCGTCTTCAGCTGTATTACGGCAAGGAAGCGGCATTATCCTTCCGCAGCCGCCCTTATATCGAAACGGAAGCCATACTCTCAATACCGATGGAAGGTGGAGTTTATCCTGAGCCACGCTGAGCCAATTAAAATATGCATTGTTGATGATATTCCGGCCGTTGTGCGCGGCTTGTCGCAGAGGATTCCCTGGGAGGAGTATGGCATTGTAGTTGCGGCAACGGCGGGCAACGGGGAAGAGGGGCTGATGCAGATCCGCAGGCACCGGCCGGATATTGTACTCACCGACATCCGCATGCCGTTCACCGACGGGCTGGAGATGATGCGGATCGTTCAGTCCGAGCAGCCGGATATCAAGCTGATCTTTCTTACCGGCTATTCGGATTTCACCTATGCCCAGGAGGCAGTGAAGCTCGGGGCCTTTGACCTGATCGTCAAGCCCTTTACCAAGCCGCAGGTGCTTGAATCCGTGCTGAAGGCGAAGGAAGTGCTGGAGCGGGAGCGCTCGCAGGCCGAGCAGATGCGGGGGATGGAGCAGAAGCTGCGGGAGAGCATGCCGTATCTGCGCCAGGAGTATATGCGTCTGCTCATCCGTTATGGCAGCAGGCAGCAGCATCTCAGCCAGCAGTGGGATTTCTATGCGATTACGATGAACAGCAGCGGCTTTTGTGTGATGGCGGCGGAAATTGACTTTTTTGCCGAGCGTACGGCGGCTATGCCGGTATCTGAGGTGGAGCTGATCCGCTTTGCGGTGCAGAACATTCTGGAGGAGACGATTGGCGGGTATACGCAGGGAATTGTCTTCCGCGAGCATGTCAATCAGTTTGTGATCGTGATGAATCCCCCGGCGGAGCTGGATGCGGAGCAGATTGCCGAGAAATGCCGGGAGAATGTCTGCCGGCATACGTACCAGACCGTTTCCATCGGACTCGGCGGTGAGGTGGAGGAGGCCGGGCAGCTTTCGGTATCCTATGCCCAGGCGCTGTCTGCATTAACCAATACATTTCTGACCGGCGGGAACAGCGTGTACCGCTATGCCGATTCGCCGGAGAGAGAGGCTGCGCTGCCCAGATACTCTTTTGATAAAGAGAAGGAACTGCTCTACTGTCTGCGTTCGGCTAATCTGGCCAAGGCGGAGGAAGAGCTGGATCATATATGGAGTGAGTGGCTGAATGCTCCCGCCCTGCCTGACCCGGCCATCGTTAAGACGATGTGTCTGGAGCTGGCCCATTCGATTCACCGTGTGTTCTCTGACAAGGCCTCGGATACGGAGGCCAAAATGCTGGAGAAGAAGCTGGCCGACATGAACGGAGCGGCTTCCTTTGAGGAGCTGCGCAGGCAGATCCGTGAATTTTGCCGCCAGGGCTGTACCTATGTGCAGATCCGCCAGTCCAGTGATGCGCGGGTGCTGGTGGAGCGGGCTATCGCCCATATCAAAGGAAATCTGCACCGTAACCTTTCTGTGGCCGATTGTGCCAGAGAGGTGCATCTCAGCCCGAGTTATTTCTCTAATCTGTTCAAAAAAGAGATGGGGATGACGCTGGCCCAATATATTATCAGCCGCCGAATGGAGAAGGCCAAGGAAATGGTGCTGGAGGGTATGCAGGTGCAGGATATCGCTGTCTCTCTGGGTTATGAGGACCGTCCCTATTTCACTGAGCTGTTCAAAAAATATACCGGTATGACGCCGACGGACTTCCGTTCTAAGTACACTGCAGCCGGTCCGCGCGGAAACAGTGATTTCGTCTCCCCTGAATAGTTGTTTTCTCCTTCACTTACAACCCGGCAGCCATTCTATAATTTTTATATCAAATGAATGCGATTACAAAAAGAAAAGGGAGGGTTTTTAGATGAAAAAAAATCAATGGATGCTGGCTGGAGCCTCGCTGCTGCTGGCAGGATCACTGGCTGCATGCTCCTCGAACAATAATTCAGCAACAGAGGCAGAGGGCAGCAGTGATAAACCCGCTGAGCAAACCAAGCTGGTCTACTGGTCGATTGACCGTCATGATTCTGATTTCATTGAGCAAAAGATCAGTGAATACGAAGGGCTTAATCCGGGTGTGGATATTGAATTTAAAGTGATGGCCGATAACTATGCCCAGTCCGTGGACATCGCCTTCTCCAGTAAACAGGCGCCGGACATTCTGCGCGTGGATACAGGAAACGTGCCGACTTGGGTGAAGAAGGGCTATCTGGAGTCCTTTGACGAATACATTACACCGGAAATGAAGAGCCGGTTCGAGAACGTACTCATTAATGAGAAGAATACCATTGACGGCAAAATCTACACCCTCCCGAATATCGGCCAGTTCTGGCGCCTGATCTATAACGTCGATCTGTTCGAGAAGGCCGGTATTGCCGCGCCGCCGACCACACTGGCTGAAATGGTGGAGGATGCCAAGAAGATTACCGCAGCGGGTAAAGACATCGGCGCTTATGGCCTGGCCGGTAACTTCAAGAGCGGAAGCGGGTTTGAGCGTATTGCCCATCCGATTACAACCTTAAGCAAGACAGTAGGGACGGAAGGCTTCAACTTCCAGACCGGCCAGTTTGACTTCGGTATGTATAAAGAGACGCTTGAAGCGCTGCGCCAGATTGTGGAGGACGGCAGCATGATGCCGGGTTCGGAATCGCTCGATATTGACCCGCTGCGGGCACAGTTCGCCCAAGGCAAAATCGGGATGTATTTCAACCACTCTGTAGAGCCTAGCGTATACAAAACCCAATTCCCGACGGATATCCGCTGGGCTGCAGCGCTGCCTCCGACCGTGGACGGCAAGCAGAACGGTGCCAGCCAGGTTATCTCCGGCAGCTATCTGGCGATGAGCAAGGATTCCGGGCAGAAAGAGGCGGCCTGGAAATTCATCGAGTGGATGTACAGCGATGAAGTACAGACTGCTTACCAGGAAGGCGGATACGGTGTTTCGGTTATTCCTTCCGTTGCTGCTGCAGCAAAAGCTCCGGATATCCCGGGAATTGAATACTTCCTGCCGACGAAATTTGACGGAATCTATCCGGCTACTCCATTCGGGGCTACGGAAGGACGCCTGGAGGGAACCAAGAAGATGGACGTATTCAACAGATATATCTTTACCGGCGGAGATTTGGACAAGGAGATTCAGGATCTGAATACCCGTTATAATGCCGCACTTGAAAAAGCCAAAGCTGCAGGGGATACTACAATCGAAGCACAGCCGGACTTCAGTGCAGCTAATCTGCAGGGAAGCTTAGTCAGCAAATAAACCGCATCCGCAGCATCGTAAGACCCATAGTTCGCTGAAGACCGCAGGCCAAGCCTGCGGTCTTCTGTTGTAAATAGAGTCTGGTCCGGGCTCCTGCCGGGGATGTGCGGCCCCCGGGTGTTTTGTAGTATGATGGTGGAGAACGAAAGGAGGACGCATCTCTTGGCAACGGATATTAAGGACCGTATCAATTTGCAGGAAATCAATTGTGAGAAGGAGCTTACGCTCGCCGTCATCGGCGGGAAATGGAAGCTGATTATCCTGTGGCATCTTGGCCTGGAAGGAACCAAACGTTTCAGTGAGCTGAAAAAGCTGATTCCTCATATTACGCAAAAAATGCTGACCAATCAGCTTCGTGAGCTGGAGGAAGACCGGCTTGTGCTGAGAAAGGTGTATGCCGAGGTTCCTCCGAGAGTAGAATATTCTTTGACAGAATACGGGCAGAGCCTGCTGCCTGTCCTGCGCATGATGTATGACTGGGGCAAAAATTACGGAAACAAAGTGATCTGGAAGGATACGGATAAGGCGGAGGGATAGCGGTATGCTGTGATGTGTTTACCGCTGATCGCCGCCTGCCGTGATACTTATATAGAAAACAATAGTGGAGGGAATTAGACATGACGCAATCCAATTACAGTCCGCTGCTGGACGCCTACGGCTTCAAAAATGGAATTACGCTGAAAAACCGGGTGGTTATGGCCCCGATGACCAACTTTTCTTCCAATGAGGATGGCACGGTTTCCAAGCCGGAAATCGATTATTATATCCGCCGCTCCAAAGGCGTCGGCATGGTCATCACGGCCTGTGTGTATGTGAGCCGGAGCGGGAAGGGCTTCCCCGGTGAATTCGGTGCCGACAGTGATGAGCTGATTCCAAGCCTGCGCGAGCTGGCGGATGCTATTAAGGGCGAGGGAGCCAAGGCTGTGCTGCAGATTTTCCACGGCGGACGCCAGTGCCCGCCGGATCTGCTGCCGGATGGCCAGACCGTCAGTGCAAGCAGTGTTCCAGCGGAGCTGCCGGGCGGCGGGCAAGGACCGGTGCCGCGTACGCTGACCGATGAAGAAATTCAAGTCATTATCGCCGATTTCGGGGCGGCTACCCGCCGGGCGATTATCGCTGGCTTCGATGGTGTGGAAATTCATGGAGCAAACGGTTATCTGGTTCAGCAGTTCTTCTCCCCGCATTCCAATCTCCGCGAAGACCGCTGGGGCGGAAGCCTGGAGAAACGTCTGACCTTCCCGCTCGCCGTTCTGCGCGAAGTGAAGCGCGTAGTTAGTGAATATGCCTCCTCACCGTTTCTGGTCGGCTACCGCTTCTCTCCGGAGGAACCGGAAACACCGGGAATTACGATGACTGAGACCTTTGCGCTGATTGATGCGCTCAAAGGGGAAGGGCTGGATTATCTGCATGCATCGCTCATGGAGCTGTGGTCGCTGCCGCGCCGCGGCACGGAAGACAGCCGGCCGAGAATTGAGCAGATTGTTGACCGTGCCGGTGCCGTACCGGTCATCGGCGTCGGTTCACTGTACACGGCGGAAGATGCGCTGAAGAGTCTGGATACCGGCATTGACCTGGTGGCTCTGGGCCGCCCGCTGCTGATCGAACCGGACTGGGTGCAGAAGGTAGCGGAAGGCCGCACTGGTGAGATTAAGACCGAACTGGATCTTGCAGCGCAAGGCGAGCTTGTGATCCCTGATCCGCTCTGGGGCGCCATCACAAACGCACCAGGCTGGCTGCCGATTAAGGCTTAAGCAGGGTTCAATCGAGCATTTTTAGCTAACCCGGCTACGGACTGTATTGCAGTTATGGCCTTCCGGCAGCCGGTTCAGAAGATACAAATAAATCCCCTCTATCCTTCCGCTGCTTCGCGGGAGGATAGAGGGGATTTTTGTCATTTTCCAAACGGTTGGGACTGTACCTTCTTTTGTAAGAAGAAGCGTTCAGCTAGGCTCTTTGCTCATAAAGTCTGGCAATTTCAATAATCACATTTACGGCCTTCAGCATCACATCGACTGAGGCGTATTCAAACTTGCCGTGGAAGTTTTCTCCTCCGGTAAAAATGTTCGGCGTCGGCAGCCCCATATAGGACAGCTGGGAGCCATCTGTACCGCCGCGGATCGGGAGGATCACCGGCAGGATGCCGAGGTTCACCATCGCTTCGTGGGCGATGTCGACGATATGGCGGACCGGCTCGATTTTTTCACGCATATTATAGTACTGGTCATTCATTTCCAGCACAACATTGTCATCGCCGTAGGTGGATTTGAATTCATCGACGATAGCGGCGATATTCGCTTTGCGTTTCTCGAAGTTCGCGCGGTCAAAGTCACGGATAATATATGCCAGCTTGCTGTGCTCCGCCGAGCCCTCCATGGAGATCAGATGGTAGAAGCCCTCATAGCCGTCCGTAAATTCAGGTGCTTCACCCGCAGGCAGTCTGAGATGGAAGGCCATGGCGATTTTCGAGGAATGCACCATTTTGCCTTTGGCGGTTCCGGGGTGAACGTTGACGCCTTTGAAGCTGATTTTGGCGGCAGCGACATTGAAGCTCTCATATTCCAGCTCACCGAGCGGCCCGCCGTCTACAGTGTAGGCATACGAGGCGCCGAAGGCGGCAACATCGAACTTATGCGGTCCGCGTCCAATTTCCTCATCGGGAGTAAAGGCGACTCTGATTTTGCCGTGTTTGATTTCAGGGTGGGCCAGCAGATAGGCCATGGCAGTCATAATCTCGGCGATTCCGGCTTTGTTGTCTGCGCCCAGAAGTGTGGTGCCATCGGTTGTAATCAGCGTATGCCCTTTGTATTCAGGCAGCTCCGGGAAGCTGTCCGCTGACAGGACGATATTCAGCTCCGGGTTCAGCACAATATCCCCGCCGTCATAGTTCTCAATGATTTGCGGCTTCACATTTGCTCCGGTAAAATCGGTTGCCGTATCCAGGTGAGCCAGGAAACCGATGGTTGGAACATCCTTGTCACTGTTCGCAGGCAGGGTAGCCATAACATAGGCATGCTCGTCCACCGTCACTTCCGTAAGACCCAGCTCCTGCAGTTCAGAAACCAGCTTACGGGCCAGCTCCATCTGACCGGGAGTGGAGGGGCAGGTATCGCTCTCCTCATTAGACTGGGTATCTATTACCGCATACGAAACGAACCGCTTAATCAGTTCATCCTTCAATTCAAGTCATCTCCTCTTCATCTAACAACCTCTAAGTGTAGAATTCTCTATCCGTAAGCCAGAACCTTCCCGCAGAAACAGGCCGTCCGGCTGTTGGCCGGTACAGCCGCTTCTTTGTGCCGCAGTTCTATATTAGCATGTTCTGTGCGGGGACTCATCTTTTGCAGGTCCTTCTGCTTAAGAAAAATCTCAATGCTGTTCCTGAAGCAGCGGCTCCCGGCGGATCAGTGAGGCGGAGAGCAAATAACGTTCCGGCGCGGAGCCGACATAGCTGAACGGATAGCAGGTGATCAGCGTAAGGATGGGGGTATCGCTCTCTTTAATCGCCCCCCGCTCTTCGCCATCTACAATCGTACTGCCTGTAACCTCATACACGAACTTGCCGTCTACCGTCTCTACCTCAATAAGATCGTGTTCTTTGAGGCTGCCGAGACTGCGGAATACCGTGTCACGATGACCGGCCAGCACGCTGTTGCCGCTTGTGCCCAATACTGTGCTTCCCGTGTAGTGCCCGGCCCCTCTTTTCAGCTGCGGACGCTGTGTTCCTTCAAGGATGGCCACTCTTTTGTTCAATGATGGAAAATAGATCTCTCCGATGACCTCGCCCTCCGTGTGGGTGGTACCGGATTGGCTAATACTGCTGCTGGCGCTGGAATCATCCGGTTGTGCGGGAAGGCTGATCATACCGGCAGGAAGCGGAGTTTCGTCTTCAGGGACGATATGGCGGGGAGCTTCCTCCCTCTTTTTCGCCCAATCCTCCAGGGCATGACGGGCTTCCACGGGCGCTTTGAAGATTTGCACGGCAGAATACACCAGCACACAGAGAGAGAGCAGGAAGATCAGCTTCACGGCAAAAGCAACCCCGGAACGTATCCTCATACTCTCTCCTCCAGCCTTCAGCCCTTAGGCTTATTTCTTCGAATTCAGTCTGCGCAGCACGATGATGCTGAGGATCGCTACCGCCATACTGATTAAGATCAGGTTATACCACGGTTCTGCTGTATCAGGCAGTTTATCGCCGCCATCCGGAGGGGAGAGCGGGAGCTCGTCATCGTCCACCGTCACCCCGGGATCGGAAGATGGAGTAGATGAACTGCCGGAAGCTATGCTTCCTGAGTCAGGAGAAGCTGTTGCTTGAGCATTGTCGCCACCGAGTGGAACAGGTGCATCAGTAACAGTAACTTCATCTGCCCCCGGTGTAGCTGTCACAGCCGAAGTTGCTGACGGAGCAGGCGATGATGACGGTGGTTGCGAACCCCCAGGGATGGATGTAAATGTCGGTGCAGGGCTAGGGCTGCTTGACGGCTCCGGTGAAACAGTACTGGAAGGCGTAGGGCTGGCTCCATTAGATGGCCCCGGTGAAGCAGAAGTGGAAGGTATAGGGCTAGGTTCCGTTGACGGCTGCGGTGAAGCGGAGGCGGTGAAGTTAAAGGCGACGCCAACCTTTTTCCCCTGAAACTCATTGCCTGCCTCAGCGGGAAATACTACATCCATTTGAATTGCTTCCGTACCGCCACCGGGGAGTGATCCTATGGCGACACGGCCCTCGGCCTGGCTCATCACTCCGGAATAGAGGATTACTCCCTCTTTTTGCAGGGTCATTTGCAGAATATTGTACAATTCCACGTCTCCGGAGAGAAATTCGAAGTCTACAAAGTAATCAAACGGCTCAGACCCTTCGTTAATAACCGTATATTCTGAGGCGCTCTTGTCCCCCGGCTGCATATTACTCATAATGGCGGTACTTTTAGTATGCGAATTGACAGTGAGCTTAATTGTGTCCTCTGCACTTACACCTCCGGCATGCCAGACAACGCCGATCAGAACTATTAGAATGTAGGCGCCAATTATGGTCATATGATATCTTTTCTTCACTTTCCTCCGCCCCTTTCTACTGGAAAGCAACGCTGCCCCCGCACAGCCCGACAAGAATCCGCCGGATCTGTGCTGTTTCCCCACCGCTTGTCGATATGAGTGGTATTTTGGAGGACTACTATGTTTGAGGTGCTACAGCCTATTGAAAAGGTACTTACAGATAGTCTGGTCATATGTATGTTCGTTATAACGAATAATTACAGTATAATCAATAATTTAAATAAACAAAAACGATAGGAACACCTTTAATCGCTGAAAATAGGCAATATATAGACACTTTCAGGGTAATATCAGGTGATAGCTTCAGTTTTCTGATTATTTCTTTGGTTATATCGGAAACCGAGGTTTTTTATTAAGAACAAAACACAAAAAACAAGGAGATCAACCGGAAGGAAGTGATAGTTCCCTATCCCCCGGTAATCTCCTTGTTAATGATTCAAGCGAATAATTGGTTTAGTTGTCCTTGATTAGCTCAGCTACCAGCTCGTAGGAACGTAACCGTGCTGTATGATCATAAATCTGCGAGGCAATAATCCATTCATCCGCCCCGGTTTCCTCCAGCACCTGCAGGAGACGCTCCTTGATATATGCTTTGTCTCCGGCAATAGAATATTTCTGCTTATCGAGCAGGAGCGCTTTTTCCTGGGGAGACCATAGGCTCTCCATGTCATCAACCGGTGGCTGGAGCTTGCCGGTGCGGCCGCGGATAATGTTCAGGAACTGCTGCTGCTGCGAAGTGGCCAGCCAGCGTGCTGCTCCAGTTGTGTCGGCGGCGGTAATGCCAAGACCAACCATGACATGCGGTTTATCGAGTGCAGCTGACGGTTTGAAGCTGCTGCGGTACAGATGGAGTGCAGGCAGCAGATAATCCGGTGCAAAGTGGCTGGCAAAAGCAAACGGCAAGCCCAGCTGACCCGCAAGCTGGGCGCTGAACCCGCTTGATCCGAGCAGCCAGATCGGTACGTCGAGGCCTTCGCCCGGTGTAGCGCGCACCCCGAGCGGACGAGAACCCGCGCCGTTCGGATCGAAGTAGGCTCTGAGCTCGTTCAGCTGCTCAGGAAATTCGCTGCCGTCACTGCCGAGCCCGCGCCGCAATGCTCTTGCAGCCGCCTGGTCGGAGCCGGGTGCCCGGCCAAGCCCGAGGTCAATACGTCCCGGAAACAGGGACTCCAGGGTTCCGAACTGTTCAGCGATCATGAGCGGAGCATGGTTGCTGAGCATAATGCCCCCGGAACCTACACGGATGCTCTTGGTTCCGGCAGCCACATGTCCGATAACGACAGAGGTAGCCGAGCTGGCAATCCCGGTCATATTATGATGTTCTGCCAGCCAAAAGCGGTGATACCCCCAAGCTTCAGCATGGCGTGCTAAATCTGATGTGTTATGCAGTGAATCCGCAGCTGTTCCGCCCTCCACAATCGGAGCGAGATCCAGCACGGAAATGGGAATGTCCCGCAGTTGTTTCACAATAATCCCTCCAAGTTATAGGCTTAAGCATCTTACAGCAGTGTTTGCAGCTACATAAGATGAACTTAAGAATGAAGAAGTGGAGTTATAGTGAAGCCTGCTGTATAAGGCTTTACTGCAACTTCCTAGATAACATTCTTAAGTTCACGTTCTATATGAATTGATCTACCCGGTAATTATAACATGAAATAATACTATTTACACACTTTAAGTAAGTTTGTGTCCGTCGGGAAGTGAGTGGGGAATGAGGAGTAAGGGGGCGAGGAGAGGGAGATCTATAATACAGTTTTGGTTAGGGCGTATGCTCTATGGATGGTCCAGCGCCTGAAGGACTGACTTATCAGTATGACTGGACCTACCCGCAAAAAACCTAGTGGGTAAACCTCCAACTAATTCATCCATTTTTGCCTAAAAGCAGAATATAGGTGGAATTCCTCCAACTAAATGTCTGTAATCTGCTGACTTTGATCCATAGAGAAGAAAATAGTTGGAGGAAATCCAATTAAGTCCTGCCTGGCGCCCGACGAGAGAAAAGTAGATGGAGAAATTCCAACTACTGAGATCAAGGAAAGGTTAGCTAAGCATCCATTCAGCACATCCAAGCAAGCTACGGCACGCCAAACCGATCTTTCAGCCAGCCGCACTGTTCAGCCTCAGGAGCTGCAGAAAGCTTCCCCCTATAAGGGCCATTTTCGTCCAGAAGGAGGCTAGAACGGCAGAAGCTATTCTTGAGAAGCTTTTCAGAGATGAAGGGTTTGGTCCATAAAGTTGCAGCTCTACTCAATAGAATGGGCATTGAAATAGCCGTGTTAGCTTCAAAAAAATAAAATGTAAGCGGTTAATTAATTGTATTGTCAATTTACGGAGGCCTTGCTATAATCGGTTTGAAAAGCTTTTCTAAAAAAGGAAGTTACGTCTATGAAACCAACAATTAAAGATGTCGCCAGATTAGCGGAGGTGTCGATCAGTACCGTTTCCCGGGTTATGAATGCGCCGGAGACGGTAGTTCCAGACAAGCGCAACAGGGTCATTGAGGCCATTAAGGAACTGAAGTATCAGCCCAATGCGTTTGCGCGCGGGTTAATTTACAAGAAGTCTTTTACACTTGGTCTGCTCATTCCCGATATTGAGAACCTGTATTTTGCAGGAGTTATCCGCGGGATGCAGGATGCATGCATTAAGCTCGGTTACAGCCTGATGATCTGCAATACCGACCGTGACAAGGAACGGATGCTGTCCTATATCGATACTTTCCATGAGAAGCAGGTGGATGGGATCGTGTTCGCCAGTGATGTGCTCTATCCGGAGTATTATGAGAAGCTGGTCGATTGCAGAATTCCTTTTGTGCTGGTGTCGTCGCATTCTGATGAATACGAGGTTCCATCTGTAGAGGTGGATGATGAGCTGGCGGCATATGAGGCCGTGAAGTTCCTTATCGAGCTGGGACACAAGGAAATCGGCATGATCGGATTCAATCACGACAATTCGGTATCCGGGCCGCCGCGTGTCGCCGGGTTTGTCAGAGCGCTTACGGAATCCGGGCTGGAGCGGAATGTGGAGAAGATCAAGTACGCAAACCACCGTTTTGAGCATGCCTATCAGGCATCGCATGAGCTGTTCAGCGATTACCCGGAGCTCACTGCTGTCTTCTGTGTGGCTGATGAGTTCGCCATGGGGACGATTTCGTATCTCAAGGACCGCAATATTCTGGTGCCGGGGCAGGTATCTGTAATCGGATTTGATAATTTGCGGATGTCCGGCATGTTTATTCCCAAACTGACGACCATCGCCCAACCGATCTACCAGCTGGGTTACCGTGCCGCGGAGAAGCTGCATGAATTGCTGACTACCGGCAGTGTTGCTGTAATGAAAGAAAAAATGGAGCATAAGCTAATTGTGAGAGAATCCTCCCGGGAGAAATAAGCTGATGCCGGTCTGTATGATGAAACGCCGCTGTCTTTGCATAAGGATGGCAAGGACGTTTCCACTCTATTATGAAAAGCTTTTCAGATGATCAATCCGTAAGGATCACCGCAATAAAGCCTGATTTAACAGTACTTAATGCCGGTTTATTTCGACACCTTAAGGAAATTTTCTACAGTTCACTACTAAATTTAAATATTGAAATAAAAAAAGGGGGAATTATGCGGGGTGATAGTTGGAAACGTATACAATATATGATAATATGGAAATGAAAGCGTTATATTTAGGTCTCGTCGGCAAGGATATTAAGGTGACAAACAGGTTATGAACCTATGTTTGAAAAGCTTTGCAAGGAGGTGATTCTGAGGCAGACGAGGTAGATTCCGGAAACAGGCAGACAAAATGCAGTCTCTAATACAATTATAAGGGGATGTATGAAAAAATGAAGAAAGCACCAGGACGTAAACAGTCACTCGCTATGATTCTGTGTTTATCCTTCACCATGATGCTGAGCGGATGCGGCGGAAATAACAATAATAATGCCGCACCAACCGATCCGCCGGCCGCAACGGAAACACCAACTACTGATAACAACCAGCCATCGACGAACAATGCGGAAGGCACGGCAACCGGAAGCCCGCTGGAATTAGCGATGAAAGGTGAATATAAAGGAACTAAAGTAACGATGTTCGGGCCATTCGTGGACGCCGACCAAGTGAAGTTTGAGAGCAGTATCAAAGAATTCGAAGAAAAAACCGGCATTGATATTCAATATGAAGGCTCGAAAGAGTTCGAAGCTACGATCAACATCCGTGTTGATGGCGGCAACGCGCCGGATATCGCCGATTTCCCGCAGCCGGGCCTGCTCGCCTCCATTGCCAAAACCGGTAAGGTGGTTGACCTGAACGGTGTGCTTGATCAGGAGAAGCTCAAGGGCAATTACAATCAGAGCTGGCTTGATATGTCCACCATGGACGGCAAAGAGGGCAAGATCATGGCCGGGATCTGGAACCGCAGCAATGTGAAAAGTCTGGTCTGGTATCCGAAGAAGCAGTTTGATGAAGCAGGATATACTGTTCCACAGACCTGGGATGAGCTGATGGCGCTTACGGAGCAGATTGCCAAGGATGGCGATCCGGCATGGGCAATCGGTATTGAGAGCGGTGCAGCTACAGGCTGGCCGGCAACGGACTGGGTCGAAAATATCATGCTGCGTACGACAACACCGGAGAATTATGATAAGTGGGTCAGCGGCGAGCTGCCATTTACTTCTCCAGAAGTGAAAAACGCAGTGGAAATTATGTCTAAGATCTGGCTTAACAAAGATTATGTATACGGCGGCACCAAATCGATTGTAACTACAGCCTTCGGTGACGCGCCGAAGCCAATGTTCGAGAATCCGCCAAAGGCCTGGTTCAACCTGATCGGAAACTTTATTACGAGCTTCTTCCCGGAAACGGCCAAGGTTGATGAAGATTATGACTGGTTCTACCTGCCGCCGATTAATGAGCAGTACGGCAAACCGGTCCTCGTAGCCGGTGACATCTATGCAATGTTCAATGACCGTCCGGAAGTGCGTGCGGTTATGGAATTCTTCACCACAGGCGAATCGATTAAGAGCTGGGTACAATCAGGCGGCGTAATCGCTCCAATGAATGACGCTTCGCTCGACTGGTACCAATCCGAGTCCGACCGCCGGATGGCGAAGCTGGTACAGGATGCTTCGACTCTGCGGTTTGACGGCTCCGACCTCATGCCGGGTAAGGTGGGCGCGGGAACGTTCTGGAAAGGCATGACGGACTACGTGAGCGGTACAGCTACACTGGATCAGGCACTGGAACAAATTCAGTCCGGCTGGAACAACTAAGAGCAATAGTTAAGACAGGCGAGTCTCAGGCACGCCATGGATTGAAGAGGGGCAGACTGCTGTGAATGACATCCTGCCCCTCTTTTTATTTGTTTGACTGCTTACGAAAAGAGTTTTGCTGCGCAAAACTAAGCGTATGCTTACGAAGCAAGTTTTGTTGCGCATAACTTATAGGAGGAGCTACTATGGATGCAAAAATAAAGCCGAAGCCCGGGTTTAGGGGTTCGCAGTCCAAGCAGAGAATCAGTGCCAGGGCGGTGCTGCTATCACTCGGTGTGCTGTTCGCGAACATCGTTGTCAACGGGCTGATCTTCATGTTTTTCCGTGATTCCACACTGAATCCGCTCCTGACAGCCGTTCTGGCAGTGCTGTGGGGTGTGCTGGGTGTCTATTTGATCTACTACTCCCTGACCTGGGCAGTTGAACAATATCCAGATTATATCCGCAGGAAGGTGCTTCCCTATATTTTCATTGGACCTGCGGTCATTATCTTAGGCTGGTTGCTAATCCTGCCGGCGCTGCGGACACTGTACTTAAGCTTTTTCGACGCTTCTTCAGAGAAATTCGTGGGACTCAACAACTATGCAGCGGTCTTCAGCGACCGCTTGATGGCTACGGCACTGCGCAACAATCTGCTGTGGGTGTTTGTCGGTACGCTGGCCTGTGTCTGCTTCGGGCTGCTTATTGCCATACTGGCCGACCGCAGCAGTTACGAGAAAATCGCCAAATCGATCATTTTCATGCCAATGGCCATTTCCTTTGTCGCCGCAGGCGTTATCTGGAAGTTTGTCTATTATTATCAGCCGGGTGATGAGCAGATCGGACTGCTGAACGCGATAGTCACTTATTTTGGCGGTGAACCGCAGGCCTGGACAAGTATGCTGCAGCCCTGGAATAATTTCTTCCTCATTATCATCCTGATCTGGATGCAGACGGGGTTTGCCATGGTTATCTTTTCTGCAGCAATTAAAGGCGTTCCTGACGATATTCTCGAAGCAGCACGCGTCGACGGCGCCGGTGAGGTAAAGATTTTCTTCGGAATTATGATTCCGTTCATCTCTTCAACCATCCTCACTGTAACTACAACGATCATCGTCTTTACATTGAAAATATTTGACGTCGTCATAGTGATGACGGGAGGTCAATACGATACAGAAGTAGTAGCGACGCAATTTTACCGGCAGTTCTTCATGTACCGTAATTTCGGGTACGGCTCGACGCTGGCTATTGTGCTCTTGATCGCGGTATTGCCTGTCATTCTGATTAATCTGCGCCAGTTCCGCAAGCAGGGGGGATTCTAATGGTCGGCAAAAAGAAAAGAAAAGGCAGTAAAACGGTAGTTAACCTTATACTCGGCTTCATCTGCTTCATCTGGCTGCTTCCGACACTCGGGCTCTTTATTTCCTCCTTCCGTCCGGCAGCGGATATTCTGCAGACCGGCTGGTGGAAGGTATTCCCCCATCAGGAATGGACGGCAGGCGAGACCCTGCAGCTATCCAAGGATGTGGATCTGCGGAAGCCAATTGAGGTGAACGGCAAGACCTACAGTGATGACCAGTTAAAATCCGGCGTGAAGGCGGACGAGGGCCGCCTGATCTGGGAGAACCGCCGGGCACGGACAATCAATGTGCAGGAGCAGGGATGGAAGACAACTCCTGATCTGACGCTCGACAATTATAACAATGTGCTGTCCGGCAAAGAGTATAAACTCAAGCAAGCCGATGGCAGTGAAA
>CAKMKL010000135.1 GCA_927443375.1 uncultured Paenibacillus sp. | reverse complement strand
GCAACATGGCAGAAACAAAGGGAAAAATCCCGTTGATTTCGCCAATCCTGCGCAACATGGCAGAAACAAATGGAAAAATCCCGTTGATTTCGCCATTACGGCGCACGATGGCAGAAACAAAGGGTAAAATCCCATTGATTTCGCCACTTCGGCGCAATATTGCAGAAACAAAGGGAAAAATCCCATTGATTTCGCCATTCCGGCGCAATATGGCAGAAACAAAGGGAAAAATCCCTTGTTTCTACGCCATTGAGCCCGCCAGCGCCGAATCAAGCGCACAAATGCGCTTGACTATCGCGGAATTGGCAACGGCCCCCCTTTATTTTCCCTATTAAATCGTCGAACAAGGAAACCTAAAATTTTCACTATTCCGTTTACACCCTGGTCAAACTGGTTAAATAAGCGTGTATGCTGCAATCACCGTAAGCTCTTTTTATATCAAACTTTGCTTATACCTCTCTTTATATCAAACACAGCTTGTATCTCTCTTCACATCAAACGCTGCCTATATCTTTGTTTATATCAAACTTTGCTTATATCTTTCTTTAAATCAAACTGTGCTTATATCTCCGTTTATATCATAGAGGAGGTTTCCGTATGAGGTTGGCCAAGAAACCTGTTTATTCCATGCTGCTCCTGCTAGCCGCCGTTGTTTCGCTAGCTGCTTGCAGCCGTACGGAAACAGGCGATGAGAATTTCCATACGCTGGCTCAAGAGCAGATTCGTGATCAGCAGTATTTTCCCGGTGATTTGCCGATCCCTGAGGGGGCGGGCATCACTTTTACGGAAGGGGAGCTTATCGGCGGCAAGAAATCATCCATGCTGATCTATGAGACAGAGGAAAGTATGGCTAAGCTGGGCACTACATATATAAAGTATATTCAAGATAAGGAATTAGATAGTAATACGGAAATTGTGGAGCAGAACAATCTGATTCTTAGCGGAAAAGCCCCCGGCAGCTACTCTTATTCCATAATAGGCAGCAGCTCTGACGCGAAACCCGGCGGTGCCGAGATTATCGTCACTTGGATTGAAAATTAACATTTACAGGTTTTTTCTTAACGTTTTACTCCGGTTTTTACACTGAGTTTACTCATAGGCCGACCTCGAAGCATTTCGGGGCCGGTCTTTTTATTTACTTAATATTTCCATAACATTCCTCTTGAACAGAATTCACACTGATAGATGAAAATAACATTAGCAGTTACCTATAGGAAAAGGGTGAATCTAATTGAGAAATAGTAAATGGTTCGGCGCGGCTTTGGCTTCAGCACTTCTTGTAACAGGAGGAGCGGGCAGCATTGTGGCAACTAGCAGCAACGTGAGCGCCGCCGCCGCCGTCAATACATCAGCAGTCAAAACAGCGAAGGCGACATGGAAAGTCAACAGCCTGCCGGTTGCGTTCAGCACGATAGACAGCAGCGGCTACAAGCTGTATTCCCTTAGTGAAGTGGCCGGGGAGCTTGGGGCCAAAGTGATGCTCAGCAGCAACGGTTTTGAATTGAATGACAGTAAAGGATTACATACCGTAAAGCTTCAGGCGGGTGCCAAAAGCTATCTGGTGGACGGAGTATCGCAGCAGTTCACGGTAGCCCCTGTACTCTATAACGGAAAAGTATACGTGGAGCTGACCAAGCTGGTTACTTCCCTTGGCGGTGAGCTCACGGCTGAAGACCAGTCGATTCTGAGCTTTGCCCGTCCGGAAGGCCAGTTCGATACCCTGCACTGGAACGCCGATGGAAACATCATAGCGAACCGGAGCGATTCGGAAACCGCCCAGCTGCTCAAATTCAGCGCCTTCCCTGGCGTATATGATGTTTTTTCTTCCAATGAAAATGCACTGGATTTCGCGGTATCCGCAGATCAGAAATGGGGCGCGTTCACAGATGAGAAAGGCCAGCTGAATTTAATCAACCTGTCAAGCGGCGCGATCTCCCCCCTGGGTACGGATACGAGTGTGAAGATGGATCTGGTCTGGTCGCAGGACGGCAAAACGATCTATTTCATCCAGGGAGATAAGCAGGAGAAGATTGGCCAAATCTCTGTAGAGACCGGAGCTGTTAAAACCATTCTTGAAGATAAGGTGGAGAACAAATCAGAGCTGCGGCTGTCTGCGGATGCGAAAAGCGTGGTTTACATTGTCAATGTAACCGGTGTTGCCAAGAATGATGCCGACAACACGGAAGATTCACTGACAGTAGACTACAGCAAAGCAGGGGAGCAGTTGTACAAGCTGGACCTCACCACAAAGGATGCGAAGCCGGCCGCTCTGACTACAGCGCTGGATAACAAACTGTATCCGGAATTTTTGGCAAATGGTACTGTAGCCTACCTGAGCGCAGATCCGGACGGAACTGCAGCGAACACCCTGAAATCCATTGGAGCGGACGGTGCAATCACTAACATCGCGCTTGATGTGGAGCCTTCCTCTTCTACCGGCGTAGCTACAGGTCTTATCGTGTCCGGTACGGCAGCTGACGGAAGCACCACGATTTATCTGATCGATGCAAACGGCAGCAAAACGGCGCTGTACCACACTACCGAAGATGTCTCGGAAGTAGCGGTTTCCCATGACGGCAGCAAGCTGGCTATTGTAAGTGACGGCAAAGTGCTCCTGATCCAGAACGGCCAGGCACTTCAGCTTACCAAATAAGCTAATCCACCCATACCCACACAATTTAACGGCGCAAACGCCGGGAGGAGAATTATTTCATGAAGGTTTTCAAAAAATTAACGGTAACAGCACTGACAGCAGTTATCGCGGTAACAGCATCTTTTGCAGGGATTGCTGCAGCGGCTGACAGTCTCAAGGGTAAAATCACAGTCAACGGCTCCACAGCACTGCTTCCGCTCACGCTCCAGGCAGCCAAAGAATTCCAGAAGCTGCATCCAAAAGTGAAAATCGCCGCTTCCGGCAAGGGTTCGGTTACCGGGCCACAGGCCGTGAAGAAAGGCATCGCCGATATCGGCGCCTGCGACTGGGATGCCAGCATTGACGTACCGGGCTTCAAAGCATTTGACGGACAGGTAGCGAACAAGGTAGCTGTCATTCCTTTTGCCACCATCGTGAACAAAAATGTCGGTGTAGACAACCTGACTACCGAACAGCTGGCAGGCATTTTCTCCGGTAAAATCACCAACTGGAAGGATGTCGGCGGATCGGATGCCAACATCGTAGTGATTACCCGTTCATTCGGTTCCGGTACACGCGTTAACTACCAGGCCAAGGCACTGGGCGGCGGAGATATCGTGAAAAAAGAGAAAAATTATAAGGAAACCGGCTCCAGCGGTGACATGAAAACAGCGGTTGCAACTACACCTAACTCCATCGGCTACATCGACCTTGTCTATGTAACCGGAAGTGACATCAAGGCCGTGAAATTCAACGGTGTGGCCGCTACTACGGATAACGTAATCAATGGCTCGTACAAAATTTGGGCATACGGCTACTATATGACTAAAGGCCAGCCGACCGGCGCAACGAAAGAATTCATCGAGTATGTACAGAGCAAGAAATTCCAGAACGGATCGCTGAAAAAGCTTAAATTCATCCCGATTGCAGCGATGAAAGGCTAAACCCTAGCAGCTTCATTTATATTGAACGGTAACAGCGGCCAGCTCCGGGAATGTACGGGGGTGGCCGCTTACAGGAGGGAAAGTATGGGGGCACCAGTCCAAAGCCTGGCATCAAAAACACCTAAGCGTGCAGCTCAAATGCAAAGCAGCGTAAATGAAAAGCGCCACCGCAGACATCTGCTCGGCAATAAATTATCCCGCTTTTATTTCTTATTCAGCATCCTTGCACTTTGTTTTGTGCTTGGACTAGTAGTTGTATTCATCGGAAAAACGGCGCTGCTCCTGTTCGCACACGTCTCTCCGGCTGAATTCTTCCTGTCCTTCAACTGGACCCCGGAGGAGGATGCCTTTGGAGCTGCCGCCTTTATCGTAAATACATTGTCCCTGACCGCACTAACCCTGCTGATTGCGGTGCCGATCTCAGTCGGGATGGCCGTGCTCTGCGCGGAGATCGCTCCAAAGTGGCTGAAGAGCTTTATCCGTCCGGTGCTTGATCTGCTCGTCGGCATACCTTCCATCGTATACGGCTATCTGGGCCTTACTGTACTGCTTCCATTTCTGCGCAGAGTCAGCGGGGAAGGACTAGGCGACGGGCTGCTGGCGGCAGCGCTGGTGCTTGCACTAATGGTGCTGCCGACGATTTGCCGGATCAGCGACGATGCCATTATTGCCGTTCCGCGCAAATACCGTGACGCCGCCTACGCCCTGGGTTCTACCCGTCTGCAGGTGATTATGCGTGTGGTGCTGCCTGCGGCTAAACGGGGAATTATCTCGGCTATTATTCTCGGCATGACCCGTGCAGTCGGTGAGACGATGGCGGTTGTCATGGTTATCGGCAATACGCCGCAGCTGGCCAAAACCCTATTCACACCGTCCTCGGTGCTGACCAGCAACATTGTCATGCAGATCTCCAATGTGGAGTTTGACTCTTCCTGGAACTACGCGCTGCATATGATGGCCTTCCTGCTGCTGCTGATTTCGTTTGTGCTGATCTTTGTCATCCGCGTGCTCGGCCGGAAACGGGGGGATGCATAATGACCGGTTTCACCCGTACACGTTATACTGCACGTGCGCAGCGGCGCAACAAAATTGCAACCATCGGCTTCTATACGCTGGGAGCGCTGGTCATGCTGCTGATTTTCTGGCTGCTCTTTACCATTCTAAGCAAAGGTCTGCCGGCGCTTAGACCCGATTTCCTGATTAAGCAGCCGGAGGAGATTGATCCCGGAGGCGGGATTGGCCCGGTATTGTTCAATTCCTTCTACATTCTGTTTATCTCCCTGCTGATTTCGATTCCGATCGGCGTAGGGGCCGGAATTTATATGGCAGAATACGCGCCGGACAACCGTTTTACCGGTGCGCTGCGCATTTGTGTGGAGTCGCTGTCCTCCGTCCCTTCGATTGTATTCGGGATGCTGGGCCTGGCTATCTTCGCCGAATATTTCAATATCGGCTTAACCATTCTCGGCGGCGGCGTCTCCCTGGCGCTGCTTAACCTGCCGATGCTGGCCCGCGTAACGGAAGAAGCTGTGCGCGCGGTTCCCGGCGACATCCGCGAAGCCGGCTACGCACTGGGGATGACCAAATTTCACGTCATCCGCAAGGTGGTGCTGCCCGTGGCTATGTCTGCCATTGTCACAGGCATCTGTCTGGTGGCTGGACGCGCGTTCGGGGAGTCTGCGGTTATAATCTTAACCGCAGGCCTCAGTACCTCCGGTGAAATGTGGGACTTCAATCTGTTCTCGCCGGGTGAGACACTGGCGGTGCATCTGTGGTATGTGCAATCCGAGGCGATCGTCGAGGATGCGCGGCAAATTGCCGACAAGTCGGCGGCAGTGCTTGTCTTTGTAGTCCTGCTGATCAATTTCATTTTCAGGTTCCCGTTGTGGCTGGGAAACCGCCGCAAGGGGCGGTAATGCCGCAGCGAACCAGCTAGCTGTACCGATTTTCAGGCCGCCGGGTTCCTCCGGCGGCCTGTTTTGTGTTTGGAAAGGAGGCTATATAGATTGAACTAAGAAATAATCATTCAGGGGAAGTGGCGGAGGGGAATTTTGGAACTGGAGGAGCGATAGCGTTCGCCTTTGTCTGCGGATTTCCACGGCTAAGAGCGGTGAAATCAAGAAATCTGCAGACAACAGCGACCGAAAGTCCAAACATTCTCTGTAGTCACGGCCAGTCCCAATAATAAAAATCCCTAGTCGATCTATATAGCGGAAGGCGTTAGGGAGTTGTACAATGGGAGGGCGGTGAACGTAACAGGAGGGTGGAACGGCATGGTGCGATTTGTACGTTTTTATCAGCATTGGAGCGTGACCTCGAAATTTGTCATTATTTTTGTTTCCATATTGTTTGTGTCACTGCTGCTGACCGGCTATACCCTCTACCAGCAGGCGGCGTCGTCGGCGATTGAGCAGGCTCAGACCATTATGGAGCAGAACCTGCTGCAGACCAGGAGCAGCATTGAGGAGAAGGTCAAGATGACGGAGAATATTTCGCAGATCATCGCCTTTGACTCACGGATCCAGACGCTGCTTGACAGCGATTTTATTAATGAGAGCTTTCAATTGCAGGATTACCGCGACAATGTCGCGCCGACCATTGACAATATTATGAGGCAGAATCCTTACATTCACTCCATCCATGTCTATATGACCAATCCTCAAATTCCCGAGCTGTACGGAGGGTATGACGGATTTTTCAGTATTCGCAGAATCGCAGAGGATGACAACTACCGCTACCTGCTGAATGATAACAGCACCAAATCCGAATGGCGGAGTATGCACAAGGAGAAGCTGCTGCTTAAGCGCCCGGATGTATCACCAGTGGCTGATGTATTATCATT
The DNA here is from genome assembly GCA_927443375.1 of uncultured Paenibacillus sp. Classification (GTDB taxonomy): domain Bacteria; phylum Bacillota; class Bacilli; order Paenibacillales; family Paenibacillaceae; genus Paenibacillus_AQ. The sequence continues at coordinate 11,093 of CAKMKL010000135.1, read as the reverse complement.
TAACCGGAAAATCTATTCGTTCCATGACTTCGGCATCGCCGGGATGGTCGAAATTGAAATTACGGAGAGCGAGCTGTTTAAGTCGATGCGGGATGCCGTCTCAGGCACTATTGGTAGCGTATACATTGTGGACGGTGACGGCCGGATCGTCTCGGATAATATCGCCGGAGCGTACGGCGCAAAAGCTGAACAGATGGGTCTGGGGGTATGGACTTCAGGCGGCTCCATCAACAGGCTTGCTGACGTGAACGGGACCCGTTCGATTGTCATCTCCATTCCGCTTGCCGGGCCGGAGCTGCGGATTATCGGTGTGTTTCCGGTCAGCCATGTCGTGAATAAGGTACAGGATTCGCTGTATACCACCTTGATTGTGCTGGCTGCAGCGCTGCTGCTGCTGAGCCTGCTCGTTTATTATGTTACGGTCAAGCTGCTGTCCCGGATGAAGCTGTTGCTGAAGGCCATGAAGCAGGTGCGTGAGGACTCGCTCGGCGTGTCGGTTCCGGTCACGGGCAATGACGAATTTTCGCAGATGACCCACAGCTTCAATCATATGACCCGGCGGATTCACGATCTGGTCGAACGGGTGTACAAATCCGAGCTGCTGGAAAGAGAGGCGGAGGTCAAGGCACTGGAAGCGCAGATTAATCCGCATTTTTTGTATAACACGCTGGCAACGATCTCCTGGGCGGCACGCAAGGCGAACGCTCCGGATGTTACCCGGATTTCGGATTCGCTGGCTAAATTTTACCGGCTGGTGCTGAATAAGGGGAGCTCGGAGACGCTGGTCGCGGGTGAGCTGGAGATGGTCAAGGCCTATCTGGTGATTCAGAAATTCCGCTTCGAGGAGCGCTTTGATGCGGTATTCGAAATAGAGGACGCCGTCCTGGAGTTTGTCACGCTGAAAAATATTTTGCAGCCGCTGGTGGAAAATGCGCTCGTCCACGGCATCGAACCGAAACGCTCCCACGGCACCATCATTATTAAAGCGGGCGTAGAAGACGGCTGGGTTGTGCTGCGGATTATCGACGACGGTGTGGGCATGGCGCGGCAGCGGCTGGCTGCTGTCAGGGAAGAACGGCCGCTTGAATCGGCCGGCAGCGGGTATGCGCTCGCGAATATTACGAGCCGGCTGCGCTCGCATTACGGGGAAGAATACCGGCTGGAGCTGTTCAGCAGGCCGGGAATCGGTACAGTCATTACCATCTCCTTCAAAGCCAGGAGGCTAATCTAATGTTTACAATGCTGATTGTTGAGGATGAACGCTGGGAGCGTGAAGGGCTGGTAGAATTTCTGGACTGGCCCGCACTTGGAATAGAGACCGTAGAGACTGCCTTTGACGGCATTGACGGACTGGAAAAAGCGCTTCTGCTGCAGCCTGATATCATCATTACGGACATCCAGATGCCCGGAATGAACGGCCTGGATATGGCGAAGCAGGTTCGGGACAAGCTGCCCCAGGTGCATATCGTCATTTTGACCGGATATGACGACTTCGATTACGCCCGCGAGGCGATTCGCTTTCATGCGGCGGAATATCTGCTCAAGCCGGTGGAAGAGCAGGAAATGCTTGCTGTGATGACACGGGTAGTCGCCAGATGTCAGGAAGAACGGCTGCTGCGGCTTGAAGAAGCGCATAAGCTGGAACTGCTGAAAGCAGGACATGTGGCGTTTCTCCGCCATGCACTGAGTGATCTGCTCTCAGGCCGGGCAGAGGGATTGGGGGCGGCGCCTGAACTGGAGCTTCACCTTACCCGGTACCGGGAGCTGGAACCAGTAGCCTATGCGTTAGTAGCGGTACGCGCTCCGGCGCACACCGCTAATGCCCCGTTTGAACGCCGGGCGGAAGAGGCGCTGGGCCGGCCGGTACTGCTAGTACCGCTTCCAGAAGGCGGGAATGCCGATTTCGCACTTCTGTACGCGCTGGAAGCGGGGGAGGAGATTCGGCAGGAGGAGCTGGCGCACATACTTTTGAGCGGACTGGCCGGGGCGGAGGGGACAAAGCGGCAAGCGCTGGAGAACAGCGCGGACGGAGGTTGGATCTTAGTGTGCGGGTACTCTGAGCAGCTGCTGAAGCAATTGCCCGCAGCCTGTATAGAGATCGCCCGCTCGCTAAGACATGCGGTATGGAACAGCTTGTCGGGCATTGTCGCCGCCGGAGAAGAGGAAGCAGCGCGCCTGGAATTCGCCCGGGATCCGGAAGGGCTGAGCCGCGGATTCAAGGAGCTGGAGAAGCGTATCCGCTCCGCTCTGGGAAGCGGGCAATTACAGGAAGCTGGAGCTGTAACCGGTGAAGTGTTCGACCTGTTTGCCGCTTATCCCGGAGCGGGACGGGCATATGCCGGGGGCCTGCTGAGCGGGCTGATCGATCATCTGCAGGCGCTGGCCGCCCCGGGTCATCCGGGCGGCCAACCGGATAAAGCGCCGGGCAGCCTGGAAGAGCTGCTGGCCTGCGAGAGCCGGGAGCAGATGAAGCAGCAGATGCTGTCCAAGCTTCAAGACATTGCTTCCCGGCTGCAGGAGAAGCGGGAGAACAAAGAGGAATATGTGATCCACCGCGTCATCCGGCTGGTGGAAGAGCGTTATGGCAACCCGGAGCTCAGCCTGGCCTATCTTGCGGCAGAGGTATTCGTCTCCCCGAATCATCTTGGTATGCTCTTCAAGAAGAATACGGGACGAACCCCGATTGAATATATTCAGGATTACCGGCTGGCTCGGGCCGAGGAGCTGCTGCGGACGACGAAGCAGCGGGTATCCGTGATCGCCGAGAAGGTGGGTATCCCCAATACCTCCTATTTCGGGACCCTGTTCAAGCAGGCCTACGGCATGACGCCGGGAGAATATCAGATCGTTTCACAGCGCTGAGCTTTTTGCATTACTATTAATGAGACGCTGCCAGATACCCTGTCCGCTTAGCGGATGGGGTTTTTGTGTATCAGAAGACAAAATTCGACCAGTAAAAAGATAACGCTTTCAAACATCGTTCGTTTTTGATACCTGCGTGTATTTTTTGTATATCTCGTTGTTGAAACCGTTTTTATAATAAATGTATAGACAAAAGAAACCACACTGCAGGAAAGGAAGTAGGACCATGAGCAGCATACCCGCCAAGCACAGGCTGAGAAACCGGATCTGGCAGCAGCGCTATTTGTTGATTTTGACATTGCCTGTCGTTTTATGGATGATTGTGTTCAATTACATTCCGATGTACGGCCTGATCATCGCCTTTCAGGAATACACGCCGTTCCAGGGTTTTATTCACAGCCCGTGGCTCGGGTTCGGCAATTTCCGGGAGCTTTTCGCCGACCCGACCTTCAGAGACTCGCTCTACAACACATTTAAGATTAGCATCGCTAAACTGGTGTTCGGCTTTCCGGCCCCGATTATTCTAGCCCTGCTGCTAAATGAACTCGTCTTCAAACGCTTCAAGCGTATCGTCCAGTCACTTACCTATCTCCCGTACTTTGTCTCATGGGTGCTCGTTGTAGGCTTTATGTATACCCTGCTGGATCCGGATACCGGCGTAATCAGCAAGCTGCTGGTCAATCTCGGTATTATTGGAAGCGATACCATGCTGATGGGGGATTCGCATTCTTTCCTCGTGCTCGTGGTATTTACGGAAATCTGGAAAAATATCGGCTGGAACTCCATCATCTATCTGGCTGCCATCGCCGGCATCGATCCGCAGCTTTATGAAGCGGCTGTTGTAGACGGAGCGAACCGCTTCCGGCGGGTCTGGCATATTACACTGCCTGCGCTCAAGCCGACCATTATTATTCTGCTCATCCTGTCCATCGGCGGTCTGGTCAACTCCAACTTCGACCAAATGTTCATGATGCAGAATTCCCTGACACAGGATGCGGCTAATGTGCTGTCTGTCTATTCCTATAAAATGGGGCTGGTCGCCGGACGCTTCTCATACGGAACCGCCATTGGATTATTCCAGTCCATTGTCGCCTTTGTCCTCATGTACATCGCCAACTTCACATCAAATAAAATCACGAAAGAAAGCCTGTTCTAGGATAGGAGGAGGAAGCATGCTAACCCATTCACGAAGCTTAGGCAGCAGAGCCTTTGATGTGTTCAACATCATTCTGATGCTCGCCCTGTGCCTGATCACCCTGTATCCGTTTTATAACATCCTGATTACGTCGTTCAATGATCCGGCGGATGCGGCGCGGGGCGGCATTACCTTCTGGCCGCGGGTGTTCTCCATCGATAACTACCGGATTGTGTTCCAAGACGAGAATATGCTGCGCGCCTTCATTGTTACACTGGCCCGGACCATTCTCGGCACGGCGACCGCCGTGTTGTTCACCGGCGCCTTCGCTTACGGAATCTCGAAGACGGAGCTGGTCGGCCGGCGGGTTTTCCTGATCATGGCGATTGTTACCATGTATTTCAGCGGCGGAATTATTCCCTACTATTTAGTAGTGGCGAAATACCTTCATCTAAAAGGTCATTTCCTTGTCTATATTATCCCTAATCTGTTTAATGTGTTTAACGCGATCATCATGCTTACCTTCTTCAAGGCCTTGCCCAAAGAAATCGAGGAATCGGCCAAGATTGACGGGGCCAATGATCTGCGGATATTCTTCCAGCTGGTGCTCCCGGTATCTAAGCCGGTGCTGGCAACGATTTCGCTGTACAACGCCGTGTTCCACTGGAATTCCTGGTACGATGCGATGCTGTTCGGCGGCGATAAGCTGCTGACCCTGCAGCAGATTCTGATGCAGATTATCAGCTCCAACAGCAATGTCAGCCAGCTGGCCAGCCAGCTCGGCTACGGAGCCGTCTCGGCGGCTTCGCTGAAACTGGCAACGATGGTAATTACGACACTTCCAATCGTATTTACTTATCCTTTCGTCCAGAAGTATTTTGTCCAAGGAGTCATGATTGGCTCGGTGAAAGGGTAAGCCGGAAGAGTTCCGGCCGGGCGTTCATGTATAGAGCAAGACCAAATATCAAGGGGGTTAGAAGTATGAAAGGGAAAGGCTTAAAGATAAGTGCGCTGGCCATTCTGGCTATGAGTATGCTTGCAGGCTGCGGTTCCGGCAACGGCGCTAATAACAACACAAATGCACCGGCGGAAACCGCCGCGGCGAATAACAGCAATGCGCAGGCATCTGCACCGGCAGAGAGTAACGGCCCATCGTGGCAGAAGGATACATCTCCGTTCACATTCACCCAATATTTCTATGGCAACTGGGCGTCCAATTATCTGTGGAAAGACCAGTTTGCCATGAAGCTTGCTACCGAGAAAACAGGTGTTACCATTGACCGCAAGCTTGCAACCGGCAGCGATGACGACTACCTGAACACGATGATCGCGTCGGGAGACCTTCCCGATACCATCATGCTGGACTGGAACAATCCGGCCGTGACGAAGCTGATCAAGAATGGCATGGTCTATTCCATGGATGAGCTGATGGAGAAATATGCGCCTGACTTCAAAGCTAAGCTGGACCCGGATATGGTCAAATACCATTCCATCGACGGCAAGCTCTGGTATCTGCCGAACCTGTACGAAACCGCAGACCGTCTGACCAGCGGCGTGCCGATCACGCCGATCCGGCCTTGGTTTATCCGCTCCGATATTTATGCGGCGATCGGCAGCCCGGCCATTCAAACACCGGATGATTTAGAGAATGCGCTTAAGCTGGCCAAAGAGAAATTCCCGGATGTCAGTCCGGTGGGCGTGGAATTTTTCGATGTGGCGAAGAATGGCTTCCACGGCAGCAACTCTATGGACTATTTGATCTATTCCTTCTCCCCGCATCTGCTTGAAGAGCAAGTGAAGGACGACCAGCAAATCGTGCAATACCCGATGCGCAACAAAGGATTCATCGAGGCCTTCCGTTTCCTGAACAAGCTGAGCCTTGAGGGCCTGTTTGATCCGCAGCTGCTGATTTACAAGCAGGAGCAATACGAAGAAAAGCTGTACGGTGCGCAATATGCAGTCGCTTCCCAGTACATGAACAACATGTATACGCAATATAATCCGAAGATCGAAAGCACACTCGGCAAGGAACAAGCATACACGATTCTGGACGGCCTGAAGGTTAACGGCCAAGACCCGCGTTATCCGGCTTCCCGCCTGATGGGCTGGCAAGGTCTGTTCATCACCAAAAATGCCAAAAATCCGGAACGCATCATCCAGTTCGCCGAATACGCCTGGTCGGATGAAGGCCAGCTCGATATGAGATATGGTACGGAAGGCGAGACCTATGACATGGTCGACGGACTTCCGAAATACAAACAGGACATTCTGGACATGTCGGTAAAAGACAACGCTACCTTCAACTCCAAATACGGCTTCAATGACTCTACGCTGCTCTTCAGAGCCGGCAAGCTGTGGGATGACGCTTCTGCCCGTGATTTGAAGGAAAGCCAGCCGGTACAATATGAAGCGATGAAGATGCTGGAAAAATACAACTTCGACAATTATTCACTCGGTATGGAAAATCTTGAGCCCGACGGTGCAACCGCCGAAGGCACGATCAATGCGAAGGTTAAGGATCTGTGGAACAAAACGATTCCGAAGCTGATCCTGTCCAAATCCGATGCAGAGTTCGATTCTGCCTACAATGAATTCGTGAAGCAAATGGATCAGGTCGGCGCGGAAAAAGTAGAAAAAGTGATGTACCAGCGCCATCTGGAGGACCTCAAGAAAAAAGGGTTGTAATTGAATAGCATGACGCCACTAGCGGGCGGCCGGATTACTGGCCGCCCGCTTTTTGATGCCATACGGACAGAAACGGAGAAGGAGAGAATTCAATGAAGAAGACGGGGACAATCTTGTTTATCGGAGATCCCATTACAGACGGATAAACTCTTTGACTAGGCCTGCGGGCTTGCGGACGCGTCCCGCTGGAAGATTAGTCATGATAGGCCATTACGGCTAACGTCAGCACCAGACCTCCCGGAGGAAGGCTGGTTGGTATAATTGTACTTTGTACAACTGTTGGTGCTCAAAAGCGGCTACTACCCGATTTAACTGCAATTTTTGCAACTAAAACGCTGAAAATGACCTTTTTGACAGGATTGCCGGATTTTTATTGCACAAAATACAATTGAATTCAGAATATCTCAAAATTCCAATCCCCTAGTTGTACAAAATACAATTAGGCCATCTCCCGTGGCCGAAAGATACCTACATGTGCTTTGAACTACGTGCTCCGCTCCCCGTAACCCCACGTGACTCTACTGTCTGCCCCCGCCCGAACATATTCGCCCCCAGTACCCCGGCAATAATCAGCGCGGATCCGATCCAGTGGTACAGGGTTACCTCTTCTCCCAGGAACAAGGCTCCGGCTGCGATCGAGACCAGAGTCGAGAGATTCGTGAAGACACTCATCCGCGAAGCTTCGATTTTGGACAAAATATAATTGGACGTCAGGGTGGTCAGCAGCGATGAAATTACGCCTAAGTATAGAATTGCCAGCGTGAAGGCGGCGCTCTTAAGCGGGGTGAACAAGTCCCCAAGAGTTCTATCCGCCGTATGGCTGATGAGCGATATGCCGAAGAATACGATGAAGCCGACCGCCATCATCAGGTAGCTGATTTCGGACGGGGTGAACTGCTTTGCAAGGGAACGTGCCAATACAGTGTACCCGGCAAAAGCGACACAGGTCAGGAACAGCATTAAGATTCCGGCCATGTTCGACAGGTCAATGCTGCTGCCTTTCATGATGAAGATGAATACTACGCCGAAGACCGACAGGAAGATGGACAGCTTCTGCAGGAATGATGTGGCTTCCTTGAGGAACAGAGAGGCAATAATTAGCGTCACCACAGGGGTGAACGAATACAGAATCCCTCCCTCGGCGGAAGTCGCATGCTGCAGTCCGAACACCTGGAGGGTGAAGAAGCCCAGCGGGTACATGGCTGCCAGTAGCAGCACTCTATGCAGCGGCTTGCCCCGGTAGCTTAGCTTGACCCAGCCGCAGGCCACAGGAACAGACATGACAATGAACGACCCGGCAAACCGGAAGGCCAGTGTATCGAGCGGGCCGGAGAACTCCAGCGCCATTTTGGTAAAAAGAAATGAAAATCCGATAATCGCCGCATTCAGTACGGCAAGCATATAGGCGGTCTTAACACCCGGTTGTTGTTTCATGATGGAAACTTCCTTTCTGTCTGTAAAGTTTGAGATCACGGGGACCCGCGCCGCCCCCATCTGTTATTTTAAAATTAAAGGGATTCATACTCAGCTACAACGGGAGATTATCACAACTGTACCGGTACAGTTAGGCGGCACCGCGTTATAATGGTGATATCGGAGGAGGGGAAGGGAATGCGCAAGTATGATAAAGTCCTGATGGAGATGGAGCAACAAATTAGCGGCGGCTCTTATCGTTCCGGCCATAAGCTCCCGTCAGTCCGCAGTGCCGCTGCCCGCTACGGCTGCAGTGTCAGCACGGTGATCCGGGCCTACCGGGAACTGGAACAGAAGCATGTAATCTATTCCATTCCGCAGAGCGGATATTATGTCGTAGAGCAGCCGGGGGAGGGCAGCCTGGAGGCAGAGGGCGGAATCATCAATTTCGGATCGGCCTCGCCCGACTTGAATGTGTTTCCTTATCTGGACTTTCAGCACTGCCTGAACAAAGCGATCGACACCTACAAATACCATTTGTTCACTTATGGGGAGACACAGGGGCTGGCAGCCTTGCGGCAGACGCTGGTGCCGCATTTGGCAGATGCACAGGTATTTGCTGCACCCGGGCGGATCTTCATTACCTCAGGAGTGCAGCAGGCGCTGGGGATACTTGCGAAGATGCCTTTTCCTAACGGCAAAGAGACCGTGCTTGTGGAACAGCCGAGCTATGATATTTACCTGAGGTTTTTGGAAGCGGAGGGGATTCCGGTCAGCGGTATTCCCCGCTCCGGGGACGGGATTGATCTGCAGCTGCTGGAGGAGTATTTCCGCACAGGCGGTATTAAGTTTTTCTATACGATGTCGAGATACCATAATCCCCTGGGAACCTCTTACACGAAAGAGGAGCGCCAGGCGATAGCCCGGCTGGCCGGCAAATATGATGTATATGTGGTGGAGGATGACTACATGGCTGATCTCGGGGACAGCAGACCTTATGATCCCATTGCCGCCTTCGACCGGTCCGGGCATGTGATCTATCTAAAAAGCTTCTCCAAAATCATTTTCCCGGGTCTCAGCCTTGGAGCTGCTGTCCTGCCGGAGCCGCTGCTGCCAGTCTTCCAGGCGCATAAGAGTTATATGGACACCTCGCTCCTGTCGCAGGCTGCACTGGATATCTATATCAAAAACGGTATGTATGAGCGCCACAAGCATAAGATCCGCAGCCTGTACGCGGAGCGGATGGCCCGGCTGAATGATGCCCTGCTGCGTTATAATTCGGCCGGGCTGATAGAGGCGCCGCGCGTAGACTCCGGGATATATATGCAGATGAAGCTGCCCCAGACTGTAAATCTGGAGCAGCTAGAGAAGCGTCTTCACAAGCGTAAGATCCGCGTAGTCTCAGGTAAGGGATTCTATTTATCAGGCTATTTGGAGCGGGAGAAATTCCTGCGTATCAGCATTTCACGTGCCCGTCCGGAACAGATTGCCACCGGTGTTGCAGCGATTGTGGAGGAGTCGGCAGCAACGGGATGGTGGTAAGCCCCGATTTCCTAATCCTTCCATGATTCGTAATTGCTTAAAATTAATATTAATAATAGAATGAAAGCAGTTACTTGAAAAGTATAGCCTTTCTACCATTGTGCATTAACCAGGAGGTGCAGCGAGATGCCTGATCATATGTCCGAACAGGAACTGAACAAGCTGATTAATATGCTGGAGCTTTCGCAAAGTGACGATGACGCCCTGCAGACCTTTATGGAGCCTGAGTATTTTGAGAATGACCTCGGCGGACGGGTTCTTGTCCGTGCGGGCAAAATATTTGTTCAGGACCCGCTGCCCGGCGGAACACCTGCGGTGATTTCGGCCGCTCCTCCAGTGGTAATTCTCGTCAACGGCCAGCCTGTTTCAGGTCCTGCTGAAGTGACCTCACAGGATATGATTGAGTGGGAGATCCTAGAGCCGCCGCTGTATACGATTACGGTATCCGAGGATCGTCTGCAGGCTTTTTTTACCTTATATTCGCCAAAACGCTATCAATGGAAATTGAATGACTATTATTCGGCCAGCATGGTAGAAGTTGAGGCCGCATTAGATACGGAGACTGTGGTTGAAGTGCTGGGGCTAAACCGGATCATTACTGATTTCGAGCATCGGGGGATTATACAGAACCTGAATATATCCGGAATTCATGCCGAGCTGCAGAATCCCACCTATCAGCCGATAACCGCTGCTAAGGGACGGGCTGCTGTTCCGGGAGAGAATGCGCAGCTGGAGCTGTTTTTCTCAGAAACGATAGAGAATGAGTTCAGTGAAATTGAGGGGCAAGTCGATTTCCGCAGCCATCTCCGCATTCCTTCAGTGATCAGGGGAGAGGTCATTGCCCGTAAAATTCCCTTTGTCGAGGGGATTCCCGGCTGTGATGTATACGGGGAGATTTTATATCCGCCGCTGCCGAATGATGTGAATATCATTGCAAAAAATAACACCGTGGTGCTAATCAATAATGAGATCCGGGCGCTGCGTGAAGGCCGTCCCCGGGTAACCGGTGACAAAATTAAATATTTTGACATTACTACGACCTATGTCGTTCCCGGCAATGTAAATATCAAGACCGGCAATATTCTTTTTTCCGGTGATGTGATTGTCCGCGGCAACGTGGAAGACAATATGATTATAGAGTCGCTGGGGAATGTATATGTGGACGGCAGCATTTACAATTCCACGATAACAGCAACCGGAAGTATTCTCGTCAAAGGAAATGTGGTGAACAGCAAGCTCTATTCCGGTTATTTTGGTGTGCTGTACAACCGGATTTTCAATTGCTCCAAGCTGTTGATTGAAGAAGCGCAGCTGCTGAGAACAGCCGTCCGCTTGCTCATCCAGGCGGTACAGGCCCGCAAACAGAGCGTAAAATACGGACAGGCGGTAGTCCTGCTGCTGGAGAGCAAATTTCACAAGATTCCGCAGCTCACTAAGGAACTGCTCTCCGTGCTCG
>CAKMKL010000134.1 GCA_927443375.1 uncultured Paenibacillus sp. | reverse complement strand
CAGGTTATTTGAATTGACCTGCCAGGGACTGTTCAGCCAGAGTTACAAGACGTTTAGTGATGTAACCACCGATCGAACCATTTTCGTAAGAAGTTTTATTGCCTTGGTATCCGTCTGGGGAAAGAGTGATACCTAATTCTTGGGCAACTTCGTATTTAAGTTGTTCCAAGGCACCGCGTGAATTTGGAGCTACCAGGTTGTTGCTGCTGTTTTGGCTCATTGCTGTTCACCTCCTATCGGTTGGTAACTGTATTATGTGCTGCTCCCGCCAGATTCATAACAACAATAAAACTTCTTACGAAAATGGTTCGATCGGTGGTTACATCACTAAACGTCTTGTAACTCTGGCTGAACAGTCCCTGGCAGGTCAATTCAAATAACCTGTCCCCAATAAGCTTGCCTAAAGAAGTATTAAACGGCTAACCGTCGTTTAATGCTTCTTTTTTTAGAACTCACTGTAAATCTCTGTGTACTGGTTATAATAATAAATTACGCGCTGCACGTAGTGCCGGGTCTCGCCGAACGGAATATCCTTCACTGAACCTTCTGTGCCGTCCCAGTCACCATCATCCAGCCAGCGCTGAACTTTACCGGGTCCGGCATTGTATGCAGCGATTACCGCTGTGCGGTTGCCTTCAAACTGGCGGGAGAGCGAGGATAAATACCAGGTTCCCAGCTCAATATTAGCCGAAGGCTCCTCCTTCAGCTCGCCCAGTGACACATCAGGCAACTTGGCCTTCTCAAGCGCCCATTTGGCCGTGTCCGGCATGAGCTGCATGAGGCCCAGTGCGCCTTTTTTAGATTCCCGGCCTAACTTAAAATTGGTTTCCACGCGGATAATGGCTGCAACCAGAAACGGGTCCATTTCATACGTGATGCTGTGCTTACGGATTTCATTCTTATAATGAATGGGATAAAACAAGGACATCCAATTGGTACTCAGGAACAGAATTGCGGTAAAGCCTACGAATAACATGAGCAGTACTCTTTTTTTACGCAGCCAGCTCATGATAACCCCAGCCTGTCCCAAAGCTCAGCAACCTGCTGTTCCGTATGGGTAAGCTCGCCGCTGTTGTCGATAACGTAATCCGCTCTTCTGCGCTTCTCTTCGATATCCATCTGGGCATCCAGCCTGCCTGTGGCTTGCTCAAGAGATAACCCGTTACGCTCCATTAGTCGGGCTAGCTGGATCTCCCGGGGCACATACACAACGGTTATCTTTTTGAACAGGTTGTCCAGCTCTGATTCATACAGCAAAGGAATGTCCACGACAATCAGTGACAGCGGATCTTCTTCTTCCATCGCATACATTGTTTCTTTGATCTCCTGGCGGATCGCAGGATGTGTCAGGTTATTCAGCACCTGCAGGGCAGCCTGGTCATGAAAGACGATTTCACCCAGCGCAGCCCGGTTCAATGTGCCGTCCGGCAATAATATGGTTTGGCCAAAATGCTCCACAGCAGCAGCCAGCACGGGATGCCCCGGGAGCATGACCCCTCTTGCGATTACATCGGCATCGACGAGCCGTGCTCCTTTAGCTACAAATAGTGCGGAGACGGTGCTTTTTCCGGAAGCAATGCCTCCGGTTAAGCCCATAATCATGTACTCACCTCATAACAGCTTCATTATTCCCATTGCAATTAATAATAACGCCGGCAGAGCAGCTGCATGCTTCATCCAGAAGCTCCCCGACAGCTTTAGACCGGTTTTCATTCCCAGCAGTAAAAAGGTTCCGCTGAATAGGGCAATCATCAGTGAAGTCGGGACCGGGCTAAACCCAAGCAGCGCAGCACCAAGCCCCGCACCAAAAGCGTCCAGCGACAGCGCGATACCGAGGATCACCGCTTCCATCGAGGAAATACTCCCTGAGTCATCCATGTCGGCGGAAGAAGGCGTCCGGAGAATCTGTATCACTACCCCCAAATGCCGCAGCTCCAAAGAAAAAACTGCCGATTTGTGGGGCCAGTCTTCGGCCGGATTCACGGACAATGGAACAGGCTGTGCCTCCGGTCCCTGCGAACTGTGCTCCCGTTCCTTTTGCATCAGCATCTGAATCAGGGACCAGCAGCCCATTAAGACGAGAATAACCGCTCCAATCATGGAGGCGGCATCCGGTGAAACGACCTTGGCTAATAGTACACCTACCTGCATAGAGACACAAATGACTATCCCCGAACAGAGCGAGATAATCAGAATGGAGAGCAGCGGTATCTTCATTTTGCGTAATCCATATGTAATGCCTACACCAAAACCGTCCAAACTAAGCGCAAAGGCCAGCAGCAAAAGTGAAAACAATGGGCTGATCACCCGCAATCCCTCCCGTGAAGAAACGGAAGTCCGGCGGATACATCCGCTCGGTTCCGTTACCTTGATTCAGCATTCTTCACACAGTATATGGGCGGGACGTGCAGTCGGTGCCTGACTTATTGCGGCAGGATGGACAGGTATGGTGTATATTGCCTGTGGATTAGGAGCATTCCAGGGTTAATTCTTATTTACAAATCCAGATAAAGGCTGGCAGTTAGGACAGATATGTGTGCCCCGGCCGCCTACGACGCTTTTCTCAATCAGGGTACCGCAGGTTCTGCACGGCTGGTCCTTGCGGCCATAGATGAGATGCTGCTGCTGGTAGCTGCCGCTCTCTCCCTGGCCGTTGACATACGATTTCACGGATGAGCCTCCGGCATTAACAGCATCCGTCAGGGTTGTTACAATCGCGCTATGCAGCCTGCCAAGCTGCTCGACAGATAGCGACATCGCGGTCTCCTCCGGATGAATTCCCGCGCGGTGCAAGGACTCATCTACATAAATATTGCCGATGCCGACCACATATTCCTGATTTAAGAGCAGCGGCTTGATTTTGGTGCTCCGGCCAGCGACGATTTCTTTGAACCGTTCCAGAGTAAATGAAGCATCCAAGGGTTCCTGCCCCAGCTTGTTCAGCGGTTTGAGCAGCAAATCCTCGCCCGGCTGAAATAAATGCATCGTACCGAATTGGCGTACATCCGTGTAACGGAGCTCAGTGCCGTCGGTAAAATGGAAAATGACATGCGTATGCTTGTCCAGCGGATCATCCTGCTGAAAGAGCCCGTAGCGGCCTTCCATCCGTAAATGAGAGACCATTACTAGTCCATCCAGCACAAACCGCAAAAACTTGCCTCTGCGCTCAACCGTAACAATGCTATGGCCCGCCAGCATATTGGCGAAAGCCTGAATATCGTCCGGACGCTGAATAATCCGCGGCAGCCGGACGGTGACGTGCTGTATCTGCTTGCCTGTAATTAATACGTTAAGGGTTCTTCTGACTGTTTCGACTTCCGGTAATTCCGGCATTATGGCTCACCTCTATCCCATTATACCGGATAACTGCAGGCTTAGGGGAGCCTATTTCGCTTCATACCAGTTACTTCCATAACTTACCTCCGCCTTCAGCGGAACTGACAGCGCCAGCGCTCCGGCCATCACCTCGGGCACCAATTCCTTCATCAGCTCCAGCTCATCCGGCGGTACCTCAAATACAAGCTCATCGTGCACCTGGAGCAGCATGCGGCTCTTCAACCCGCGTTCGTATATTGCTTTGTCCATATGAACCATAGCGAGCTTGATGATATCTGCAGCCGTTCCCTGAATCGGCGTATTCATAGCCGTACGTTCGGCAAAAGAGCGCAGATTAAAGTTCTTGGCATTAATCTCCGGCAGATAGCGGCGGCGTTCCAGCATGGTCGTGACATACCCCTGCTTACTCGCTTCGACTACAATTTCTTCCATATAACGGCGGACACCGTTGAAGACTTCCTTATACTGCTCAATAAACTGTGCCGCCTCTTTACGCGGAATATTAAGATTCTGAGACAGGCCGTAATCACTGATGCCGTAGACAATTCCGAAGTTAACCGCTTTGGCGGAGCGGCGCATATTGCTGTCTACCTGATCGGCAGTGACCCCGAACACGTCCATGGCTGTCTTGGTGTGAATGTCCATATCCTCCAGAAAAGCTTCCTTCATCCGCTCATCGCCGGAGATATGCGCCAGCACCCGCAGCTCGATCTGCGAGTAATCCGCTGCCAGAATCGACCAACCGGGTTCAGACGGAACAAAAACCTTGCGGATCTTGCGGCCTTCCTCCAGGCGGATCGGAATGTTCTGCAGGTTCGGGAATTGGCTGCTCAGCCGTCCCGTTGCGGCAATCGTCTGCCGGTAGAAGGTGTGTACCTTCCCGGTCTCCTCGGAAATTTCCTTAAGCAGCCCTTCCACATAGGTGGACTGGAGCTTGGCAATCGTGCGGTACTGCAGAATCAGACGCACAACATCATGATAAGGAGCCAGCTTCTCCAGTACCTCTGCATCCGTGGAATAGCCCGTCTTCGTCTTCTTCACGACTGGCAGTCCCAGTTTCACGAAGAGGATTTCGCCAAGCTGCTTCGGCGAGTTCAGGTTGAACTCGGTTCCGCAAATCTCATATATTTCCTTTACGAGTGTGGAAATCTGTGCTTCGAATTCCTTGCCCAGCTCCTTGAGATCCTCTTTATTGACAGCAATCCCCTGCTTCTCCATATCAGCCAGAATGCGCGACAGCGGCATTTCCAGATCCACGAACAGGCCGGTCATTGCTGTCTCAGTCAGCTCCTGCTGCTGCTTCTGCACAATGCCAAGCACTGTAGCACTCTTGCGGGCAACATGATTGCCCACAATCTCAAGCTCAGGAATTTTATATTTGGCGCCTTTGCCGAATACGTCTTCATCCGGGGACAGACGCGGCAGTCCATATTTGGCGGTAAGATCATTCAGATTCTGATTCGCTTCTGTCGGGTCCAGCAAATAGGCCGCAAGCTGCACATCATTGGCCGCTCCGGCAAAAGCGATCCCCTGCCAATGCAGGGCCAGATCCGCCCGGTGCAGGTCATATCCGCTCTTCGGCGCACTGCTGTCTCCAAGCCAGTCCCGCAGCGGTGCTGCGGCCGGGCTCTTCAGCAGGGCAAGCGGCACGAAGAAATGCTGCTCCGGCGAAGACAGACCGACGCCGATCACTTCAGAACGGTGCGGGTTCTCACCGTTCGTCTCCACATGCAGTGCGGAAATATCAGGGAGGGCCGCAATTAACGCTTCCAGTTCGGACTCACCGACGATCGTGATATCCAGGACAGCAGTTTCAGCCGCACCCGAAGCTTCCGCTCCGGCTCCTTCGCCGTTTGCCGCTGGCGCATAAGCGCTTAGCGACAAGCGCTCCAGCAGGGATTTGAACTCCAGCTTAGCCAGCGCAGGTCCGGCTGTTTCTGTCTTAATTCCGCTGAAGGCCATATCCTCCCAGGCATGCTCAAGCGGAACCTCGCGATAAATCGTTGCGAGCTTCTTGCTCATGACGGCGCTGTCGGAATGCTCCTCCAGCTTCTCCTTCATCTTTCCTTTCAGTTCGCCGGTTCCGGCGAGTACACCTTCAACAGAGCCGAACTGGTGCAGCAGCTTCAGTGCCGTTTTCTCACCTACGCCGGGAACACCTGGAATATTATCGCTTGTATCACCCATCAGACCCTTCAGGTCGATAATCTGCTCAGGGGTCAGATCATACTTCTCACGGATCTGCTGCGGTCCGTATAGCTCCACTTCGGTAACACCTTTGCGTACCAGGGCCACGGTGGTATGCTCCGAAGCCAGCTGCAGCATATCCTTGTCCCCGGACACAATGATCACCTCACGTCCGGCTGCATCCGCTTCACGGGAGATACTGCCGATGATATCATCGGCCTCATATCCGCTGATTTCAAACTGCGGGACACCGAGGTCGCGCAGCAGGTCCTTCAGCATCGGGAACTGCTCGGAGAGCTCGGGCGGAGTCTTCTGGCGGCCCCCTTTATAATCCTCATAACCTTCATGACGGAAGGTAATCTTCCCCGCATCAAAGGCCACAATCAAATGGCTTGGTTTATAATCGTCAATTAAGCGCAATAGCATTGTCGTAAATCCGTATACCGCATTCGTCTGCTGTCCAGCTGTATTCGTCAGCGGCGGCATCGCAAAAAACGCGCGGTAAATGATGTTATTTCCATCTATAAGTATCAACTTGTCCACTGTAGCACCTCGCCTTTTTCTTGCTTACTTCTTACATCTTACCATACAGGCACAAAAAATAATAAGGCAGTGAACAAGGCATAGTGCAATGTTCATTACCTTAATACAAAGCCGTATTATATAAATTAAGATATTATTAAACCAATTCTTTTTTGCTTTTATTAAGAGTTCCACTTGCTCGAAAATTTGTTAATATATATTAATTTGTATTTTTTAGAGCAATTCCAGGTCTAATATGTGATGTCTTATTTGCCGGAATAATATTAATAAATGTGGAAAAAAGAGATACAAACAACACAGTTAGTCCAATACTTTTGACGGGATAGCTAAACGGAATGATCTCTAAATGAGCGGCTATTGCGCTTTGCTGAATGACTTTTACATACATGTAGCCACCAGTAGAACCGAACAGTAACCCTGATATTATTCCTATGCTACTAATAATCACACCTTCGTAAAAAAAAGCGGACATTATTTGTTTAGCCGAGATACCTATACATCTCATCATGGCAATCTGCCGTGAGCGCATTTGAACAGCACGAATCTGAATGATAAGAAGACCAATGATGGCTACAAATACTGTAAGTAGCATAAATCCTATAAATACATTAATAATTTGTCTGCTCATATAGTTTTTCATTCCATTTTCCAGATACGGAAGATAGATAGTCGAAATACCGCTGCTCGCGATCCTGTCCTTAATGACACGCGCCTTTCCGATATTCTTGTAGTCAAAGTCCAATAAAAGGTACCCTTTGTAGGGATATTCATTAGAAGAAAATCCAAATTTACGCAGTTCGATAAACACCTCAGGATTGACAAAGGTGGCATTATAAAATTGATTACTGATATTCTTTTCTATACTACTTTTAGAAAAACCAATTATTGTAAATTTTTTAGTTAATACTGCTTCCCATGCATCACCTGCACTTCTTAATTTATTCTCGTAAATAGGAAGATTGATTTCCTGACCTAATTCAAAAGTTGAACGGACATTCTCTGCATAATGATTAGAATTTTCTTTCTTCATAAATTTTTCATCCAGGATAATAACGGACTTATCCTCTGACACAGCTTTCCAAGCCTCATGATCGTCCACATAATCTCCCGTCTTTGCTATCAAATCTAGCTTGTTAGATGAAGACCATTCTTCTGTTACTGGAAGTATAGTGTTTGGAATTTTCCCTTTTTCAATAATTAACTGGTAAGATTCTATAGGGATTACATGTTTGATCTCCTGCTTGAGATCTTGATCGTTTTCAATTTGAAGCATGACTTTTGCTTTTTGGTTATCTGTTTTATAGGCAACCTGTCCGCCAAATCCTAAAATAGACTGTGTAGTCTTATCCACATCATTATATTGATTTTGAGTTAACGATATAATTATCGCGGAAGTAGCAACCAATATAACTAATGTGAAAAGAAAGCTGATCATAAAAGTCTGTTTTTTATCCTGATTTGGATATTTGGATGCAATAAAGAGCGAAAAATCTTTTTTTCTCATTTTCCCTAATAACAGAAGTAACCTGTCGTAAATGATTGTTATATTGGTTGTTACAAGATAGACAAAGGCCGCACAGGCTAATAACCATATCACATCAACCCAAATAAAGAATGGGCCTTGCAGTAAGGCAGTTCCTTTGTCGCTAACCGTATAGTAGAAATGAAATAGGATAATACTAAAACATAGAAGCAGAAGGATTAATCGCCTTTTCTTACTGGGAGTCTTAGCTGTGTCATGTTTGTCACCCAGAATTAATTCTAAAATAGTTTGTTTACCCACTTTCCATGATGCAATACCAGTGATAATCAACTGGAGAATAAATACAAATCCAAACGCTGATAAAACTACTCCCCATGACAAATATGGTTTAATCGGGATTGCTAAACCGGATATCCCTTCCAATGCTTTTCCGAAATGAGTGTAGTACATCCTGATTAGCCCAAGCCCGCCAAAAATACCTAGTATTGTTCCAATACCGGACTGCAATAAAGTTAAAATTACCGACTCCGTGAAAAACAGAACTCTAATTTGATTTCTAGACAATCCGATTGCTCTAAAGATGCCATTTTGCTTCGACCGAGCTCTAGATTGCATTAGTAAAATTTGGGATAGCAAAAGCAGCCCTGACATAACAGCTACAGATGCCAACAGTACAAAAATTATTCCGTAGGAACTTTTCAAATCATTAATCTGATCTTTCGCATTCGCTTTAACATTTTCAATCGTGTATAAGTTTTTATCCATTACAATGGGAAATACCTCTTGATATTGCCGACTCGAAACTAGAACGGCATTAAATTCTCCGCTCGGTAAATCTGATAGTGCATGGGCAGTATTTAGGCTAACGATAACGGTCCCTCTGCTGGCACCATACCTGTATCCTGATAGTCCTCTTTCCTCAGCAATAACAGCTACTCTGAAAGAAATAGAACTTCCTCTTGAATCCATAATTTCAACCTTTTGATTCGTTACAATTCCAGCGGCTACTGCTGTTTTTTCGTCTATTATCAGTTCGTCATTTTTTAATTCATTCAACCATAACGGCTGGTCAGGCTCTATAAGACGTGCAGTCTTAGGATCAAATGCAATTAACTGAATATCAGTAAGAATATTATCCCCGCTGCCTACCATTAACTTTACGTTTTGTCTTATTACCGGAAGCATCTCGTCACCGGTTTTATCAATGGTTTCTTTGAGTTCACTTATTTGTTCAAAAGTAAAGTGGCTAGTATCGTCCTTAATAGTAAGGTCCCAATTAATATTACGGTAATGAGAAAACAGATAACTTTCCCCACTTTTATCTAATGATGAGTAAAACGAAAACGAAAGCCCTATTAAAACAGCTCCAATGCAGCCCCCCAATATGACCATCAAGGTCTGCTTCCACTCTCGTAAAAGATAAAGCATTGACATTTTCCAAATAAGTCTAGAATGGATCATATTTGAATAGCCTCCAGAGATTCATCATTGCGGCTTCGAACGATATGTCCATTTTTCATATGGATTATCCGGGAAGTAGAGCTAGCCACATTAGGATCATGAGTCACAATAACAATAGTCGAGCCCAGAGTCTTGTTTAGCATCTGAAGCAGGCCCGTTATTTGCTCTGCAGCTTCAGAATCTAGAGCTCCCGTAGGTTCATCAGCCCAAATAAATTGCGGATTCCCGGTAATTGCTCTTGCTATAGCTACTCTCTGATTTTGTCCACCCGATAATTGAGAAGGATAACGGTCAAACTTGTCTTCTATACCAACTAATTTTAGCGACGACATGGCTTGTTTTGTTGCTTCTTGTCTACATATACCCCGAGCTATAAGTGGCAACATCGTATTTTCAATTGTGCTCAAAACAGGAACCAGATGATACGACTGAAATATAAATCCCATGTGATTTAAGCGAAACCGCGAAATTTGCGTATCATTCATAAGATGAAGAGGGGTCTCATTGAACCAAACTTCACCCGAATCCATCTGATCAATACCTGATAATACCTGTAGCAATGTTGTTTTCCCGCATCCGGAAGGCCCCATTATGGAAACGGTTTCTCCTGTTGAAATTGTCATATTCACCTCTTTTAAGGCCTTGACAACTGAAGGGCCCTGCCCATGACTTTTATTAATATTTTTTACCGTTATCATGAAATGATTCTCCCTTGATTTAGGTGTGTTATTTCTATCCCAGATAATAGTATCAAAACAATGTGCAGATTTATCGAGGGAAATGTGCAGATCTGGTGCATTAAAAAACCAATCACATGAGTGAATACCCAAGTGTATTGGCCTTTTCTGGTTTCATTCTTTAAATACAGGGAGCTTAATGATGAATGTCGAGCCTTCACCCCAAATGCTCTCTACTTCTACACTGCCCGTATGTGCGGATAAAAGACTTCTTGCAATTGCAAGACCCAATCCCATTCCATTAGAGTTATTAGATTCACGGCTTCTGTAAAACCGTTCAAAAACATAAGGCATTTCTTCTAACTCGATTCCGTCTCCATCATCAATTAGTTTTACAAAGATCATAGCCCCTTCCATTCTTCCTTCAATTATTATTGATTGTGAAGAATGTTGCAGTGCGTTATAAATAAGGTTCATAAAAACTTGCTTGATGTAATCACGGTCTGCATAGATCGATAAATGTTGCTCAAGCTTTAATACAACTTCAATTCCTTTATCGTCAGCATACGCCTCAAGCAGTTCTAAAATATGTTCTATTAATTCCTGGAGTGAGAACCAGATCTTGTTGAGAGTTAAGTTTCCCGATTCAGCCAGTGACAAATTTTGCAGATCTTTTATCATCTTTGTAATTCTATATAGTTCTTCTAAAAGCAGATACATTTCTTCTGTGGATAAAATCTCTTGATTTTCAATCCGGCTTTCTAATTTCACTCTGATTATGCTGATTGGTGTCCTTAACTCGTGGGCAAAGTCTGCCACCATGTTTTTACTAATGTTCTTTAAGTTATCCAGAGTTACAGTTAATTCAGAGATTCCTGTCTTGATATTTTGTATTAATTCCTCTGAATTCCAGTTCAATACTTTCTGATTTGTGGATGCCGTCTCCAACAAATAACAAATCTCCAATAAAGAACGTTGACGTTTTCTATTGTTATACCAAAGAACAACACAATAAAAAAAACTTGGTAAACACGAAAACAACAAAGCAAGTTCTACAGTAGCAGCATTAAGCCATTTATAATCCGGAAATCTGATTGTAACTGTTGCTATATCCATTTTATTACTAATTATAGGAAAACTCCTTATATCGCTTTCATGTTCATCAAAAATAGTTGAAAAGGAATAAATCTTATTATGATTATTATCTGTAATAGTAATATTAATAGCCTGATTAGCCTGTTGCATCAGCAATTCTGGATTTATGAGTTTCAGTAATTTAACATCTAAAACATCGTTACGAATAACCCCGTACAAGTTCTGCACCCAGTAAGCGGCCAAAATATCCTTATTTTTTCGATCCCAGTTGTATTCAAGAGAACTAATTAAAAATAAAGCCAGGACAGTAACTATTACAAAAAATATCAAAAAACGGCTAAATAATTTTATTAACACTTGTTTCATAACCGGTCGCGATCACCAAACTTGTATCCAACTGCATATACTGTCTTAATGTAAATAGGGTTCCCGCCGTGATCACCTATTTTTCTCCGTAAATTCCTTATATGAGAATCCAAAGTTCGTTCGTATCCAAAATATACATTCCCCATAACAGCCTCTATTAATTGGTTGCGTGTATAGACCCTTCCCGGATGAGAAGCCAAAGTAATAAGTATATTGTACTCAGTAGCAGTTAAATCAATGGGAGTATTTTTTAAATAAACTTCCCGGCTAATTGTATCAATAGTCATATCTAAGTAACTGATAATTTCATTATTCAAATCTTCGTCTATTGGTTTTTCTTTCTTTGTTCTTCTTAACACAGAATTAATTCTCGCAACTAATTCTCTCATTCCAAACGGTTTATCAATATAATCATCCGCACCCATTTCTAAGATAAGGACCTTATCCATTTCTTCGGTTCTTGCGGTTACCATAATCACAGGAACACAATATGTACTAATTATGTATTTACATGCTTCCGCACCTGACATTCCAGGAAGCATCCAGTCCAAAATCACAAGTTCAGCACCTCCCGTGCTCAACTTCTGCCGAGCAGTTTCAAGAGAAGGAAATCCTTCCGCCTGGAAGCCTTCCTTGTTTAAATAATTTAACCCTTCCCTTAAGATTTCCGGCTCATCTTCAATCCATACAATATTTTGCATGTTACGTCCCCCCTACGTTAGTAAAAAGAATGTCGTCCTTCATATATTTACTGATTAATCTTTTTGATCCATTTTTATACAAATTATAACATAAAAAAACCATAGGCTGAACGATTAACAAAAACGTTCAGTCTATGGTTTAAGATGCGGGGGGAGTTTTTAATTATTGGTTCAGATCCGGGCGCTTGCCCGTCACCAGATAAACGACACTCTCGCCAATGTTGGTGGCGTGGTCAGCAATCCGCTCAATGTAACGGCCAACCAGTGTCAGCAGCATGGCCTGATTCAGGGATTCCGGCTTCTCCACCATATAAGCATACAGCTCATTAATCATTGCGCTGTACAACCCGTCAACCTGATCGTCGTCCTGGGCCATTTTGTAGGCCAGATCGGTATTCTCATCCAGGTAAGACTGTATGGCCTCGGTAATCATAACCGAGACAAGTTCAGCCATGCGCGGAATATCTACCAGCGGTTTGATCAGCTGCTGTCCCTGAATACGCAGGGTAACCTTCGCCACATCCAGAGCCAGATCGCCCATACGCTCCAGATCGCTGGAGATTTTGAAAGCAACAATAATACGGCGCAGGTCTTTGGCTACAGGCTGCTGGGTAATAATAAGGCGTGAGCCGATGTCCATGATTTTGTCTTCCATCGCATTCAGCTTCAAGTCCGCCTTAACGATGTCTTGTGCGCGTTCGATATCCTGGGTCTGCAGCGCCACCACGGCACCCTCAAGTGCATCGATGACATGCTCACCCATTTGCTGCAGCAGGGTGCGCAGCTCTTCCAGATCTTTGTCGAATTCTTTTCTGCGAATCATAAGTAAACCGATCCTCCTCAAAAACGTATGGTCAGCCTGTCATTTCCAGGAACGGGTCCTACCAGCGCTTAGCCGAAGCGTCCGGATATATAATCTTCAGTGCGGGAGTCCTTCGGATTGGAGAACAGCATCTCCGTATCCGCCGCCTCAACGATGACACCATTCAGGAAAAACACGGTACGCCCCGACACACGGGCCGCCTGATGCATGTTGTGCGTGACCATTACAATCGTGTACTTGCTCCGCAATTCCTGTACAAGCTCCTCGATCTTAAGCGTGGAGACCGGGTCCAGGGCAGAGGTCGCCTCATCCATCAATAGAATATCCGGCTGCACCGCAAGCGCTCTGGCAATACAGAGCCGCTGCTGCTGTCCGCCGGATAAGCTGAGCGCAGACTTCTTCAGGAAATCCTTAACTTCCTCCCAAAGGGCGGATTGGCGCAAGCTCTGCTCCACAAGCTCGTCGAGTTCCGCTTTGGAACGGACGCCGTGCAGACGCGGGCCATAGGCTACATTGTCATAAATCGACTTCGGAAAAGGATTCGGCTGCTGGAATACCATACCGACCTGCTTACGCAGGCTTTCCACTTCCACTTCGTCGCTATAAATATTTTTGCCGCCGATGTTTACTGTTCCTTCAATACGTGTTCCGGGGATCATGTCATTCATTCGGTTTAGGGTACGCAGCAGGGTGGATTTACCGCAGCCGGAAGGCCCGATAAACGCGGTCACCTGTTTCTCCGGGATTTGCAGCTCCACATTCTTCAGTGCGTGAAATGACTCATAGTAGAGATCTAGCTTCTCTATGTCAATGATGGATTTCATTTGTTTTGGCGTCTCCTTCTCATCATCTTCGTTCCCAATGATAAGCTTTCAGTGTAAATAGAGTTGAAGAGAATTGTTAACGCAGTGTAAAATCGGCAACGGCGGTTATGGTATCCCTAACAGAATTGTAAGTATAGTGTATAGTTACATCCTTATTTTTATGTATAATAAAAAAGAACACCGTCATTTCAAATGACCGGTGCTCTTTTTTTGTTCACTACCAGCTTGTAGCCCACCCCGCGGATCGAGTCGATGTGGACGGATTCCGGATCAAGCTCCAGCTTCTTGCGCAGCGAGCTTACATGTACGTCTACAGTACGCTGCCCTCCGATATAATCAAAGCCCCAAACCGCATTCATCAGGTCGTCGCGCGTCAGCACTACACCCGGCTTGCGTGCCAGGTACAGCAGTACCTCAAATTCTTTGGGGCGCAGATTGATGCTCTGTCCCCCCAGTGAGACCTCATACCGCTCCGGATAAATCTCCAGCTGTCCCAGAATGATCGTCGATGCAGATGCCGCCACTTCCGGCTGGCTCTCCTCCACAACTCCCGAGATCCGCCGGAGAACAGCGCTCACTCTCGCCAGCAGTTCAGACACGCCAAAAGGTTTGGTTATGTAATCGTCGGCGCCTGATTTCAGTCCCCGGACTACATCCTCTTCGGCGTTTTTGGCAGTCAGCACAATTACAGGTGTACGGATGCCCTGCCCGCGAAGCTTATCAAGGATATCTATCCCGTTCATACCGGGCAACATCAGATCCAATACGATCAGATCAAAAGGTTCTCTAGTCGCACGGTCGTATCCTGCCGTTCCATGATCCTCGACCGTCACCTCATAGCCTTCCTGTGTCAAGTTATAGGACAGCAGCCGGGCCAGTGTCGGTTCGTCTTCAATGACAAGCAATCGTTGTGCCATAGTTTCCCCCGTATTCATATGTTTTAAATTTACAAAACTGCAGCAAGCCCATCATATCACCGGAATGTTAACTTGGTGTAAAATAACAGCAACTTTCGTAGATTAACCTGATTCTTTTAATATATCGCTTGATAGAGCGGCTGGCAATACAATCCATACCTCTATAGGTCGCACACAAACCCGTCTTCTACTCTCCGTGCTCCTGCAGCAGCGGCAGCTCCAGAATAAACGAGCTTCCAATTCCGAGATCACTCTCAACGGTAATCGTACCCCGGTGCAACTCCACCAGATGTTTTACAATAGACAAACCGAGTCCCGTACCGCCGGAGCTTCTGGATCTGGCCTTGTCTACCCGGTAGAACCGCTCAAAGATGCGCGGAAGGTCTTTGCGGGGAATTCCCATTCCCGTATCGCTGACCGTAAAGACGACGGTTTCTGTCCCGTCCGCCTTCTGTTTATTTACTGCGGTTACTTTGACGCTGCCTCCGTCATGCGTGTAATTAATGGCATTGGAGAGCAGATTCATAAAGATCTGGCGCAGCTTATCCTCGTCCCCTTCGATGAAGAGTTCGTTTGGCACATTGGTGCTGAGACTGATCTTTTTCTTCTCTGCCACCTTACTGAGCGTCCCCAGCACCGAATCAAAGAATTCGATTAAATGCACCGGTGAGCATTCCAGCTGCACACGCTTGGATTCGATTTTGGACAGCTCCAGAATGTCCCCGATCAGGCGGTTCAACCGCTCATTCTCATCATATATAATCTGCAAAAATGAACGGGCGGTCTTCTCATCGGTCACACCTCCGCCAAGCAGCGTTTCGGCAAACCCTTTTACTGCAGCCACCGGTGTCTTGAGTTCATGCGACACATTGGCGACGAACTCACTGCGCATCTTCTCCAGCCGGCGGATTTCCGTTACCTCTTGCAGCAGGAACAGCATACCCCGGTAGGTGCCGTCCTGCACCATCGGCACACCGTCCAGCCGGACGATCCGCTCAGCAGGGGTATAAATGCTGCGCTCTTCATGGATCGGCTCATTGCGCTCTACCCCTTCTTCAATCAGCCGGGCCAGCTCATAATGATGCTTCAGCTCTTTGTAGGAATGTCCGGCCATCTCGCTGTTCTTCACATCGAGCATCCGTTCCGAGGCCTTGTTGAGCAGGGCAAACTCCCCTTCCGCGCTGATCATGACAATACCGCCGGTCATATTATCCAATACGCTTTGCAGCAGATCTTCATTGTCCCGGATTGTCTTAAGCTGCGCCTGCAGGCTGTCCGCCATTGCATTGATCGCTTTGGCCAGCTGTCCGACCTCATCCCTGCGCTGTATCGGAACTCTGGCATCATAGTCCAAATCGGTAATGCGCCGGGCGACTCTTGTAATCTGCTCCAGCGGTGAAGTCATGCTCGATGCCACTTTATAGCTCACAAAGGTAGCCGCCACAAACAGCAGAACCAGTCCGCCGGCCATAATCATCCACGCCCGGTTCAGCCCCTCTGTGACCGCATCAAGCCCCATGGAAAGGCGGATATATCCGTCAAAGCCGTCCTCAGAATGTACCGCTCCGGCCACATAGAGCATTTCCCGGTCCAGCGTATCACTGTAACGGATGGCACGGCCAATGCCTTCTTTCGCCGCAATCACTTCTTCTTCCCGTGTAGAGTGGTTGTCCATTTCCAGCGGATTTTTCTCCGAATCGCCGATGACCTTCCCCTCTCTGGTGATGAAGGTAATCCGTGAATTTGTAAGCTGGGAGATAAGCTCGGCATGCTCTGTGTAATAGCTGACCGCATCAGTGCTGTTCATGTCTGTAAACTGGAAAGTGCCGGATAATAGTTTTATTTCCCGGGACATGTTCTCCTCCAGGGCAGTGATATGTGAGTCCTTGAACAGCTTAGCCATTGTAATGCCTGCACCGATCATAGAGATCCCGATCAAGACCATCATGATTAAAGTGAGACGGATGCGAAACGGTTTCATATAAAGTAGTCCTCTTTCTTAGCGTTGTGTCCTTGAGAACATCCTAACTCCATTTCGGCGAAAATACCAGTTCCCGTGACAATTATCATCGCAGTGTAAAATCTGCCCCTGGACAGTGCCTGAGCACTGCTGAAATCCCGTTAATAGAACAAGACGCAACAAAATGATAAACTATGAGATAACAGCTCTCCATTCATTTATAGCGGTTTCATAAAGACTAATTTTTTTTTGCGAGGGATAACGATGAAAGTAACCATTTCAGATGTAGCCAGAGCGGCAAATGTGGCAAAGTCCACCGTCTCCAAGGTGTTGAACGATTCTCCTAAAATATCAGCTGAAACCAAGCTAAGAATCCGGGAAATCATGAAGCAGATGAATTATATCCCGAGCAGCATCGCTACCGGATTAGCCAGACAGAGCAGCCATACGGTCGGACTGCTGATCGACATGTCCAAAGAGAGCGAATTTCTAAATCAGTTCTTTTACAATATTATTGGCGGTATCGAGAGCGTGATCGGCCCCCTGGGCTATGAATTGACTCTCTGTAATATCCAGCACCATGCTGCGGAGGACCATTTTCTTAACCGGCTGGTGCTGAACCAGCGGGTGGACGGCATTATTGCTAATAATTCTGTGCTGACAGAAGAATTATCGAGGGAGCTGGACAGGCTCCGCTTCCCTTACGTCTCGATCGGTGAAATGGAGCCGGCCGCCAGCTGGGTCGATTTCGACAATGAAGCCGGGGGACGAATGCTGACCAGCCATTTGCTGCGGCAGGGTTACAGTAAACCCGCATTTATCGGTGGAGAGCGGAATGAGCGTATTTTCAGCCGCCGGTTAAGCGGCTACCTTCAGGCATTACAGCAGGCTGGCTGCATCGTCCGCCAGGACTGGATTGTAAACGGTCCGGCAGATGAACACGAAGGATACCGCGCGGCACTGAAGCTGTTCCAGCACGGAGAGCGTCCTGACTCTGTGGTATGTATGACAAATTATACGGCGTTTGGTGTATTGAAGGCGGCCCGGGAGCTGGGGATCGATGTTCCGCGGCAACTGGGTGTCGCAGCTTTTGATGAATATCCTTTATCCCGCTATACGACTCCCCCGCTGACTTCGCTGAATATCGACACCTTCAAGCTCGGGGTAACGTCCGGCCAGTGGCTGATGGATCATATCCAAGGCAGCTGTACGGCATCACGGCGGCTGCTTCTGGAACCGGAGCTGATTCCGCGCGAGTCCACAGCCGGGCTGCAGGGATAGCAATCTTAATTCTTTTCTCGCTAAACACTCTTCAGTTTGCAGAATAAGGAGCGGCTCCCTGTCAGGGGCCGCTCCTTATTTTGAATGTATCTGCGTGGATGAATATGCTCCAGATGTTATTGATCTTTCCAGCGCTGTACCGTCAGCGATACGGTCTGCGCCCCTCCGGCAGGTGTCAGCGTCCGGTTCGCAATGTCTGCGCCGCTTGAACTTGTCTCCACCGAGGCCCAGCTTCCGCGCGTAATCTTATACTGCACTGCTGTTCCTGCCGGCAGGCTAAGCGTGATGGAATAGACACCATCGCTGCCTTTGGTCAGCTGATAGGCGGGGTCTGCCGCATTCCAGCTGTTAAAGGTGCCGGTCAGATATACCGGCCCGGATGAAGGGGTAGTGCTCGGAACAGTGACCTTAAAGGTAACGCTGTCCGGCTGCGGCACTCCGGCGGATAGGCTGCCGTTGACCAGACTCCATGTGCCGGCGGCAAAATGATAATTGCTGCCGCTGTTGTTGTCCCAGGTGCCGCTGCCGTTATTGAAGGCTGCAGTCAGACCTGCAGCTGTGCCCAGCTGAATAGTAGCGGTTTTGTAGCCTGAATAGGAGGAAGCCTGCAGCTGTAATCCTGGTGATGTAGTCCATACACCGGATCCATCCAGGCTATAGTGCATATAGGAATTCGTATAGGCTGTATTCTTGTAATATATGGTCACTGAATTGCCACCGGGAGTAGCCGTTGGTGTCGGCGTGATTGTCGGCGTCGCCGTCGGTGTGGCTGTTGGCGTAGGTGTAGGTGTAGGTGTAGGTGTTGCAGTCGGTGTTACTGTTGGTGTTGGTGTTGCAGTCGGTGTTACTGTTGGCGTAGGTGTCGGTGTTGCCGTTGGCGTTACAGGTGCGCCTGCCTGAATGTTTCCGGTCGGCGTATACGTCCAGGTGCCGGTACCGAACAGGTAATTGCTGCCGCCATTGCTGTCCCAGGTACCGCTGCCATTGTTGAAGCAAGCTTCAAGCTGCGTGGCGGAGCCGATGTTAATTGTAATTTTATTGTAACCTGACACTTCGGATGCCGGAATGGCTACCCCGGGTGCTGTCGTCCAGGTTCCCCCGGCAGGACGATAATGGATATATGGCGTAGTATAGCCCTGCTTGTAATAGATGGTCACATTATTACCGGCTGGCGTAGTAACTAGCGCCGCTGCGCTGAATGCCGACAGGTTGCCTGCGGCATCAAAAGCTTTTACCGTATAGCTGTAATCCGTTTGTGCGGAGAGCCCGTTGTCGGTGTAAGAGGTGGTTGCCGAGGTGCCTATCTTTACCCCGTTCCGGTAAATTTCATAGCCGGTTACTCCCACGTTGTCGGTGGACGCTGTCCAGCTGACCAGTGCACTGGAGGCATTTTGCACGGTTGCCGTTACATTGCCTGGAACAGATGGAGCCACGGTATCCGTTACCGGCTGTGTTTTGGAATAGATTTTGGCTGAATTCGCGCCTACAGCTACCGAAATCTGTTTCCCCGTTGCCCCTCCCGATTGTACAGTAACTGTATCAGATGTATTTAATTGATTAATCAGAACTGTTCCGACCGTTAGTGTGCTTTCGGTACGCAGCGGAATCGTAACCGTCTGTGTGCCGCTGGCTGCATTGCTGAATACAGAAATGACTTCCTGCCCAACATTGGTACCGCTGTCAATCCGGCGTGAGAAGGCATACAGGTTCTGGGCGGACCACATTTCACGCTGAGTGCCGGTGCGCAGCGCCGGGTTATTTTTACGGATTTCATTCAGCTTGGCAATATGCTTGTAGGTGCTAGTGTTCTCATTAAAATAATTCTCCAGAACATTGCCGTTCGCATCCCGTTTCACCATCGACCAGCGGTTCCAGGTGTCGGCGATCCCGCCAGTCATAATCTGGCCGTTGCCGTTCCCTTTATTCTGTTCGGTCCCCTGGAAGACTACCGGTGTTCCGCGGACCGTGAAGATGAAGGAGAGGGCGTTCTGCATTTTCTCAACACTGCCGCCGGCTTCCGTCAGGAAACGGTTGCGGTCATGATTATCGATAAAGGTAACCATATGATTCGCATTTCCGTTGTAATATGAATCCTGAGCCAAAGTGCTCTTGATATTGGAGTCAAAAGACTGCCCGTAAGCGAAGCTGTTCAGCACAGAGAAGAACATTGGAAAATCAAGCATGCCCCACTCCTTATTCGTGCCCACCCAGCGGGAGACGAATTCAGCATTGCCGTCAAAATTCTCGCCGAAGGTATTCACGCCCAGGAGATTCTGCAGCTCACCGATATCGGTCGGCTTGATCAGCTTGGCAGCATCTACACGCGCACCGTCTGCTCCCGTATAGTCAAACCAGGCTTTAATGGAGCTGAATACGGCCTGTTTGGCAGCTGGAACGTCAAAGTCGATGTCATCCAGTCCGCCGAGATCATGATTTTCCAGATAGTCCTGGGCCCACTGATCATATCTTCCGTCAGCTAAGGACCAGTTAATATCACCATTGTGATGATACCAGGCGGGGTTATTAAACGGCGCTGCCGGCTGCAGACCCGCGATATCATAATAAGCCTGCGTCCCCAGCATATAGTCTCCGATATGGTTCGGCACGACATCAATAATTACCTTAATGCCGAGTGCATGCGCGGAATCCACCAGTTCCTTCAGCTTCTCTTTGGTCCCGAAGTAGGGATTGGCGGCATTAGGGTCTTTGACGTTGTATCCGTGATAGGCGGTGTTTTTACCGGTGCCGTTGTTGTCGCGGTTAGTCATCTGCGGCTCTGCCACAGGGGAGATCCAAATTGCGGTATAACCCATATTCGCAATATACGGGAGCTTATTGATAACCCCCTGCCAGTCCCCGCCCTTCATATAGCGGAAATCATCCTCCGAGGTCTCTCCGTAACGGATCGCGGCCCCAGTGGCATTATTGGAGGTATCCCCATCATTGAAACGGTCAACCATAATCTGATAAATCGTGTCGTTCTCAGTGACTGTGCCGATGCTGGCCGCATCTGCCTGTGAAGGGGCCAGTACAAATAAATTCGTCATTACGGACAGAACAATAGATGTGATTAGTACCGGAATAAGCCATCGGTTGCGTTTCATTCCTCATCTCCCTCTCATCGTAGAGCGCATTTGAACACCACTGCCTGTGAATTTACATCCATCACTTGCAAAACTGTGCTGCAGGTAAGGAAACCGGTTTCCCAAGTAAAAATTACCATGATCATGTATGCGCTGTCAAGCATAATTAATGCCAAAAAACCTTCTTTCCGGAATATGAAAGAAGGTTTTTGAATATCCAATGATTCTGTTTTGTTATTTAAATACCGGCTCACGGAACTGGGCCAGCTTGGCTGCTGAATCCTTCTCGACATCGGCATGGAGACTGTTACCGTGTGCATCCATTGTTACGATAGCCGCGAAGCCGTCCACCTGCAGATGCCACATCGCCTCCGGAATGCCGAATTCCATGAAGTCAACAGCATTGACTTTCTTGATGCATTCCGCATAATACTGCGCCGCACCGCCGATTGCGTTAAGGTATACACCGCCGTGCTCCTGCAGGGCCTGGAGAGTTTTGGGACCCATCCCGCCCTTGCCGATTACGGCGCGGATACCGAACTTTTTGATAATTTCGCCTTGGTACGGCTCCTCGCGGATACTGGTAGTCGGTCCTGCCGCCTTCACATGCCAGCCTTCATCATCCTTCAGCATCACCGGCCCGCAGTGGTAGATCACTGCACCATTCAAATCGACCGGAGCATCATGATCCATCAGGTACTTATGCAGCGCATCCCTTCCGGTATGCATCTCCCCGGAGAGGATAACCACATCGCCCACCCGCAGGCTGCGGATCTCTTCCTCACTGACCGGTGTAGTCAGGCGGACCTCTCGTGAACCGACAGCAGCATCGGCTGGCTCGGCAGCCGGCACAGATGCAGCCGGGGCCGCTTCATCTACAGAGATGCCTGTACCGCTCTCGTAGAGCCAGTCCTTAATATTTCCGGTTGCAGGCTCGACCAGGATCCCCTGGCGGCGGAATGCCCAGCAATTATAGGCAACAGATACGAAAAAGCTGGCCGGAAGCCGGTTCATCACACCAATCTTGCAGCCTAATAGCGTCACTTCACCGCCGAAGCCCATCGTGCCGATCCCCAGCTTATTGGCATTCTCCATAATGTAGTCTTCCAGCTTGCGCAAATCTTCCACCGGATTGACATCCTCGACCTTGCGGAACAGCTGCTTCTTGGCCAATTCATAGCCGGTTGTCCGGTCACCGCCGATGCCTACGCCAATAAAGCCGGCACTGCAGCCCTGACCCTGCGCCTGGCTACAC
>CAKMKL010000133.1 GCA_927443375.1 uncultured Paenibacillus sp. | reverse complement strand
CTGTGCCCCTCCTGCCAAATGCGGCTCAAAAATGAATACAGCGGCGACATTGAACAGGTCAAGGTCGTACGGGTGATTCTTTCGGAAGAAGAGCGCATCGGCATCGGGACCTTCAGTCCTTCTGATCCGAAGTCGCAGGATATCGCTGATCTTACCGGCAGCATCGACTTTTCCACCATTACCGAATACGGCTCGGAATCCGATCCGCGCGCTTACCGCTTCGACGGGGAGCTGAATAAGGCCAACCGCGGGGTGATGGAGTTCCAGGAAATGCTGAAGTGCGACGAGAAGTTCCTCTGGAACCTGCTCTCACTGACCCAGGAAGGCAACTTCAAGGCGGGCCGGTTCGCACTGATTTCAGCGGATGAAATGATCATCGCCCATACGAATGAAACGGAGTATAAATCCTTCATCTCCAACAAAAAGAATGAGGCGCTCCAGTCCCGTATGATCGTCATGCCGGTGCCTTACAACCTTAGAGTGTCGGAAGAGGAGAAAATCTACGCCAAGCTGATCGCCCAGAGCGATATGAAGCATGTGCATATTGCCCCTCACGCACTGCGGGCCGCTGCAATCTTCTCCATCCTGACCCGCCTGAAGGACAGCAAAAAGCAGGGAATGGACCTGATTAAAAAGCTGCGCATGTACGACGGGGAAGAGGTAGAAGGCTACAAAGAAGCCGATCTTAAGGAAATGCAGTCCGAATACCTGGATGAAGGCATGTCCGGCATTGACCCGCGGTATGTTATCAACCGGATTTCCAGTGCCCTGATCAAAGGCGACCTGCAGTGTATGAACGCGCTGGATGTCCTGCGGGCCATTAAAGACGGGCTGGATCAGCATCCTTCGATCACCAAGGAGGAACGCGAGCGGTACCTGAACTTTATATCCATCGCCCGCAAGGAATACGATATTCTGGCCAAAAGCGAAGTGCAGAAGGCCTTCGTCTACTCTTTTGAAGAATCGGCCAAAACGCTGTTTGAGAACTATCTCGACAACATTGAAGCGTTCTGCAACTGGAGTAAAATCCGCGATCCGCTGACCGATGAGGAGATGGAGCCGGATGAGCGGCTGATGCGCTCGATTGAGGAGCAGATCGGAATCTCCGAAAATGCCAAAAAGGCGTTCCGCGAAGAAATCCTGATCCGCATTTCAGCCTATTCCCGCAAAGGGAAAAAGTTCGAATACAACAACCATGACCGGCTGCGCGAGGCGATTGAGAAGAAGCTGTTCACCGACCTGAAGGATATTGTCAAGATCACTACCTCCTCTAAAACGCCGGATGAAAGCCAGCTCAAACGCATCAATGAGGTAAGCAGACGCCTGATCGATGAACACAACTACTGCCCGATCTGTGCGAATGAGCTGCTGAAATATGTCGGAAGCCTGCTGAACCGTTAGTCTGATGGGATAAGTAACCCAGGTATTTAATAAAAGGGAGTATCCCGAAGCCGCTGTTTCTGGCTTTGAGATATTCCCTTTATTGATGATGTGTTCAGTGAGTGTGTTATTCCTTCCCGTGGCTGGAATCCTTCTCCTTGGATCCGCCGACGTTGAACCCCAGGCCGCCGGTATAGCTGCCTAATTGTCCGGTAACTCCGAGTCCTGCACCCTGACCGCCTCCGAGCTGTGCCTGTGCCTGGGCTCCGAGCCCATTCTGACCGCCGAGCTGCAGTCCGGCATTGAAGCCTGCACCCTGGCTGATGCCTAAGTGACCTTCTGCATCCGCTTGAAGCCCGTATTCTCCTCCCACATTGGCTCCGGTATGAAAGCCAGCCCCCTGACCGCCTCCGATCTGTGTTTTAGCCTGTGCAGCAACTCCGTATTTGCCGAGGGCCGCAGCTTCTGTATTGATTCCAAGCCCTTTTTGCGTGTCGAGATGGGCGTTGCCCTGCGCTTGAATTCCATAGGAGGCGCCGCCAAGATGTCCATTCGCATAGAGCTCCGCGCCGTTTTTTGCTACATGTCCGCCTGTATTCAGGCCTAAGCCATGCTTGCCGCCGACTTCGCCGCCGGTTTTCAGGTGGATTCCCTGCCCGCTGCCTGCGCTTGCATTTAAATACCCGTCGGCCAGCTGCTTGGCGGTTGTGACGGAATTGTCTGCTGCCGGAAGGTCTGCCGGGCTGCTGTCTGAGCGGTAGTGATGAAAGTAGTGGGAATAAGGAAATGATGCCTGACTGGCAGTCCGGAGATAGCTGTACCGGTAATTTGATGAGACTAGATTTTCGTTCTCAAGGGTCATCCAAGATTCCTCCATTGTTATCAATAGGTTTAAATTAGCCTATTCATCATGGGGATGAAATGATACCTTGTTTTCAGCAGGGACATCCTTTTAGCCGGATTATAGCTTTAACATATACAGCAAAACAGGAACAGTTCTCCCGTGATGCAGTTGTTATAATAAAATTACCGTACGGGAAAGGCTGGGTTGCTCAGTGAATTACAGTAAGGATATAGAGAAATGCATTGAATATATTGAGGAGAATATTAAGGAGAATCTGACTGCAGGGCAAATTGCCGCGGTGGCCGGATATTCGCCGTATCATTTCTGCCGTGTGTTCAGCCTGTGCAGGGAGATGTCAGTGATGGAATACGTGCGAAGCCGGAAGCTGTCTTTGGCGGCGGTGGATTTGTTCAAAGGGCGGAGCGTGACCGATATTGCGCTGGATTATGGTTTCGAGACTCATGGCGGGTTTACGAAGGCATTCCGCAAAGCGTATGGTTACCCTCCCTCACAATATGCGGCGCGGATGGCCGGTTATCTTCAAGATGTTCCAAAGTTTAAAATCGGAGGTTATATTATGAATCCTGTAATGGTGAGTAAGCCGGCTTTTAAGGTCGCAGGCTATGGTATTGAAACGAATGTGGCCGGAGGCAATTATACGAAGGATATTGCATCCTTCTGGATCCATTATGAAGGTGAGAATCTGGAGTCGAAAATGTACGACATTCTCAATCCCCCGAGGCATGGCGAAGTGGGGCTATGTGTTCCGTCTTTTGACAGCGGCTACGCCACTTATCTGCTGGGTGTGATTGTGGATGATTTCTCCAGGGTCACGCCGGATATGCTGACAGCTGAAGTGCCGGAGGCCGAATATGCGGTGTTCACCACGCCGCCTGTGGATACTTCGGGGGGTTCGGAGCAGGAGGATTTTGTGCAGGTGATCAAGAGCACCTGGAAGTACATTTTTGAAGAGTGGTTTAAGGACAGCGGTTATGTCTACGACGAGGGCAAGCTGAATTTTGAATTTTACGATGAACGCTGCCACTCGCGGGTGGATACGGTGATGGAGATTTATATTCCGGTGAGGGTGCGGGCGGGAAAATAGGACTAATTGTGTGGCGGAGGCAAAAGGCCGGGCAAATGCTGCCCGGGTGTATAAGCTTCACTGCGGGAATGTTTGGACTTTCGGCCTCTATCGCTCCTACAGTTCCAAAATTCCCTCCGTTACGCTCACCTGGGCAGCATTTGCCTTGTATTATTCCTATTTTACCGGCCGCTTGGGGTGGCAGCCGTAGTTAGGCCCGCAGCGCACGTAACCGTGCTGGCGGGCCTTTTACAGCATGTAGGGAGCAAATGACATTCGTAAGATCATCTAATACCAATCATTTCCGGCTGGCACTATAATAGGTTAGGAAAAATTATATGGGAAATGACCCATGCCGGAAAGGAATGTTCGTAAATGCCATTAGTTGATATGCCGCTTGAACAGTTGAAGAAGTATGAGGGAAGGAATCCGCGGCCGGCAGATTTTGATGCTTACTGGGAGCGGGCGTTGGAAGAGCTTGAAGCTGTAGAGGCCAATCTTGAGCTGATTCCAAGCGCTTTTCAGACCCCTCAGGCGGAATGCTTCGATCTCTACTTTACGGGAGTGCGGGGTGCCCGTATTCATGCCAAATACATTCGCCCCAAAAAGGTGGACACGCCGCAGCCGGCGATTCTGCAATTCCACGGATACACCGGTGATTCCGGCGACTGGCAGGACAAGCTGGCGTATACATCGCTGGGCTTCTCGGTCTTGGCGCTCGACTGCCGGGGGCAGGGCGGTTCTTCGGAGGATACAGGAGGCGTGAAGGGCAACACCCATAATGGTCATATTATCCGCGGATTGGATGATCATCCTGACAACCTGCTGTTCCGCCATATCTATCTGGATACCGTCCAGTTAGCCAGAATTTCCTTAGGCCTGCCGGGGGTTGACCCGCAGCGTGTATATGCAGCGGGCGGCTCCCAAGGAGGCGCGCTTACCATTGCCTGTGCTGCCCTGGAGCCCCGGGTAACCAAGCTCGCACCTACATTCCCGTTCCTTTGCGATTACAAACGCGTCTGGGAGATGGATCTGGATAAGGATGCCTATCTAGAACTGAATACGTTTTTCCGTAAGTTCGATCCGCTGCATGAACGCGAGGATGAGATTTTCGAGAAGCTGGGTTATATCGATCTGCAGTATTTGGCCCCCCGTATTCAAGGGGAAGTTTTGTTTTTCACCGGCCTGATGGATACCATCTGTCCGCCTTCCACCCAGTTCGCAGCGTATAACAAAATCATTTCACCGAAGCAGCTGGTCGTCTATCCGGATTTTGGACATGAATGGCTTCCCGGCAGCGCCGACCGTGTCATGCAGTTTTTCCTGGAAGAGTAGAGTAGCTTCATAGAATGATAATAGGCGGACATTGCAGGTATTGGGGTAGTCAGTTAAAGCCAGCTGAGTGTTTCAAATGCTCTAAATAACGGGCACGGATCAGCAGGAAATACAGGATTTGCTCAGCAAGGAAAACGATAAAGATAGTAATGGCCGATTGAGTCACCGGGGAATGGAACAGGTTATGCAGAGCATAGAGCGCAACCGAGCTGTGGATGAGCGCGACCACGAGCGGTACGAAAAACAACAGCGCGATCTGTAGAGTTGCCACCTTCTCAAGCTCCTTGCCGGTCAACCCGAGCTTCGATAGGGAACGGTACTTCTGCTTGTCATCATTAAGGTCGGTAAACAGCCGGAAATATAGAAAGCTTCCCGAGGCAACAAAAAATACGCAGCTGACAAATAACCCGACGAAAAGCATCAGATTATAGGTACGCTTCATCTGTTCCTCCAAATAGGCAGGTGATGTGAACCACAAACCGGAGGGTTGTGCAGATTGGAGCTGCCCGGCGATGGCCTCGCCCGTGTCCGCCGTTGAATCGGCGCTGTCCGTATTGTAACTGGTTAAAAGCTGTTCTTTTTGCGGATTGCCCAAGGACTTATACATCTGATCCGGAACGATCAACAGCGGTTCATCGGCCAGGGGAGGCGTGACCGCCTTTCTGACGGTTTGTTTCAGGCTGAATGTGATGGATGTTCCCTTCACTGACCACTGGTGTTCTGGAAGCGGCCGGTTATTCATGGTCCAGATGATCGCGGTTTCCTTTTCCTGCAGCGATAGGACCGGGTAATCCAAGGCCTCTGCAAGCTTGTTATACTCGGATAGGTTGATGAAGTTAAGGGATTGTCCATTTATCGAATCGAAGCTCGCTACATGGGCGGACAATTTATCATAACGAACTCCCCGTTCTTTGAGCGCTTGTTCGATTATTTTCGTGTGATAGGCTGCCTGCCCGGCATCGCCGCTGGTATGGATGTAATTATAGGCGAACGGGTACGCAGCCTTGATTTGTTTGTGGATGGTTTCCAGAAATCCCATCAAGCCGCCCATAGCGCAAATGGCGACTGTCGAAACGATCGTCACGAGAAAAAACATGCGGGCGTTGTCCTTCATGCGGTAAGCCATGTCAGATAGAACGAGCACATTCGTTTTGCGTAAAAAGACAGAGCGGTTGCTTCTTAACGTGCGAATCACAAACACGCTTAATTGTGTGTACAAAAAGTAAGTGCCGATGATGGTTAGGACCGTGACCGGCAAAAGAGCGAAAACGACCGTGGGACCTTTAACCTGGAACGATATGATATATCCGGCAAGAAGAAGGCAGAACGCAGTAAAAGAAAGAAAAACAGATGATTTAGGCTCAGGCTTAGGTTTGGCACTGCTGCTCAGCAGATCGACCGGCTTGCTGGCCCGTACGAATACGGCTGTGAACGCGGAGATGACGAGAAACAACAGCACGAATGCCGACAGAGTGAGCAGAATGGCTGTGCCAGGCATGTAGTATGGCAGCGGGCTCATGTGCATTATATCGGCTCCGATCATCATGAATAGCTTGGCGAACAGCATGCCGGCGGCAAGACCTGCCACAATGGAAGCGAAACCGATCACCATATTTTCGATAAAGACGATCTGCCGCAGCTGATTATAAGTCATGCCGTGCATGATGAGCACACCGAATTCCCGTTTGCGGGATTTCAGGAAGGCACTGCCGGAATAGAGCACGAAGAAGATGGAGAACACATATACGATATATTCCGCAACAGTCATTGCCTGAACCGCCGGACCGTTGAAACCGGAGTTTTTAATGGCAGGGTGAAAAATAAATACAGCATACATAAAAAAGATCATTACCGAAAACGTACTGCTCAGAAAAAAAGCGGCATATGTCCGTTTGTTCCGGCTAACATTCCGGAGGGCAAATTGTCGCAACGTCACTTATTGATCCTCCCGTAACTCCTCTTAATGGACACGAAGCGGTGAAAGCTCATGTGCATTCCCTCCCATTAGCGAAAGCATATCGATAATCTGCTGGAAGAACGCCTGGCGGTTGTCTCCCCTGTAAAATTCATTATAGAGCCGGCCGTCCTTGATGAATACGACCCGGTGGCAGTAGCTGGCGGCGAGAGCGTCATGGGTGACCAGCAGCATGGTCGTTTGATCGGTATGGTTGATAGCCTCCATCATTTCCATGACATCCCGTGAAGATTTGGAATCGAGATTTCCCGTCGGCTCATCGGCCAGCAGCAGTGAAGGGGAATGAATGATGGCCCTTGCAATGGCTGCCCTCTGCCGTTGCCCTCCCGACACTTCAAAGGTTCGTTTATTCAGAATTTCGGTGATGCCCAGTTTTTCGGCTACCGGATGAAGCTTGGCGTCCATCTCTTTCACACTTTTCCCGTCCAGCGTAAGAGGGAGGATGATATTTTCCCCGATGGTCAGCGTATCCAGCAAATTAAAATCCTGAAAGACAAAGCCCAGCTTCCGTCTGCGGAACAGGGCCAGATCGTGTTTGGATAACAAGTGGGGGTTTTCCCCATTAATCAACACTTCCCCGGAGGTAGGCGTATCGATCGTGGATACTGCGTTCAGCAGGGTTGTTTTGCCGCTGCCGGAAGGACCCATAATGCCGACAAATTCGCCTTTCCCGACAACCAGGTTCATATCGCTCATCGCCTTATACGCGAAGCTGCCATCATAGACTTTTCCCAGATTGCGCACGATTAACATATCCATATCAGGCATTCTTCCTTTCATACGGCCGTCCCATCCATAGACGTACTGCTGTTCCTTGTCCCTGCACGGATTCAATCTCGACTTGATGATCAAGCCGTGAGGCGATTTCCCGAACCAGGTAGAGACCCATCCCGGTGGATTCGCCGAACTGTCTTCCATTTTCCCCTGTAAAATAGGCATCGAACACCCGCTTGATATCCTGTTTCGGAATTCCCGCGCCGTTGTCCCGAATCTCAAGAGCGGCTTGCTGTCCGTGTACATCAGAGCTAATCAGGATACGGGTGCTTACGCCTGCCGAATACCGCACCGCATTGGTGATTAATTGACCGAGTGCGAATGCAAGCCATTTGTCATCGGACATAACCATCAGCCGGTCATCCACCTGGATTTCCGGGAAGACCTTATAGCGGATAAATAAATTTTTGTGTTCAGCCACCACTTTCCCGACCAACTGATGAAGATGCACCGGCTCCGCCACGAAATCCTGCTCGAACGCATCCAAGCGTGAGGTATACAGCACCGTGTCAAGCCCCTTCTTCAGCTTGTCTATTTCCTCTCGAATACTGTCAAAGAAGGGGTCGGTTTCATTCTGAACCGCAAGGTGCATGACGGATAGCGGGGTTTTCATCTGGTGCACCCACTGATTAATAAAGGTGATGTGATCGTTCAGCTTTTTACGGTATTGTTGGATATCATTCTGATACAGACGATACTTCCCTTGGAGCAGATGCCCAAGTGCATCCGCGAGCGGTGCGTTCCCGATAAACTCGGCCGATTCGTCAATGGACAGAAGCGGACGAGTCAGCCTCCGGTAAAACCGGTAATGGCGGATATAACGGTATATCAGGTAAAAAGCGAAAAAGGCCGTATTGACGATGCAGATGTACGCAAGATCGGAGGTGTTCCGGAAACCGGATAAGCGGCACATATAAACAGTCAGAAGTAACTGTCCGGCATACATAAAGATTAACGGAGTCTGCTCTCTCCAAAATAGCCTCATGGCTCCTCCCTCCAGAAAGGCCGCAGTCTATATCCGGCTCCCCGCACGGTTTCCAGTGCTTCTTCAACGCCGAGCTCAGATAGTTTTTTGCGGATACGCGTGATATTGACATTAAGCGTGTTGTCGTCAACTAACTGTTGATTATTCCACAGCTTGTCCAGAAGATAGTCGCGGCTGACCACCTTGGAGCTGTTTTCCATCAGTGTTTCGATCAGCAAGGATTCTTTATGACTGAGATCTACGGTTTTGCCGGATAAGGTCAGCTCAAGCCTTTCGGGATACAACACGAGTCCTGTGCATTCCACGGTCCGTTCCCTCTTGCCCAGGGCGTAGGAACCATAAGCACGGCGAAGCTGGCTTTTGATCTTGGCCATGACCACTTCATAATCGAAGGGCTTGGCGATATAATCGTCCGCCCCGTTCTCCAGCGCCATGACCTGCTCCATCTTGCCGTCACGGGCGGAGATGAACAGAATCGGGCAGGTGGAGACCGTTCGGATTTGCCTGCACCAGTAATAGCCGTCGTAACGGGGCAGATTGACGTCCAGCAGCACGAGATCCGGACGAATCCCCTGGAACACCTCCATAACCCGGTCGAACTCCTGGACTGCTTCAGCCCGGTACCCGTATTTCTCCACATAGGATTGAAGCAGCTGCGCCAGCTTAAGATCGTCTTCTACAATCAGGATACTAAACATAGATTGGGCTCCTTTTCTGAATTGAAAAACACCAGCATGCCGTCTCCGAGGAGCGATTGAAACTTACAGAGTTTCTATGGTTGGAATAGGCTGGATTAGGTTCAGCTGTAAACAATTATAACCTTAAGCGGCACTCTTTCAAGCTGATGAGATACCATTTTACAGGTCCTCCCATCCCGCAGGAAAATTTCATACTTGTAAGATTAATGTAAGGTAAATCGATAGCTTAGTCCGGTCTCTGAGGATAAGATTGGAACAAACAAAAATAGAAAGTTTTAAAAAGGAGAATCAGGATGAGACTGTTTGAACTGTTGCTTTTTTTATCAAACATCGGCTTGTTTGCATTAACAGTCCTTCTAACAAAA
Source organism: uncultured Paenibacillus sp. (assembly GCA_927443375.1). Taxonomy (GTDB): domain Bacteria; phylum Bacillota; class Bacilli; order Paenibacillales; family Paenibacillaceae; genus Paenibacillus_AQ. The sequence continues at coordinate 8,951 of CAKMKL010000133.1, read as the reverse complement.
GGACGGCGTAGAATTCCAGTATTCGTTGCAAGCGGGATCGCTACACTTTTGCTGGTCATTCATTGGACGGTGGAAGGATACAGGGTTCAGCTATTGTTCCCATATTGCATAACGATCCTTTTTTTAGCGGTTTCAGGCTATAGCCTTTTTAAGAAGAATGGCCCCAAAAAAATTCCGCGGTTCATATCGGGTGCAGCTTATACGGCTTTAGCGGTAATGCTGGCCATAACAGCGGTTCTTATGTATGCTTTTCCCGTATTTAAACTACCAGAACCGACAGGTGAATTTAAGGTAGGAACGCAAACTTTTCATTTCGTGGATACTAGTAGGAAAGAGATTTTCGACGAAACCAGAGAGGGCAATAGAGAATTAATGGTTCAGGTATGGTACCCGGCTCAAGCTGGCACCGGCAAGTATGCTCCCTTTATTCCTGAACCCCGGATTTTACGTTATATGGCCGCGGATTATGGACTTCCCGGGTTTACTTTAGGGCACCTGAGGTACGTATCCAGTCATACTTATTCGGAGGCCGAAGCCTCTTCGGCACAAACTTCATACCCGCTGATCCTTGTGAATCCCGGCAACGGCTCTTCCAGGTTCCTCCACACATCGCAAGCTGAATATCTCGCGAGTCACGGATACATCGTGGCAGTGATCGACCACACCTACAATACATTTGCCACCGAGTTTCCAGACGGGCGAATCACGACCAGCACAACCAACGACTTATTCTCACCCGGCAATGATTACCGGACAGGAAGAGAAATTCGCGACAAGTTGGGAAAAGTCTTAACAGAAGATGTGACGTTTGTGCTGGATCAATTCGGGCTCATCCAATCGGGGCAGATTCCAAGTCAACTACAAGGGAAGCTTGATCTCGGTCATGTCGGGGGGTTCGGTCATTCCATCGGCGGAGCAACGGCCTATGACGCTGCTTACGATCCGCGGATCGCGGTTGGCATTGACCTTGATGGAGGGCTTTACCGGCTGCGTGACAGAGAGGGTCTGCGAAAGCCATTTTTGTTCATTAATTCGGAAAGCTATACCGAAAAATTAAAAAGGGTGATGGATAACCAGGTCTACACGGATGCAGAGCTTCAACGTATGGGCTCAACTAGGGAGTGGGAGGACCAAGTCACAGAAGATAAAAAGCTGGAGCTTGAACGGATGCGCGAAACGGTAGGCGCTGGGGGACAAGTCCTATATATCGAAAATACGGAGCATTTAAATTTTACCGACGTACAGTTCATTTCTCCGATTTTCAAAAGGCTGGGCATTACAGGAAAGATAAAGCCCGAACGGGCGGACTCCGTGATCAATGCCTATATGCTGGATTTCTTCGATATGTATCTGAAAAATCAAGGCGGAATCTTTATGAAAGGACCGGATAGCCGCTTCCCGGAGGTGAAGTTCGTAAATTTGCTGTCATAAAAAAAGAAAAGGGCACGATACTGCGCATTTCCGCCACGGAAACGCGCTGATCGTGCCCATAATTCCATAATTCTGCTACAAAAACTTCCGCTGCACCTTTTTGCCGTCATAGGTAAAAAGGGCTTTTTTATCTTCGACCACAGTTTGCAGGTGGACGGTGCGGCCCCAGAGGGCATAGATATGCGGGAGGGTACGCTCCAGGTATTTCAGATCCAGCTCGATGCTCTCGTAGCGGTGGGCGATCATCAGCTCGCCATTACGCTCGTAATCGGCATCCTGGATAACCAGGTAGGGAGAGCCGCCGTTGACCCGGGCGAGTACGAGCTGGTCGCGCACATTTTCCCAGGCTTTGTCCGTGATTTTCCATTCCGGGCCTTTTTTCTCGAACACATAGAGGTCAAGGTCACCCACCAGCTGTTTGGACAAGTAACTGCGGATAAATGAGATGTCGGAGTCGAGCTCGCGGACCTCGAAGATTTTATCACGGTCCCAGCGGCGTTCGATGTCCTCGAAGATTTTGAGGCCCAGGTAGTACGGGTTTAGACTCTGGCGCGAAGGCTGCACCACCGAGGAGTTAAGCTTCGAGTACTCAATCGTCTCCTCAGGAGTCAGATCCAGCTCGCGCATGATGCGCTGATGCCAGTAGGAGGCCCAGCCTTCGTATTGCTAAGGTGCTTTCCAAGTTAAGAATAGATTCACAAGAATGGTTATAAAATGTTGCTCCTAAAACATGTATGAAGAAAAAAGGAAATTTATCAATAAGTGGAGACTAATGTCGGAATTGAAGTTAGAATGTAAGTTGAGCTTACAAAATTGCAATGAGTATTTTATGACTTACATAGAAAAATGAATAAATTCTTTAGAGAAGGTGAGCATTACGAAGGATATAATACTGGATTTATTAACGTCTGAAGAACAGGCGCCATCCACAGAATACGATTCGTGTATCAGTGACGTTGCAAATCGTCAAGTGGATTCTTTAATATCTCGACTTGTAGCAATAGATGAGGAAGAAGAAGGCGGAAGAACAGCAATTACTGGTTTCTTTTATCAAATGTTAATTGGGATTGAATACATGATTCAGATGATACAGGGAAATTGGGACTTTGTTGCATTAGAGTTACATGACGATATAGTTGTTGGCAAAGATAAACATATAAGGTTCGTTCAGGTGAAGTCAAGCAAATATCCACATCAGAAAGTTTCTGAGACAGGACTGTACGGAAGAAGTCCCTTTAAGAAGGATGAAGAAACATTTTACTATAATGATAGCTGGGCAGATAAATTATTAATGAAATCACGTCATTTTCCTGTTACATCTGGATATAGATGTGAGTTCGAGTTAGCGACAAGTTATCATTTAGTGGAAGGATCTTCTAAAACAGACGTTTCGCTTTACAACGAGGAATTTCCAGTAAATATACCTGATGATGATGTACTTCTTAATAAATTGAAATCTCTTTCATTTGATAAAAATCTTAACCAGTATAGTTATGAAGATATTTGTGGCGAAAGTTTACAATCACTTTTGACCAAATTCCGTATAAAAAAATATTCGGATAGCGGAAATAAAATTTTCGATTACATGGAAAACATTCAATCGAAGTTTGGAGCCTTAATAAGTGAAAATACCAGATTGAGTCGAGCGGATTTGCATCAGTTAATTGCTCATTTACTTGATCGTTGTTTGATTAGAAATGGAAAAAGTATGCTATATCTTACACGTCAAGACGCTATTGAGATAAAAGATGAGTACAAAGCTAGGATACGTGCTTCATTTGGGCAAGAGTATCGATGCCACGATAGTCTAGAAGTTATTAAGAATGTGTTCTCTGAGGTTCATGCTGAATGCTCTGTTAAGCATGAGTTGTATGCTGAAATGAAAAGTGAACTGTATAGGTGTCATGATGCATTAACTACCTGGATAGATGAAGAACCAGGCGACATTGAAATGTTGCTGAGTTTATATGGACATGGAACCAGAAGGACTTTAAATCTTCAGCCAGTAGAACGAGATAGACGTTTACTTACCCTTATACGAGGTAATGTATTTTTGAATATTGTCAACAGTTCCACTACAAAAATTATATTGGGTAACAAGTCCCTCTTATTAAAAGCCATAGGTAATAAACATATCTCATTTTTGCATGTAGAAAGAAGGCAAACATTTGATAACGGTTGTGAAAAACTTCAAACCATTATTAAAAGTGTTTCGAGTGAAGAACAAGTATCTTTAATGTCAAAGAAGCCAATTACAATTATTGATGGTCACCGAGATGATATTGAGGTATCTAAATTCGTGTATATAGCTTCTCCGAGCATACAACTTGACAAACTGGGACAAGATTCTGATTTAGTAAAGCCATCGATTGAATTCCAAGCAATACCAGGGAAATATGTACAAAAACTATACGACGATTCTCTTTATGAATTAGATTCGCTTGATGAAATTCGTGATGCTTGGAAAAATGCCTTTGTTTCAATTATAGGGGGATCAGTAACTAATGTATAAATTGACTTTCAATCGACTTAATCAGTTGGGCTTTAGAGAGTTGAAGGACCATACTATGGATGGATTAGCCTGGTTTAAAGATGAAATAGTTGACGTTTTTTTACAACAGTGGGATGAAACGATTTCTTTAGAAACTATTTTAGATGAATGTCAAAGAAGTCGAGAAATGATTATGAAAATGGGAGGGAATCCTTGGAATTCTTATTATTTATTATGCGCTGACAATGATGATCTTGAGGAACAAAACGTTTACTTAATCGAGCATAATTCATTGGCTATGCGTAAATATGTTATTCGTTCCGAATATGATCTTAAGCGAATTCCATTTTTAGATATGATAATTGATGGGGGAAATATTGAAGCTAATAGGATGAATATTATGAATGAATCAGTTTCGGGAACTGCAATGAAATTTATTGAGTATCTTATCGAGAATGATGGGGCAAATGTTCGATTCAAAAAAGAGGAAGTTATCAGTGCAATAAATAATGTTTTGGATTTAACAGGAGGTGATACGGAATGAACATACAAACTGTACGTATTAAAAACTTCCGAAGCTATCAAGGTAATAACCTTTTTGACTTAAGCAAAAGGGTCACTATATTGTATGGTCCGAACGGTTATGGAAAAAGTTCTTTTTTTGATGCTGTTGAGTGGTGTTTGACTGGGTTGATTAGCCGATTTAATAATAAAAAATTTGACCCAAAGACTTCGATTAATTTATATGCTGACGCCAATACGGAATCGCTTGTTGAAATAAAATTTGATGGGAACACTCTGATTAGGAAATATGATGTTATTGACGGAGAACCAAAAGCAAGTCGAGTTAAAATTCTACTTGCTAATGGTAAAGCTATTATTGGACAGCAAAAAGTAGATAGTTTTCTAAAAAATCAACATTTTACTCAGAGTGGAACAAAAAATCCTTTTGTTGGACTCGTGAAACAATCTCATATATTATCCCAAGATCAGGTTACTGAATTTGTTTTGCAGGATGACAAGGAAGCACGATTCAGTGCCATGGCTGATATTATGGGGCTAAAACAAGTTTGGGTAGCATATCAGAACTTATCAGAAATAAATTCAAAAATGAAATTGGAAATAACTAAAAAGGAAAAGAAAATTGAGGATATTAACTCTAGAATATCTACAGAGAAAAATAGACTTATACAGATCGAGACCTTTGATTCTTCCTTGCTGCAAGATATTTTTAAACTTGAAGAACCAATCGCTATTCGCAAAGAAATTCAAAGACAGAAAACAAGTATGAATCGTAAAATTCGTCACTCTAAAGAAATTCATGAAGGTTATGATACTCTTCGGAAAAAATTTGGATATGGAACTTTAAGGATAGCCAAAGAAGATGTCATGAAAATAGATAAATCACTTAAGCATTTGACATTTCTTACATCAGGGTATCAAGAACTTAAAAAAAATGTTGATAAACTCTTCACAGCTTTATCAAAGCAGGAAAGACGATTTCAAAGAATATCTGAGTTAGAAAGTAATTTAAAGGCAAGTCAAATTCAATTGATTAAACAAAAAGCATCTCTAAAGTTGGGAAATAAAACGACAATTGAATTAATAGATGAATTTCGAGAATTGTCGGTTAAAATTGATTATGCATTAGTATATAGAGATATGTACTTTCAATTGATTGAAAAAGAAAAAAGCCTTCCATTAACAAAGTTGAACTTAGATCGAAAATTATTGAGATTTGCTCGACACCAAAATCGGCTAACTAATTTCAAATCAAATATTCTTACAGAACTTAATCACAATAACGAAGAAACTATATCTAAATACATAGCAGCTTTTGAGAGCATTATGGATTATGTTCGTAAGAATGACTTGCAAGATGAATGTCCAGTTTGTGGATATAAGCATGGTGAACAACTTGTTGATCAATTAAACAGGGGCGTTGAGAGTACAATTAACTCATTGTCAACAGATGCAAATCGAATTCAAAAATTACATTCTTTATTGAATCGTATTGAAAAATCAAGTCAGCTTTTGAAAGAAAGTATAAAAGAAGATGAGCAACAATCTAGGGAACTTAGGTTACGGCAAACAGAAGTTAGACGTCAGATAGATGAACTAACAGGAGTTGCATCTTTTGATCTTGAACTATTTAATCAAAATGAAGAGGTATTGACTAATAATAATCTAACCACAAAAGAGAAAATTCAGCGATTAAATGATTCTTTAAAACTTGAGGAGACAATAAATAAGTTAGAAAGCCAAATTAAAAATGAAACTAATTTATTAGGGCCTTTTCGGGTAACCTCTAATACCAATAAACGGATTTCAAATTTAAGAAAAGCTGAATTAAGAATTAATCAACGACTGTTAAAATTACAGTCTGAACAAAAGCAGCTAAACGACAAATTTAGTTCACTTACAAGGCTTTTAAAGTTAGCTGATGAATCTGATTACCCTGAAGAAATGGAAATAGAAAAACTGTTGTCCATACTTATTTTGGAAATAAAAACGGCTGAAGATGAATTTGGAATTCTTGAAAAAGGAGAATCACTTAACAATAGCTTGGAGTTTAATCAAAAAATTGAAAAAGAAATTTTGCGAATCGAAGTAAATTTAAATAAATTTGTAACCCAAAACAAAAAATACGAAAACGCAGTTGCTTCGATTGATAAGCATTTGAAAGAAACTGCACTATCAATAGGAACTGAAATTGTAGATATGTTAAATTCTGAAAGAGTACCAGTCCAGCGGTATTTCAGATATTTAAATCCATTGCCTAGCCAGACCCCATTAGTTTTTGCTGATGAAGGGGAAAAATTAAATATTATGGTTAAACTTGATGAGAAAAAAGAAGCTAGTACTGCTAGATATACGCTAAGTTCTGGGCAATTAAACGTCCTTGCAATTTCATTGTTTTTAGCAATGAACGAGTCACAAAATGTTAGCATATTAGATTTTTTAGCAATTGACGATCCTATTCAAAACATGGACGATGTAAATCGGTTTTCCGTATGTGATGTTTTAGGAAGGTTAAATAAACAACTAATATTTTCAACACATGATTTAGATTTCGTGAAATTATTTGTTAAGAAAAACCAGTATCAAAAATCAGATATACAAGTTTACATGCTAAAAAGTCCTTATGAATCATCAGAACTAACTGCACCTGTTCAATTTGATTGAGACCCAGCTAGGGGGGGAGACTAATCTCCCCCTAAGTTCACTCCATTAAATTTTAGTGCTGCTTTACAAATTGCCTCTGGAAGTGACTTTGATAAACAACTGTACTTATTTGCTGAAATAATAACTCTGTATGTTAAAGGAAACATCTTGGTGACCTGCCAATTGTCAAATGATCTTAAGAGTTTCCATGCAAGTTCTTCATCAGTAGTAAAGGGGAATAATGTGACGGGAACTTCAAACTTTCCGTTTTCATTTTGTTCAAACCATTGTTCGTTGATCTTTTCCCATTTTAGAACATGTAATGCAACAAGTTCATCACGTTGTTGATCAGTTAAATTCCACCATTTTATCATATGAGTTCACTTCTTTCATATAGTTTTGTTGAAGTTTTGAAAATGCTTCAGCGGCTATTCAATTTCCAACTCAATATCCAACTCCCCCTCCCCCAATACCGTTACCTTCGAAACCAACGTCCGAAGCAGTACTTTAGCCTCCTCAACAGGCAGAACATAAATCGCATCCAGTACCGTCTTTATCTTGCTTTCAAGCATTTCCTTCATCTCTTCCACCTGTACCTTCTCTCCCTGTTCATTCGAACTCTGATTCTTCTGTATAACCTTCTCCATCCGCTGCTTCTCCTCGTTTAAGTCCTGCAATTCAATTAGTCCAGCAGTATAGGCTTCGACCTTCCGTTTATAACGGTTTTTAGCTGCTGTGATTTGTTGATCTGCACGACTGCTTTGGCTGCTACGTGCCTTCTCCACAAGCTGGGGAACTAACGCAAGGCTAAGTGAATCTGATAAACCTGCTAACCCCTGTAAAAACCAGGACTCCACTTCGTCGGCTTTATACTGTTTGCTAGTGCATGTTCCTTTGTTCTTATTCGCAGAACAGCGGTAGACGCGATAACGTCGATCTCGTGAACCTGACCAGCCAATGCTCATCCCCGACCCACAGTTCCCACATTTCAGTATGCCGCCGAGAAGATGGGGGCTGGTTTGTGCGCGGGGGGCGATGCTGGGTCTGTTTATTTTGGTCTGTACTCTTTCCCAAGTGTTCTTGTCGATAATGGCGGGTAGGCAATCGTCAATGACAATCCAATCCTTATCATCTTTTATGGTTCTTTTCTTCTTGCTTGAATCCACGCGATTCCATACGAAAGTCCCTTTATATACAGGGTTGGTAAGCAGCAGTTTAACGGAACGAATGGACCATTCCTTGTTGTGTCTGGAAGGGATGCCTCCTTCATTCAGTTGTCTGGCAATTGCGAAAAATCCCATTCCCTGATTGAGGTATAGATCATACATCTGTCGTACAGTCTTTGCCTCGGGCTCATGGATGGTAAGTACTTTATCTTCCAAGCGATATCCGTAGGGACTCTGGGTCAGCCATTTGCCTTGGTTGGCAGCATGGAACATATTATCCAGGACACGCTCTCGAATACGCTCACGTTCAAATTCCGCGACAGCACCAAGCACTTGAAGAGTCAAACGGCCTGATGGCGTGTTCGTATCAAAGGATTCGCTGATTGAGATGAACGCGACTTGATGCTGCTGGAACATATCGATCAACGTAAGCAAATCGAGCAGTCGGCGGCTCATCCGATCCAGTTTGGTGACCATGACTTTTGAGATTTCGCCATTCTCTATGTATGTCATCAACCGCTTGAGTTGAGGGCGGTCTGTGCTTTTTGCGGAGTAGCCATCGTCAATGAACAACAGGACCTCGTCTGTCCAGCCCATGGCCTTACAATAGGCCTTTAGGCGCTCTTGCTGCTCATCCAGGGAAACACCTTCACGTGCCTGCTCATCGGTCGATACGCGGCAATAAATCGCTACAAAAC
>CAKMKL010000132.1 GCA_927443375.1 uncultured Paenibacillus sp. | reverse complement strand
GCTGCTGAAGGCGAAGTTCCACAGCAGGAAGGCGGCCATGCTGAAGCTCCCGCAGCACAGGAAGCTGCACCGGCACCAGCTGCGGCACAGGCTGCTGCTCCAGCGCCTAACCGTGACATTCTGGCAACACCAAGTGTACGCAAATTCGCCCGTGACCAAAGCGTTGACATCTCCAAAGTGAACGGCTCCGGCAAGAACGGCAAGATCACTCACGAAGATGTTGAAGCCTTCCTGAAGGGCGGCTCCGCAGCGCCTGCGGCGGCACCAGCAGCGGCAGCACCTGCAGCCGCTACTGCTCCAGCAGCAGCAGCGGCGCCTGCAGCAAAAGCAGCAGCTCCGGCTGCAGCATCCGGCAATGTAAGTCTGGAAGAAGAACGCGTACCATTCAAGGGTATCCGTAAAGCTATCGCTAACGCTATGGTTAAATCGGCTTACACTGCACCGCATGTTACGATCATGGACGAAGTGGATGTTACCGAGCTGGTAGCCTTCCGTGCCCGCATGAAGCCTGTTGCCGAGAAGAAAGGCGTGAAGGTTACTTACCTTCCGTTCATCGTCAAAGCACTGGTTGCCGCTTCCCGTCAATTCCCTGCGCTTAATGCGATGATTGACGAAGCCACTAACGAAATTGTCTACAAAAAATATTACAACATCGGTATCGCAACAGATACAGACAATGGTCTGATTGTTCCGGTTATCAAGGATGCTGACCGTAAGAGCATCTGGATGATCGCTAGTGCCATCACTGATCTGGCTGTTCGTGGACGCGACGGCAAACTGGCTCCTAATGAAATGAAAGGCAGCACGATCTCCATCAGCAACATCGGCTCCGCCGGCGGTATGTTCTTCACTCCGATCATCAACTTCCCTGAAGTTGCCATTCTGGGTACCGGACGTATCACGGAGAAACCGGTTGTGAAGAACGGCGAAATCGTAGCAGCTCCTGTAATGGCCCTGTCCTTGAGCTTTGACCACCGGATTATCGATGGTGCAACAGCCCAGAACTTCATGAATTACATTAAGACCCTGCTTGCAAATCCTGATATGTTAGTTATGGAGGTGTAATAAATGGTAGTCGGAGACGCTTCAATCGAAATCGACACATTGGTAATTGGTGCAGGTCCCGGCGGGTATGTGGCGGCTATTCGTGCCGCCCAGCTCGGCCAGAAGGTACTGATCGTGGATAAATCGGAGCTCGGCGGTGTCTGCCTGAACCGCGGATGTATTCCTTCCAAAGCCCTGATCTCTGCAGCTCATCAATATGAAGCTGCACAGCACGGCGAAGTTTTCGGTGTAACTGCTGAGAACGTAAAGGTAGACTGGTCCAAAACTATGGAATTCAAAAACGGTGTCGTGAAAAGAATGACTACCGGTGTTACCAGCCTGATGAAGGGTAACAAAATCGAAGTATTTAGCGGAGAAGCTATGTTCATCAGCACAAACGAAGCCCGGTTGTTCAATGAGCATGAATCCCCGCGCTACAAATTCAATAACTGCATCATCGCGACAGGTTCCCGTCCGATTGAGCTGAAGCCTTTCCCGTTCGGCGGACGTATCCTGTCCTCGACAGAAGCTCTGGATCTGCCTGAGATCCCTAAGAGCATGATCGTTATCGGCGGCGGCTACATCGGTGCCGAGCTTGGCCAGATGTACTCCAAATTCGGCACTAAAGTAACGATCATTGAAGGTCTGGACACTGTACTTCCAGGCTTCGATAAAGATATGACCCGTCTGGTTGCCAAGAACATGGCGAAGACAGGCATTGAGATCGTAACAAATGCCAAAGCGGAAAGCGCTGTTCAGAACGACAAGGAAGTAACCGTGAAGTACTCCGTGGGCGGCGAGTCCAAAGAGATTACAGCGGATTACCTGCTCGTTACTGTAGGACGCCGTCCAAACACAGATGGCGAACTGGGTCTTGATCTGATCGGTGTCGAGCTTGACGAACGCGGTCTGATCAAAGTTGACCACCAAGGACGCACTAATATCCCTAACATCTATGCTATCGGCGATATCGTTCCAGGCCTGGCCCTGGCACACAAAGCTTCCTATGAAGGCAAGATCGCTGCAGAAGCGATTTCCGGCCACAAATCAGTTGTTGACTACAAAGTCATTCCGGCGGTTGTATTTACCGATCCTGAGTGCTCCAGCGTAGGCCTGACTGAAAAAGAAGCTAAAGACAAGGGCTACAAAGTTAAAGCCGGCAAATTCCCGTTCGCGGGCAATGGCCGTGCGGTTTCCTTGAACGCTCCGGAAGGCTTCATCAAGATTGTGGCTAACAGCGAGAACAACCTCGTACTGGGTGCACAAATCGTGGGTATTGAAGCATCCAACCTGATTGCTGAGCTGGGTCTGGCGATTGAAATGGGCGCTACGCTCGAAGACATCGCTTTGACAATTCACGCGCATCCTACCCTTGGCGAAATCGTCATGGAAGCGGCTGAGCTGGTAGAAGGCCACCCAATTCACGTTGTGAAATAATAAATCACCGTCTGCATACGCAATACATCATAGAAGGGACTTCCTATGTCATAATAATGGCGGAGGGAGTCCCTTTTTTCAGCGCATACCGCTGCTAAAGCTAAAGCCTGTAAGCCCTGTGTAATCGCCGTTGCGGCCGTTTCGGGCGGTGGTAAGACCTGTATCGTAAATGCGTTAAAGGAGCGTCTGGCAGGCGCTGTAGCGCTGTATTGGATTCTTCGATCAATGGCACAAGGAGCGTAAATGAAATCACTGAGGAAATATTGAAGCGAGTACAAACGTTGAGAAACGAAAGGAGTAACAGCTATGAAAGCAGCTAAACTGCAGGCTGGAGACGAAATCCGCATCATCTCACCATCCAATAGTCTGGGGATCATAGCCCCTGAACAAATTGAGGCATCCAAAGGGCTGCTGGAGGGACTCGGGTTCACCGTTTCTTTTGCCGAACATGCTTATGAGTTGGATGTGTTCTCATCCTCTTCTGTCAGCTCCAGAGTAGAGGATATTCATGAGGCATTCCGCGACCCTAAGGTTAAGGGGATACTGACGACCCTGGGGGGCCACAACTGCAATCAGCTGCTGCGCGAGCTTGATTATGAGCTGATTGCCGCTAATCCCAAACGTCTCTGCGGATACTCCGACATTACAGCGCTAGGAAGTGCGATATACACTCGTACCGGACTGATTACGTATTCGGGTCCTCATTTTTCGACATTAGCCATGCGGTACGGGAATGAGTATACGATCCGGCACTTTATCCAGATGATGATGGAGGATGAGGAAATCCTTGTGCGGCCCTCTGACCAGTGGAGTGACGATAAATGGTTTCGGAATCAGGACAATCGTATTTTTGAGCCTAACGCCGGTCCATATACGATCCATTCAGGAGCAGCAGAAGGCATCATTATAGGGGGGAATCTGTGTACACTGAATTTACTGCAGGGTACGGAGTTTATGCCAAGCCTTAAGGATGCAATTCTATTTCTGGAGGATGACTTTGAATCGGGTCCGGAAACCTTTGACCGGGATCTGCAATCCCTGATTCATCAGCCGGGCTTTGAGCAGGTCAGAGGGCTGGTCATCGGCAGATTTCAAAGAGCATCACGGATAACACCGGAATTGCTGTGTACGATTATTAGGAGTAAAAAGGAGCTGCAGCAGCTTCCGGTTATATTCGATGTGAATTTTGGACATACTTCGCCGCTGATCACTTTTCCGATAGGAGGACAGGCTAAGCTGATTGCTGAAGAGGGACGTGTGGAGCTGAAGATCTGGGAGTAGCTGAAATTGGCGGAATTGGATTTTATAAGCAGCATAGTTTCCACTATTTACAGGAAGAGGCAATCGCTGTGCGGGTGGCCGTGAGGGATCAGCAGGAAATTGCATTTTCTGCGCTTTGGGAAGTTACAAGGGCGGTCAGGTCATGGTAAACTGGGAGAAGAAAAAAAGGGGAGGGGAGCGAATACCTTGCGTAAATATTTGGATTTACTTCAGGATGTACTCGATCACGGCACGACAAAAAGCGACCGCACAGGAACCGGCACAATTTCCGTATTTGGGCGTCAGCTTCGCTTTGATCTGTCCGAAGGGTTCCCGCTGGTTACAACCAAGCGCATCCATCTGAAATCAGTAGTATACGAGCTCCTGTGGTTCTTAAAGGGAGATACAAATACTTCGTACCTGAAGGAGAACGGTGTCTCCATCTGGGATGAATGGGCCGACGAGAACGGTGAGCTGGGACCGGTGTACGGTTCGCAGTGGCGGGCGTGGGAGAGTAAGGATGGCCGGACGATTGACCAGATTTCCGCAGTGATCGAATCGATCAAGCATAACCCGGACTCCCGCCGCCATATCGTCAGTGCCTGGAATGTAGGCGAGATTGAGGAGATGAAGCTGCCGCCTTGCCACTTTGTCTTTCAGTTCTATGTAGCGGAAGGCAAGCTCTCCTGTATGCTGACCATGCGGTCGGTAGATACCTTCCTTGGGCTGCCTTTTAATATTGCCAGCTACGCGCTGCTTACACATATGGTGGCGCAGCAGACGGGACTAGAGGTAGGGGACTTCATTTGGTCCGGCGGCGATGTGCACATTTATACAAATCATCTGGAACAGGTGGCTACCCAATTGTCCAGGGAACCGCATCCGTTGCCGAAGCTGAATATTCTCAGAAAGCCGGAGAGTATTTTTGACTATACTTTTGAAGATTTCGAGTTTGAGAATTATATATACCATCCGGGAATTAAAGCTCCGGTCGCAATCTAATCTTTTTGGGAACATGATGTTTCTTTGACAAGGAGGGCATAAATATGAGTATCAGCATGATTTGGGCGATGGGGGCTAATGGCGTTATCGGCAAGGATAATGATATGCCATGGCATCTGCCGCGGGATTTCGCCTACTTCAAAGAGCAGACTCTCGGTAAACGGATGCTTATGGGCCGCAAAACATGGGAATCGCTCGGCGGCAAGCCGCTAAAAGGCAGAAAGAGTATCGTGATTACACGGGATACCAGCTTTCTGCCGGAAGGGGCGGAAGTGATTCATTCGCTGGAGGAAGCACTGGCCGAAGGACGCAAAGAAGATGAACTGATGGTCATAGGCGGAGCTGAGATTTACCGGATGATGCTCCCGCATGCCGATAAGCTGATCGTGACCCGAATTGATGAGGAATTTGCGGGAGAGACGAAGTTTCCTGAAGTAGAGTGGGATGAATGGGAAGAGGTCTCCGAAATACAGGGGATTCGTGATGAGCAGAACCCGTATGATTACCGATTCTACGTTTATCAACGTACGGATTAACGAAAAAGCGTTTTCTCTGACACAACATGTGAAATAGTACAAATAATCAGCAGATTAATCCATTACAGTGCGAAAGTATTGAATGCTAATATAGTTAAAATTAGAAATGCTAAACTTAAAAATAGTATAGAATGTGCAGGTACTTCATTGCGCTGGATCGACATGAATCTGCCGCAGTATGCTACAATGTACTATAATCAACACGAAGAGAACGGATGGGGGAAACGTAAATATGTCTACACCTACTGGATTTATGGAGTATAAGCGCCAGCTCCCAGGTGACCGGGATCCTGAACAGCGCGTCAAAGACTGGGAAGAATTCCATCATCATCTTACCGAGGACGAGCTTCGGACGCAGGGCGCCCGCTGCATGGACTGCGGAACCCCCTATTGCCATACCGGCATTGACATGTCCGGCGGCACATCGGGCTGCCCGGTTCACAACCTGATTCCCGAGTGGAACAATCTGGTCTACCGGGGACTGTGGAAGGAAGCGCTGGAGCGTCTGCACAAGACGAATAATTTTCCTGAATTTACGGGCAGCATCTGTCCTGCACCTTGTGAAGGTTCCTGTACCGTCGGCCTGATCGGCCAGCCGGTTACAATTAAGACGATTGAGCTTGCAATCATTGATAAAGGCTTTGAGGAAGGCTGGGTCGTCCCTAATCCTCCTGAGAAACGCACCGGTAAAAGAGTAGCCATCGTCGGCTCCGGCCCGGCAGGCCTTGCAGCAGCCGCTCAGCTAAACAAAGCCGGGCATACAGTGACTGTATTTGAACGCAGTGACCGCGTCGGCGGTTTGTTGACATATGGTATTCCTACAATGAAGCTTGATAAGCGCGTGGTACAGCGCCGGGTTGATCTGCTGGCCGCTGAAGGCATTAACTTCGTAGTGAATACAGAGATTGGCAAGGATATCCCTACCCAGCAGCTGGTTGACGAATACGATGCTGTTGTCCTATGCGGCGGAGCGACCAAAGCGCGCCGGTTCAATGTAGAAGGCAGCGAGCTGAACGGTGTAATGTACGCGATGGATTACCTGAACGGCACGATTAAGAGCTACTTGAACTCCAATCTGGAGGATGGCAATTACGTATCTGCGGCAGGCAAAGATGTGATTGTGCTGGGCGGCGGAGATACGGGTTCCGACTGTGTGGCGACATCTCTGCGGCATGGCTGCAACAGCATCACCCAGTTCGGTACGCATGAAAAAGCACCGCTGGAGCGCGACCCGATCGCGAACCCGTGGCCGCAGTTCCCGAATGTGTACACACTTGACTATGCACAGCAGGAAGCCAAAGCAATCTTTGGCGATGATCCGCGTGAATTCTCCATCATGACTACTAAATTCGTCGGTGATGATGAAGGCAACCTGAAAGAGCTGCATACCGTGCAAATCCGCCGTATGGTGGATGAAACGGGCCGCAAGATCTATCAGCCTATTCCGGGAACAGAGGCGGTATATCCGGCTCAGCTCGCGCTGGTCGCGATCGGCTTCGACGGACCGGAACAGGATATCATCCAGGAGCTGAACCTGGAGACGGACCGCCGCAGCAATGTGAAAGCCCGTTACGGCAAGTTCAACACGAATGTGGATAAGGTCTTTGCCGCCGGCGACATGCGCCGCGGGCAAAGTCTCGTGGTCTGGGCTATTAATGAAGGCCGCGAAGCCGCTCGTGAGGTTGACAAATATTTGATGGGATCGACCGTTCTCGTCTAAATTATATATCTGCCGGATCTAAAAAAGCCGTCCCCCAATGGAATTGGGGGACGGCTTTTTGCGGTATGGCGGATCCGCCGAAGGGGAGGAAGGATAGGCGACTTGCCTACTCCTCCAGCTTGAAGCGTTCGATTTTATGCTGCAGGTCACCGGCCATTTTGGATAGCTCACCGGAAGAAGCGGTGATCTCATCCATGGAGGCGAGCTGCTGCTCTGTTGCCGCCGTAACATTCTGTAGAGCGTCTGATGTGGTACGTGAGATGTTAGAGATCTCTTGGACCGCAGCAGCAACTTCCTCAGCCCCGGCAGACATTTCTTCGGTAATTGCCGAGATGTCATGGATCTGGCCGTTGATTCTGGCAGCGGATTGTTCAATATTCACGAAAGCTGCCTTAGCTTCATCCATCACTTGGATACCCAGATCCACATCTGCCGCAACCCGGTTATGAATTGCTTCATAGGTTTGGTCGATCAGCACTGTCATTTGCTCAATCGTTTCCTGGATATTACCGGCGGTGGACTTGGACTGATCAGCAAGTTTGCGTACTTCGGTTGCAACGACGGCGAATCCTCTGCCGTGTTCTCCGGCGCGTGCAGCCTCAATCCCGGCATTGAGTGACAACAGATTAGTCTGCACGGCAATGTTGGAGATCGCACTGCTCATCGCCGACACCTGTGTGTTTAAACCGTTCAATTGTCCGATCAGCTCTGAAGACAGGTGAGTGGACTCGCGGATAGCATCCATTTGGCGGCTGACCTGTTCGATCTTCTGGCTGCCGCTGTGGACATCGGCTTCGGTGTCTGCCGAGGAATCGACGATGGAAGCCGCGGCTTCGGCAATTTTTTGGATTCCGGCGGACATTTCCTCCATGGCCCGGGAAGTCTCGATCATAGCCGAAGTCTGTGTATCGGCTCCGGCGGCTGAATCCTGAACGAGCTCAGCCACATAGGCGGTAGCCTTGGCATTCTCTTCGGTCGTAGCCGTCAGCTGCTGGCTGGATGCGGCCAAGAGGCCGGAAGTATCCGAGATGTCTGTCACGATATTTCGCAGCGATTCCACCATGAGATTATAGTTCTTGGCTAACTCGCCGATTTCATCGGCACGGTCTATCTTAATCTGTTCATTCAGATACCCTTCACTAACCCGGCGGGCGGAGTGGTTCAGCCTGCTGATCGGCCGGGAGATTGCCCTTACGATAAAGAACATCAGGATCAGGGAGATAACCAGCGCGGCTCCCAGGACAATTGAGCTCGTGTAGACAATCGGCAAAGCAGCATCCGAGAACTCTTGAGCGGGAAGCACACCAACGACAATGAAGCCTGTTGTAGGGTCGGTAGTATAATAACCACGCATCTCCACCCCGGTATCGGGAGCGGTATAGGATAAGCTGCCACTGTCATTAACCAGAAGCTTGGCGACATCATCCACAATATCATCGCCTGCTTTTTTGACCGGGTGGGAGACAAACTTGTTATTCCGGTCAACCACAAAGTAATAGCCGTCTTTGCCAAGCTTAATATTGCTGATCCGTTCACCTATCACTTTCAGATTGAGTGTGGTAGCAACGGCCCCCTTGCCGTCTTTTAGTGATTCTGAGATGAACAGGGTGTAGTTGCCGGTAGTTACAGATATGCTTGGACCGGTGAGTGTGACTTTACCGGGATTTTTCATCGATTCGATGTACCAGTCACGGGTGCGCGGATCATAATCCTGCTTGCCGGGGTCAGGTGATTTCATCCAGGCTCCGTTCTCATTCCCCGAAGTAAGAATTTCAAGCTCCGGATGTTCCTTCACGAATAAATCAATCAGCGTACGGGTCCCGGCTGTCTTGTTGTCAAGATCAGCGGAGGTCAGCTGCTGGCTAAGCTGCTGTACATTCTCCTTGGCAGCAGTTACCGTTTCACTGATATTATCCGCCAGCATGTCAACACTTGTGTGCGTGGCTTCCTGCATTCTGAACTCCAATTGCTTGCTGGAGGTGGTATAGGAAAAGTAGCTTACCGTGATGATTGGTATAATCAGCATAATGGCAAAGAGCATCATCATTTTCCTTTGCAGCGAACGTGACGTGAAGTTGTGGATAGTGTGTTTTATTTTTGTAGACATGGCAATGACTCCCCCTTGGATGCATTAGAGGCTGAAAGTAGCCTGGATATGCTCTATTCATATTTTCGGTATAGAGTCACAATAATTTCATATGTAAGAGCATGAATAAGAAAAATTTTATTTACAATTTTTTGCTTTCATTGTGCCGAGCCATCCAAAAACTTCGGGAGAGCTGCTCCATTCAGGTATTTTCATGACAGGCTTGACGCGTTCGGCAATATCATATACATTAAATACCATATTAATCACGTAACAGCGTTGATCAAGGATCTGCATTTTCTGAATTCGTTAGAACAGAGAGAGGACTCACCGGCTGAAAGGTCCTTCAATTAGCGATGGAAGTGCACCCTGCCTTGGAAGCTGCAGTATGGAGTTTTGAAGTGCTGCCGGCCCCGGCCGTTATCCGGATAGAGGACTGACAGGCTTAGCCTGACGGTTGAACTAGGGTGGTAACACGACATATTCGTCCCTGACGGATATGTCTTTTTTGCGTTCCAGACATAAGGCGGACCCAGACAGGTCTGATCCATTCAGAAAGGTTGATTATTATGCGCCAAAGCAAACTATTAGTAACTACTCTCCGTGAAGCGCCGGCTGAAGCCGAAACAGCAAGCCATCAGCTGCTGCTGCGGGCCGGATACATCCGCATGCTCGCGGCCGGGATTTATACCTATCTGCCGCTTGGACGCCGGGTGCTGCGCAAGATCGAGAATATTGTGCGGGAGGAAATGGAGCTTACCGGCGCCCAGGAGGTGCTGCTCCCGTCCATGCTGCCCGCTGAGCTGTGGAAGGAATCGGAACGCTATGAGGTATACGGTAAGGACCTGATCAAGCTCCAGGACCGCCATGAACGGGAATTTGTGCTTGGGCCGACCCACGAGGAAGTGATCACCGCACTCGTCCGTGGTGAAATCAGTTCTTACCGCAGGCTGCCGGTTACACTGTACCAGATTCAGACCAAGTTCCGTGATGAACGCCGGCCGCGGTCCGGTCTGCTGCGGGCCAGGGAATTTTTGATGAAGGATGCGTATTCCTTTGATGCGGATTGGGGAGGGCTGGATGCTGCCTATGTGCTGATGTATGAGGCATACCAGCGGATATTTGCCCGCTGCGGGCTGCATTTCAAGGCCGTCCAGGCAAATGCCGGAGCGATCGGCGGTGAAGGGGAGAATCACGAATTTATGGCGCTGTCCGATATCGGTGAGGATACGATCACCGTTTGCTCTGCTTGTGACTATGCGGCTAATCTTGAGCAGGCTGAGGTAAACAGGGCAGCGGCTGCGATTCATGCGGACTGGGCGGAGCGGGCGGCTATGGAGAAATTCGATACACCAGGACTGCGGACGATTGCCCAGCTGGAAGAGCAGCTGCAGATTAAGCCGGAGTGTATCATCAAGACATTAATTTATGAAGGGGACGGCAAAACTTTTGCCGTGCTTGTCCGGGGTGATCATGAGGTTAATGAGATTAAGGTAGCCAAAGCGACCGGTGTTAACGAGGTATCTCTTGCTGATTATAGTGATGTATTGGCTGCTGCCGGAGTGGAGAGCGGATATGTCGGGCCGGTCGGACTGCAGCTGCCGCTGGTCATTGACACAGCTGTTGCCGCAATGGCGGAGGGGATAGCGGGAGCGGGGGAAAAGGATTATCATCTGCGGTCCGTTGTGCCTGGACGTGACTTTCCGCTGGAGCATGTGGCTGACTTGCGTAATGCCGTGGAAGGAGAAGCTTGTCCGAAATGCGGCAATGGCGTACTGAATTTCCATCAGGGCATCGAAATCGGCCATGTCTTCAAACTGGGTACCAAATACAGTGAGAAGCTGGGTGCCACTTACCTGGATGCTTCCGGCCAGAGTAAGCCAATGATCATGGGCTGTTACGGCATTGGCGTCTCACGCCTGCTGGCGGCAGTCGCTGAACAGAGCCGCGATGATGAGGGTCTTATCTGGCCTGAGAGCCTTGCGCCATACCATGTTCATATCCTCCAGATGTCCGTCAAAGACACAGAACAGACTGCACTGGCTGAGGAATTATACAGTGAACTGACCCGGCAAGGGATTGAAACGCTGCTGGATGACCGGGATGAACGGGCAGGGGTTAAATTCAAGGATGCCGGTCTGATCGGCATTCCGGTTGTGCTGGTCGTCGGCAAGTCTGCCGGTGAGCGCAAGATAGAGTATTGGGACCGCAGAAGCAATGCGAAGGAAGTGATTAGCAGCGCAGAGGCGCTCTCCCGGATAAGTGCTATTTTTTATTCCGGATGCTCCTAACTAAAAAGAAAACAAGCAGAAGCAAAACCACCATAATCAATAAGATCATCGTGATTCCTGGGAATCCCATATTATTCACATTCAACCGTTCGTATTGCCTTCCCCCGTCAACCTTAAGTGGCTGGCGGGGGATTTTTTTTGGCGTGGAAAATCAAACCATTGCTTAAAAATCCCTATCGTGGTTATAATACAAACAAATGTTCTTATATTTGCGGAGGCGATCAATCGTGAGAATGAGTATCGGCCAAACACTTGAACTCATATACCTGGACAATGCCGGCAAGATTACTCAGCGGAAGATCAAGGTTTGCGGCAGCTGTGACGACCGCATGCTGCCAGGGCAACCGTTACAGGAGAAACGCTATGTCTAAAGAGCGGATTATTTTACTGTCGGACTGCCAATCCTTTTACGCCAGCGTCGAAAAAGCTGCTCACCCTGAATATAAAGATAAGCCTGTCGCAGTGGGAGATCCGGCGCGGATGAACGGCATTGTGCTCGCAGCCTGCCCCATCGCCAAGGCCCAGGGGGTAACCACCGCCTCACGTGTGGGCGAAGCCATGGCCAAGTGCCCCGGACTTGTGGTTATACGGCCTCGGATGAGTACTTATATAAAGGTATCGCTGCTTATTTCGCAGATTTACCATGGATATACGGACCTTGTGGAGCCTTTCAGCATCGATGAGCAGTTCTTGGATGTGACGGGCTCATTGACCTTTTTCGGAGGAGGAACCCAGGAGATCATTCGCAGCATCCAGCAGCATGTCCTGTTGTCCACCGGTGTGTGGACCAGGGTAGGGATCGGACCGACAAAAATACTTGCCAAGATGGCAAACAACCTGTCGAAGAAGCGGGAAGGCGGGATTTTCCGGCTCGGGTATGACAATTTGGCTGAAGAGCTCTGGCCTTTGCCGGTACATGAAATGTTTATGGTGGCCGGCCGGATGAGCAAAAACTTCTATCGTATGGGGATAACCACCATTGGTGACATTGCGCGGATGGAGCTGGGTGAGTTTAAGCGGAGAATGCGTATGACAATGGGCAAACAGAGCGATATCCAGGCGGAGTATTATTGGCAGACGGCCCGCGGAATTGATCCTAGCCCGGTAGTAACAGGAATCCGCCATCAGATCAAATCGGTGGGTCATGGGAAGGCGCTGCGCTGGAATCTGTACACCCGGCTGGAGGATATTGAGGTCGTACTGCTGGAGCTCGTCATCGAGGTTTGCCAGCGGGCACGGAGATACCGGTATATGGGATCAGTGGTATCTATTGCAGTCTCGGAAACAGACGGTAACAGGTCCAACTCGTATAGCCGTCAGATGACCCTGCCGGAGCCGTCGTCCTTAACTCATGAGATTGCGGCAGCGGCTTATCACCTGTTTATCGACCATTGGACCGGGATGCCTTTAAGCCGTTTATCTATATCTATTTCCCATTTGACCGATGACAGTGTCCTGCAGCTTACGCTGTTTGACGACCGGGAACGGACCTATAGAAGAGAGCGTACCATCGATCAGATCAAAACACGGTATGGCAGCAAAGCGCTGATCCGGGCGTCCTCCTTGCTTGAATCCGGGGTTGCTCTGGAACGCGCCGAACAGATTGGGGGGCATTATAAATGAGCAAACTAAACGGAAACGAGAGGTGGAAAACCAAAATGCTAATGACTGAGCATGTAGAGCAGTATGAGCAAAAGGATAAGGAAGAGGGCGACAGCGGAAAAATGCTCACTACCCTGGAACGCACAATGGTCCGGGATCTCATTTTGCTTCCTTACATAGACACTATGGTCAGCAAGAGTATGCAGGAGGTTGACCGGTCAGGCAACATGCTTACCCGGACGTATTTAATGGCCGGACGGTATATCCAGAATCGGGTGATGCAGGATACCTACCGGCTGCAGCGGGAGCTCAAGCAGCGGAATATAAAAGTGCTGGAGGATGAGCAGGAGGATTTCTTGTTGTACTATAAAATTCTGTTTCGCGGCTACCAGGAGCGGTTTGGACTGACCCGTGATGTCATGAAGACAGAAATAAGCCTGAGATTAACCCGTTATACCTCCGAGCTCGGAGCGGTATTAAGAGAGCAGCTGAAATAAGTACTCCCCGTCCGGAGTGTTCTCTTCGTTATTTTGCATAATGCAGTAATGGCTCCATACCAACTTTCAAGGGCTTACCCAAGCGTATTCCGCGTCCCCCTCCTAATGATTTACACCGATTATTAGCAGGAATTTCGTTTAACATAATGGTATAATAGAAAACTGGACGCATTTTGGAAGATTGAAGGTTAAGGAGCGATTTTTTTTGAAGACACTCATTATTGCGGAAAAACCGGATATGGGGCGGAATATCGCCGCCGCAATAGAACCGAAGGCCAAAAATTACCGTTCCTATTTAGAAGGGGAGCAGTACATCATTACCTGGGCGATCGGTCATCTCATCGGACTCGCCGAACCGGAAGCTTATGACAACAAATACAAAAAGTGGAATATTAACGACTTGCCCATCATTCCCGACCAGTTCAAGCTGGTGCCGAACGCCCGCACAATTGATCAGCTGAAGGTGATCGGCGAGCTGGCCAAACGCAGTGATCTGCTGGTCAACTCCTGTGATGCCGGGCGGGAGGGGCAGCATATTTTCTCGCTGATTCAGCGGCATTTGCAGCTGGGCCAGCCGGTGAAGCGGCTGTGGATTTCCGACCTGACGCCGGAGACCATCCGCAAAGGATTCCAGGAGCTGAGGGATGGCTCGGAGTATGAGAATCTGACCAAAGCCGCCAGGGCGCGCAGTGAGGCTGACTGGCTGATCGGAATGAACGGTTCCCGCGCATTCACCACGAAGCATAATGTACTGCTGTCCGTGGGCCGGGTGCAGACACCCGTACTTGCGCTGATTTATGACCGCCAGAAGACGATTGAAGCTTTTTCCTCGCTTAAGTTTTTTGAAGTCGAAGGTCATTTCACGCAGAACGAGGTAGCTTATAAGGGCATGTGGCAGGGGGACCGTCTTACGGATGGTGCCAAGGCTGAAGCGCTGGCTGCCAAGGTGAAGGGGAAACCCGCGTGCGTTGCGTCCTATGAGGTCAAAGATACCAAGGAGTATCCGAACAAACTGTACGATTTGACGCTGCTGCAGCGTGAGGCGAACGGGAAGTACGCTTTTTCGGCCAAAAAAACACTCGACATTGCCCAGGCGCTCTATGAGAAGCATAAGGTGATTTCCTATCCGCGGACCAACTCTAACTATGTAACAGAGCAGAACATTCCTGAGATGCATAAGACGCTGTCTGCGCTGCAAGGGACTTCCTATGACGAATGGGTCAAAGGTGCGAACCGCAATCTGGTCCATAAAGGCAATAAATTTATCTGCAATCCGTCAAAGGTGGAAGACCACCATGCCATTTTGCCGACGAACCGCAAAGCATCGGGGCTAAGCGCAGATGAGGCGAAATTGTATGACCTGATTGTGCGGCGTTTCCTGTCACAGTTCTATCCGGCCGCAGAGTATAAAGTGCATACGGTCTTTACTGAAGTTGAAGGGGAGAGCTTCAAAACGACGGTCAAAGAACTGCTGAGTCTCGGCTGGAAGGTCATTTACGGCGACCAGAAGAAGGATAAAGCGAAGCCGGCTAAGGGGAAGGGCAAGGAAGACGAGGAGGAAGAGGAGATTGAGGTGAACGAGCCGTTCTCCATCTCCCCGGCGGACGAGGTGCTCTGCAGCGATGCGGTAGTTAAGGAAAAGGACACGCAGCCGCCTAAGCATTACACGGAGGGGACCCTGCTCAAAGCAATGGAAAGCGCAGGCAAGCAGATAGAGGACGAGGAGCTGCGCGATGCCATGAAGGATTCGGGTCTCGGCACTCCGGCTACCCGGGCAGCAACGATTGAGCGGCTGAAGAATGTCGGCTATGTTGAAATGCAGGGCAAAAAAATCGCTATTACCCAAAAGGGACGGACGGCGATCGAGCTGATCCGCGGAGCGGGGATTGAGCTGCTGACCTCGCCGGAAATGACCGGACAATGGGAACGGCGTCTGAATGAAATTGCCAGAGGTACGGCGGCGGATGGCCAGTTTATGGAGAATGTCAAACGTTTCGCCTCGATGATCGTAGAGAAGGTTCGGGTACAGTCGCGCGCGTCCAAAACCTCCTTTGAAGGCGAAACGCCTTCAATTAAGGCGGGAGCCAAAGGGCGGAGCGGCGGCTCAGCCGCCAAGGCAAGCCCGGACAGGGCGGCCGGCACCCCTCGCAAACGGACAGGGGGCAGTGCTTCTGCCGGTACAACCGCAGGTGCAGGTCGGCCTAAAGCTGGTGCTGAGACTGCAGCAGATACTGGACCGAAGATCATCGGAGCCTGCCCGCGTCCCGGCTGCGGGGGAACGATCTTTATGGGGCGTAAAGGATATGGCTGTTCGCACTATAAGGAAGGCTGTAAATTTGTAATCTGGAAAGAAAATCATGGCCGGACACTTACGGATGCCCAGGTGAAGGCGCTGATTGAAAAAGGCAGGACAGGCAAGCTCAAGCTGGCAGCTGAAGATGGCTCTCCGCTCGAAGGCAAGCTGGTACTGGCCAACATGGATACCGGGCAGCTTAGCATCGAATGATCTAATCATTTTTTTCGTAAGGAATACAATAAAGGATGCGGCCCGGGCCAGGGATTCCCTGCCGTGCCGCATCCTTATCTTTTTGCTGGAGTACTGAATTGCGCGGTGTTATTTGGTAGTTTCAGTCAGCCCGCTCTCAATTGCTGCGGTGAGTGCCTCATAAGAGGAATCCTGCAGAAGTACACCGTTCACCATGAATTTAGGTGTGCCGTTTACGCCATAGGCTCCGGCAATTTTGAAGTCTTCCTTAACATCGTACATATAGATGTGGTTCTTCACGTCCTGCTCAAACCGGGCGTAATCAATGCCCTCGATGTTCTCTTTGACGAAATTAAGGATGAACTTTTGCGTCGCCCAAATTTTGCTTTCGTCGCCTTGATTGGCATATAGCTTATGAACGTATTCCCAGAACTTTTCGTTGCTTTGTTTATAAATAGCTTCCCCGGCACTTGCTGCCAGATAGGAGTCCCGGTCAATAAAGGCGAAATTCATGAAGTAGAAATCCGCTTTCCCGGTGTCTACATAATCCTTAATGAAGGTATCCAGGTAAGCTTCCGTCCACTTCTTGCAGGCCGGGCATTTGAAATCAGCGAATTCAATGACCTTGACCTTAGCGTCCCCGCTGCCGAGATGCGGCTGCTTCTCAACCTTCAGCCCGTCAACCACAATAGTGCCTTTAACATCCGTGTAGTTGGGCAGCCCCTCAAAAACATCGCTGTCGCTGGCTTTACCGCCTGTAGTGAGATAGACCAGCGTAATGACGAGGATGACCACCACGACGCCCAGCAGCATCGGCAGAAGACGTTTGTTGCCCGTTGCGGGAGTACGGGAGGTCATCTTATTCAGTGTGTGTTTAGGATTCGCGTTCTTGTTCATTTGTACCTCCTGCATGAGATGAAAAATCTACTCAAACAGTATAAACACACCGGGAGCAGGCTGCCTATGGCATTTCTAACAGAAGGCCAGGTCTATTATCAGCCGTGGTTTTTGCGCTGCGATGCCGAGCGGATGACCGGAGGGACCTCATGAATGGAGGAAATGGTCAGGACCGACTGCTGCATTTCCCGCTGGAGCTCGATCAGGTTGTAGAGCCATTCATTTTGCTGCTTCAGATAGATGCTGTTGATACCGGCAGTCAGGGCCGGGAGCACATCCGTGCGCAGTGAATTGCCGATCATCCAGGTGCGTTTCCGTTCAAAAGGATAAGAAGTCAAAATATTCTCAAGCGATTCGATATTTTTATGCTGGCGGATAAAAATCCGGTCGCCAAAATAAACATCGAGCTTCATTTGCTCAATTTTACGCTGCTGGACCGTATCGTCCCCGCCGGTATAGAGGTACAGGTCATGACCGTCATGCTTCAGCGCATCGAGTGTCTCCACCATGCCCGGGTAAGCTTCGACTTCCTGGTCGTAGACGCTGAGACCGAGCTTCATCAGCTGTTTTTCCTGATAGGGATCGGCCGGACGGTTATATTTGGCGCAGAAAAAGCGGTAAGTGGCAATCAGCGACTTCGGGAAATTGTCGCTGGCAAGACCGCTGTTACTTACCGTCTCTACGTCGATTTCCACCTGCTTGCTGCGGAATTCGCTGGTCGCCGGTCCGAACTCGCTGAACCAATCAGACATCAGTTCGAAATACTGCCCCAGAATGAGGTCAAAATATTTATTGCAGTGGACCAGGGTGTCGTCCAGATCGAAGATAACTTGTTGGGTCAAATATTTCATAACGCTCACTCCTATAAGTTTTGTCAGCTGTCTCTGTCTGTGTATAACTATTATAAACGAATATACGACTCTAAGAACATTTGCAGATCTGAGGCGCCGTCCGGACGGACACTATAGCGTTCGTTGCCTTCGCCTTCACTGCCCAGATGGACCCGCAGCAGGCCCGCGACACGCAGCATAAGTAAATGATGCATCAGCATATCACTGGTCTGGTTTAGGTCCGACTGCAGCTCCCATAATGTTTTGGGCTCGTGGGCCGCATAACGGAGCAGCCGGAGCCTGGTCGGATCGGAAAGCGCCTTGGTCAGGCGCAGCAGCACGGTAGGCGGTTCGTCCTCATTGTCCGAGGGTACATCCACAGGATACTGTATAATCATCAGGGTATTGTAGAAGCAATACATGTTGATCGGCCGGTTATGTATGGTAGGCAGGAGCACCACTGTCTGCAGATCAGGGATATCCTCGATCACCACGCCGCCGGATGCATATTCAATCAGCGCAGCAGCGCCCATTTTGCTCTCGAGCATCTTTTTCTCTGAAGCGTCTTCGATGAGTATGGGCAGGAGCTTTGGCTCCACATGGCGGAAGTATTGCTCATACCATAGCTGCAGGAGCGGGGGATAGTCCTTTTTGATCCGCGCGCATTCTTCCATTGTAAAGTTGGGAAAAAGCGGCGCTGTGCGTTCAAAGCATTCTTCGAGCGAAGAAGCTTCCAGCTCCTCCAGGAACTGCGTCACCTTCGATGCCGGCTGGCGGTGGTAAGCCCAGACATAGAGCACATCATAGTCGGTAAAAGGCCATTCGGCTGCCTGTCTGAGGGAAGTCACCTGCTGCGGAGGAATGCGGGCGTCAATATCACGAATCCAGTCGGGACCCATATCCAGATTGGATATCCATTTTCTAGTTACATATAGCATGAAACTGTCGAGCAGCTCGTATACAGGTGAAACATCAATTTTTAGTTCATAACTCATGCAGCATGCACCCCCAGGAAATCGGTCACTTCTATATATTATCTCTTGTTTTGAAGAAGGTTGTCCACTATAATGTTCGGTGTTTGCCTTACGAAGCAAGTTTTGTTTGAAGAACTAATCAAGGAAGCATACGCTCACAAAACTTTTAGGAGGCTTCACTTCATTTGAACAGCAGGCTGAATTACATCATCCTTATTACGGTTATTATCGCCGCCGGGCTCAGCCAGGGGCTGCTGCTGCCGGTGCTCTCCATTCTCCTGGAGCAAACAGGAGTTTCTTCCTCTCTTAACGGGCTTAACGCCGCTGCCCTTTATGTCGGGTCGTTCGCTATGACTCTTGTGGCTGAACGGGTACTAGGCGCAATCGGCTTTAAGAAACTGATTGCTTCCGGGATTAGCCTTGTGCTGGTGACATTGCTTCTGTTCCCGCTGCTGCCCGGTATCAAGGCCTGGTTTATTTTGCGGCTGCTCGTCGGCATCGGCGACTCCGCCATTAATTATGCCGCTCAGCTCTGGGTATTGCTTATGACACCCGCCGAGCACAGGGGCCGTAATCTCTCACTTTACGGGATGTCCTACGGCCTGGGATTCAGCCTTGGACCGCTTGGCATAAGCCTGCTGCGGTTTGGCGAGGCAGCGCCTTTTCTGATCCTTGCCGGCTTGTTTGTGCTCGTTCTGCTGCTGGTTCTGCTCAAGCTGCCTGACTCCCATCCGGATAAAGTGGAGCATGGGGAGGGCCAGGCCAGACGTTTTGGACGGAGCTACCAGTTAGCCTGGTATGCACTGATTCCGGCACTGCTATACGGCTATATGGAGGCGAGCCTGAACAGTAATTTCCCGGTGTACGGACTGCGCACAGGTTTCAGCACCGACCAGATCGCTGCGCTGCTGCCGTTCGCAGGCATTGGCGGGCTGGTACTTCAGCTGCCGCTGGGACTGTGGAGTGACCGTTACGGGCGGAAGAAAATACTGATTTTTGCCGGTGTGGCCGGCGGGCTGGCCTTTACGCTGCTGCCGCTTGCAGGAGATCATTTCCTGCTGACCTTGCTGCTGCTGACGGTGGCCGGCGGACTTGTCGGTTCCTTTTTCTCGCTGGGACTTAGCTATGCAGCAGATATTCTGCCGCGTCATCTGCTGCCCGCCGCCAATGTGGTTTCTTCGTTTCATTACAGTGTAGGCAGTATTATCGGTCCGGGTCTTGGCGGCCTGCTGCTTGAGTTCGGCTGGGGCGGCGGCGTGTTCGCACTGCTTGGCGGCTTCTATATATTGTTCGGCTTAGCGGGGTTATTATTCTCGCCACGGCAGCTGAATTGAGGTAAGATAAGAACGGATGTCCGCATGGAAATTGATCCCGCTTTCAGAGTACACTATAGATTAGAGATGAAGACAGGGAGAGGCTGAACTATGATCACAGTTGAACATTTAGCCAAAGCAGTCGGGGAGGATAAACTTCCTGTTCTGCGGGATATTAGCTTTCAATTAGAACCGGGTGAACTGGTTGTGCTGCTGGGAGCCAGCGGAAGCGGCAAGTCGACGCTGCTGCGCTGCCTGGCGCTGCGCGAGAAATGGGACAAGGGGAACTTTAGAGTAGACGGGGTTAACGTTAGGGGAAATATGTTCACCGGCAGACGGAAGATCCGCCGCGAGTGGGCGTATCTGGAGCAGAATGCGGAGCTGAATCCGAACCGTACTGCACTGAAGAATGTTTTGATCGGCCAATCCTCACAGACTCCGCTGTGGCGGATGGTCACGGGGATGGTTCGCTCGGATGATTATATGGGCGCGATGGACGAGCTCGATTTGCTCGGGCTGCTTGATAAAGCTAAAATGAAGACCAGCCAGCTCAGCGGCGGTGAGCGCCAGCGGGTGGCGATCGCCCGTGCGCTTGTGCATGGAGCGAAGGTGATTCTGGCTGATGAACCGGTGACCGGTCTTGACCCGAAGACAGCGGAGAGTGTTCTGGAGACCTTGCGCAAGCTATGCAAAGAAACGGGACTTACGGTGGTGACCGTGCTGCCGCTGGAGCTGGCGGAACGGTATGCCACACGTTTGTGGGTGCTGGAAGACGGCAAAATTAAACATGATGTCAAAGGACGGCGTCTGACTTCGCAGGAACGTATCCATCTGTAGCTTATTTGAGCCACGAAACAAGGAAAGAGTGATGAAGTTGAATATACGTGTTCTTAGGCGTCTGGCGGCGGTAGCTCTTTCCATGACCCTATTGTCGGGCTGTACCTTCATCAGCGATCCTGTTTCGAAGATGAAGTCGCCGGAGCTCTCTGCCGACAAAGCTTCGCTGATGATGGCCATTAAATCACAGATGCCGGCCAGTGCATCGCTGATCCGTCCGGCGGGAGATGAGGACAGCTCCATTTTTACGGAGGATCTCGATAAGGACGGAAAGATGGAGACGCTGGTTTTTTACTTAACGGAGAACGAGTCTGTCCTGATCCACGGCATGATTCTGGAGAAAGTAGCGGATGGCTGGGTGAAGAAGCTCGTCTTTGACGGTGACGGTACGCAGCTGGAATCGGTGGATCTGAAGGATGTAACCGGTGACGGGAAGCTGGACATTATCACCGGCTATTCACGCGGCGATGAGAAGGGGGTAGTGGTGTATACCTATTCCGGCGGTGAGCTGGAGGAACGGCTTGCACAGCCCTATACCAAATACATGATTGATGACCTGAACGAGGACGGGATTTCCGATATTACGGTTGTGTACTTCAAACGCAATGAAGTAGACAAAATCACCACCTATCAGTTTAATGACGGCTTCAAGGTGCTTGATCAGCTCGATAACCTGGACCCTTATTTTTATAATTATTACAATATTGTCTCAGGAAAAGTAGCAGAGAATAAAGAAGGTATAGTACTGGATGCAGCGGTGGATTCCCGCTCAGCTTATACTACAATGGTTGTTATGGAGAATAACAAGCTGCGTGTGGTGATACCGGGCGATGCCCGTACCTTTAAGGACAGAAAAATTATCAGTGAAGACATGGACGGGGACGGCATTATTGAAATTGGATTGCTTGAGACGCCGAAAGGCTGGGAATATTTTGATCCGGAGACCATCCCTTATTTCACTTCCTATTACAAATGGGACGGCAAGGACGGGCTGACCTTTACAGCGCAGAAATACCGTGATCCGTCAGACCGTTTCGTAATTGATTTCTTGCCGGAGTGGCATGAGAGGATTACGGTCGATACGAAGTCTGTCCAGGATAAGTCCCTGAAGTTTATTCTGTCTGATACAGGAGAGACGGTTGTAGAGGTATCTTTCTTCACACAGATGGAATGGGACCGCGTCAAGAATAGCGGATGGAAAGTTCTGGGGCGCGATATGGATAAGGTAATCGGCTACCGGGGAGAACTGGTGCAGAGCACGGGCGGGAGCGACAGCGACAAAATAACCGCTCCAATCGAAAGGAAGGGAATCGATGAGTAAAGTACTTATTCTGGAGGATGAAGAATCTATCCGCAGTTTTATTGTTATTAATCTTAAACGCAACGGGTTTGAAGTGCTGGAGGCGGCTGACGGCAATGAAGCGCTGCATAAGCTGACTACTGTACCCGATATTGATATCGCGCTGCTGGATGTTATGGTTCCGGGGATCGACGGTTTTGAGGT